>CAZYWA010000074.1:0-1145 GCA_964650975.1 uncultured bacterium
CTCTGGGTGACCGAGTTTCCGCTGCTCGACTACGATTCCGAGCAGCGTCGCTGGGTCGCGATGCACCACCCGTTCACCGCGCCGCATCCGGAGGACCTGGAGCGGCTCGAGAGCGATCCGGCGTCGGTGCGCTCCAATGCCTACGACCTGGTGCTCAACGGCAGCGAGGTCGGCGGCGGCAGCGTCCGTATCCACGCCGGCGACGTGCAGGAGCGGGTGTTCCGCCTGCTGGGCCTGAGCGCCGAGGAGGCGCGCGAGAAATTCGGCTTCTTGCTCGACGCGCTCGCCTTCGGCGCGCCGCCCCATGCGGGGCTGGCGCTCGGTCTCGATCGCATGGTCACGATCCTGGCCGGAGCCACCTCGATCCGCGACACCATCGCCTTCCCCAAGACCCAAAAGGGCACTTGCCCCATGAGCGGCGCGCCGGCCGAAGTCTCCGAGGCGCAGTTGCGTGAGGTAGGGATTCGTCTCGCACGCCCCGTCCACCCGAGTCCGGAGCCCAAGACATGAAGCTCGATCGTCGTGCGGTTGCGGCCGCCGTGCTGATCGCGGGCGGTTGCGCGCGCCCGCCGCTGGCTGATCTCGATGCGGCGTGGCGCTCGTATCAAGACGCGTCGGCGGCCGGTGGGGCGCAGCGCGATCCGGAGCGGTTCCAGCAGGCCGGCGCGGCCCTGGTCGCCGGTCAGGACGCAATCGACCAGGGCGATTTCGACCGCGCCAAGGAGTCGCTGAACGAGGCACGCCGCCTTTCCGACGCGGTGGCGGGGCCGGGTGCCCAGCGGCCGCCCGACAGCGGCTTCACCGAGGTGCCGCCGTCGAAGGAGGGCGTGCAGCTCTCGCCGCTTCTGAACGGCGCGCCGAATACGCCGGCTGACGTTCCGCCCGCGCCCGTCCCGCCGCCTCCTGTGCAGGCTGCTCCTTCGGCCCCGCCGACACCCGCTCCCAGCGCGCTTCCGCCGGCCGCACTTCCGCCACCGGAACGCCTGGCACCCGCTCCACCTCCCGAGCCGCTGCCCGACCTCCGTTCCCAGGCCGCGCCCAAGCCTTCGCCATCGCCCGAAGACACGGCGAGGGCGATCCGCGAAGAGCGTGAGCGGCTGGTGAGCGGAACGGCCGCGCCGCCGGCACCACCCCCTCCGCCGGCC
>CAZYWA010000074.1:1155-21210 GCA_964650975.1 uncultured bacterium
GGTACCCTGGCGGCGCCCAAGCATTCGCATACGCCCCACGACAGGGGGCGGTCGTTCCGGGATTTGGTTGTGGGGATGTTGCGGGGAAGGGCCGGGCGCCGGCCGCGACGCCTCCGCCGGCCGCGCCGGCGTCAACGCCGCCCGCGGCGCCCGCTGCTCCCGAGCCGTCGTCCGGACCTCGCACCCACGTGGTGAAGAGAGGCGAGACGCTGACCGAGATCGCGCTCCACGAGTACCACGACGAAGCCGCGTGGAAGCTGATCTACGCGGCGAACCGGGATCGCATGAGCAACCCGAGTGACGTTCGCGCGGGCATGAAGCTCGAGCTGCCGCCTCCAGGAACCGCTCCTGCGGACGTCGCGACGAGCCCCTCCCCGATCCCGAGCACCTACACGGTCCGGAACGGCGAAAACCTCCGCACCATCGCGCACAAGGTCTACGGCAACCCCGCCTACTGGAAGCTGATCCTCGACGCCAACCAGGCGTCGCTGCCCGATCCCGACGACCTTCGCCCCGGCACCAAGCTGGTTCTGCCGCCCAAGCCCGCCGCTCACTGACCGCCGCTCGCGCGCGCTCAACCGCCTTGAAAATCGGGGGTCGCGCTCATACCCTGGCGCGCCCCGCAAGCCTCGAAATCTCGGCGACTCGGCTCACGGCTTTCGCTCCATCGAAGCGGCCTCGAGCCACGAAGCGCCGGTCCACGTACCGCGCTGGAGGACGAAGATGCGAAAGAAGATCGGTCTCATCGGTGCCGGGCAGATCGGCGGCACGCTCGCGTTGCTGGCGGCCCAGAAGGAGCTGGGCGACGTGGTCCTCTACGACATCGTCGAGGGGGTCCCGCAAGGAAAGGCCCTCGACATCGCGCAGATGGGCCCGCTCGCCGGTTTCGACGCCAAGGTCACCGGCACCAATTCCTACGACGACATCGCCGGCGCCGACGTCGTCATCATCACGGCGGGCGTGCCGCGCAAGCCCGGCATGAGCCGCGACGATCTGCTCGACGTGAACCTCAAGATCATCGGCGCGGTCGCGGACGGCGTGAAGAAGAGCTGCCCCAGCGCGTTCTCGATCCTGGTCACCAATCCGCTCGACGCGATGGTGCACGCCTACTGGAAGCTCACGGGGTTCGCGGCGAACCGCGTGGTGGGCATGGCGGGCGTTCTCGACTCGACCCGGTTCCGCACCTTCGTCGCGATGGAGCTGGGTGTGAGCGTCAAGGACGTCGACGCGATCGTGCTCGGCGGCCACGGCGACACCATGGTGCCGCTGCCGCGCCTCGCGACCGTCGGTGGATTGCCGCTCACCGAGCTCATCCCCGCCGACAAGCTCGCCGCGATCGTGCAGCGCACCCGCGACGGCGGCGCCGAGATCGTGAAGCTCTTGAAGACCGGCAGCGCCTTCTACTCGCCGGCGGCGTCGGCGATCGAGATGGCCACGGCTTACCTGCGCGACCAGAAGCGCGTGCTGCCGTGCTGTGCCCTTCTCGACGGCCAGTACGGCATGAAGGGGAACTTCGTCGGCGTGCCGGTCATGATCGGTGCGGCCGGCATCGAGAAGATCATCGAGCTCGAACTGACGGCCGACGAGATGAAGCAGCTCGAGGCGTCGCTCGCCGCGGTGCAGTCACTCGTCAAGGACGTGGACGCGCGCATTGGCTGATGCTTTGCGATCGCTGGTCCGGAGAACGAACGCATGAACGTGCATGAGTACCAGGCGAAGGAGCTTCTCGGCCGCTATGGCGTCCCGATCTTGCCGGGACGCGTGGCGTCGTCGGCGGAAGGCGCGGAGGCGATCGCGCAGGATCTGGGCGGCACCCGCTACGTGGTGAAGGCGCAGATCCACGCGGGCGGCCGCGGCAAGGGCGGGGGCGTCAAGCTCGCCAACGGCGCGGCGGAGGTGAAACGCCTGGCGGGCGAGATCCTCGGCATGCGTCTCGTCACGCACCAGACCGGCCCCGAAGGAAAGCTGGTCCACAAGGTGCTGATCGAGGAGGGCTGCGACATCGCCCGCGAGTGCTACCTGGGTGTGGTGATCGACCGCAAGCTGCGCCGCCCGGTGGTGATGGCGAGCACCGAGGGCGGCGTCGAGATCGAGAAAGTCGCCGCCGAGACGCCGGAGAAGATCTTGAAGGAAGTGATCGACCCCGCGGTCGGCTTGCAGCCGTATCAGGCGCGGAAGCTCGCGTTCGGTCTCGGGCTCAGCGGTCCGACCATCGGCAAGCTCGGCAAGTTCCTCGACGGGCTCATGAAGCTCTTCGTCGAGAAGGACTGCTCGCTGGTCGAGATCAACCCGCTGGTGGTGACCGCCAAGGGCGATCTGGTGGCGCTCGACGCCAAGCTCAACTTCGACGACAACGCGCTCTTCCGCCATCCCGACATCGAGAAGCTTCGCGACCCCGACGAGGAGGACCCGCGCGAGCGCGAGGCCAAGAAGTTCGACCTCTCGTACATCGCCCTCGACGGCTCGATCGGCTGCATGGTCAACGGTGCCGGCCTGGCGATGGCCACGATGGACGCGATCCAGCTCTATGGCGGCTCGCCGGCCAATTTCCTCGACGTGGGGGGCGGCGCCGACACCGCCAAGATTCGCGAGGCGTTCAAGCTGATCCTCGCCGATGCCAGCGTGAAGGCGGTGCTGGTCAACATCTTCGGCGGGATCCTGAAGTGCGACGTGCTCGCCAAGGGGATCGTCGAGGCGGGGACCGAGGTGCACCTCTCGGTGCCGCTGGTGGTCCGGATGGAAGGAACCAACGTCGAGGAAGGGAAGCGCATCCTCGCCGAGTCGAACCTGCAGGTGATCAACGCGAAGGACATCGAGGACGCCGCGCAAAAGGTGATCGCCGCCGCGAAAGCCGCGCCCAAGGCGGGAGGTGCGTCGTGAGCATCCTGGTCGACGCATCCACCAAGGTCATCACCCAGGGCATCACCGGCTCCGCCGGCTCGTTCCACACCGAGAAGTGCCTGGAATACGGCACCAAGATCGTGGGCGGGGTCACGCCGGGGAAGGGCGGACAGAGCTTCAAGGACGTGCCGATCTACGACACCGTCGATCAAGCGGTGAAGGCGACCGGCGCCACGGTGTCGATGCTGTTCGTGCCGCCGCCGTTCGCGGCCGACGCGATGTACGAGGCGGCCGACGCGGGCATCCAGCTCATCGTCGCGATCACCGAGGGCATACCGGTGCTCGACATGGTGAAGGTGCGGCCCTACCTCGACGCGCGCGGTGTGAAGCTCATCGGCCCCAACTGCCCGGGGATCATCACGCCGGGTGCCTGCAAGATCGGGATCATGCCGGGGCACATCCACAAGACCGGACGCATCGGTGTGGTGTCCCGCTCGGGCACGTTGACCTACGAAGCCGTGTGGCAGCTCTCGAACCTCGGTCTCGGGCAATCGACCTGCGTGGGCATCGGCGGCGATCCGGTGAACGGCCTCAACTTCGTGCAGGTGCTCGAGCTCTTCCAGGCCGACAAGAACACCGACGCGATCATCATGATCGGCGAGATCGGCGGCACCGCGGAAGAGGACGCGGCCGAGTTCATCCAGAAGAACGTGAAGAAGCCGGTCGCAGGCTTCATCGCGGGCCGCACGGCGCCTCCCGGGAAGCGCATGGGTCACGCGGGAGCGATCATCTCGGGCGGGAAGGGCACCGCGAAGGAAAAGTTCGCGGCGCTGGAAGCGGCCGGTGTCCGCATGGCGGATTCCCCCGCCGCACTCGGCACCACCCTCAAGGAAGCCCTCAACGCAAAGCGCTGAGCGCGATCGATCGCTCGCGCGCGAGGGACCGCGCGCGCTCCAGGATCTCGATCGCGATTGGAACGCCGATCCCCGCTGCACGCCCACCGGTCCCCCGGTGGGCAGCGTTCGATCGCGCCCTGACGTGACCGACTACTCGGACGGCTGTGGTGCGCCTCCGGGCTGCTCCGCCGTCGCCTCGATCCGGCGGCTCACGCGATCCAGGTCGCGGAGCGCCCACACCGAGAGCGACACGTCGTCGCCCTTCTCGATGACCTGGTAATCCTTGGCGTGGGTCGCGGCGCGGCGATACCAGCTGCGGGCTCGGTAGTCGTCGCCGCGCTTCTCGTAGACCTGGCCGAGACGGTACGCGGCCATCGGGTTTTCGGGATCGTCGGCGAGAGCCTCGCGAAACCGCGTCTCGGCACCGTCGAGATCGCCCTGATCGAGCAGCTCGATCCCGGCGTCGGTGCGGCGCTGCGTCGCGGAGGCACAGCCGCTCGCGGCCACGAACGTCGAGAGCGTCGCCAGGGTCGTGGCTGCCAGCGCCCGCACGAAGCGATGCTTCACGGCTTGCACGTCGACGGGCAGTTGGGATCGACGTCGCCCAGGTCGTTGCCGCCGAACGCGTTGCCGCCGGCCGGGCAGGTCGGGAGAGCGGTCGGCTCGCAGCCGACGCCATAGCCGCCGTTGTCGCGGATCGAGTTCTTGTCGCCGCCCGGGCCGCCGATCGTGGCCTTGGCGCCGTGGGTCACCTGCACGCCCGAGCCGTTCTGCTGGCGGATCTCGGTGCCGACGATCTTGTACACCTCGTTGGTCTGGGTGCCCGCGTTGGCCACCAGGATCACGCCGGGGAGCGCATCGCCGCCGCCGTTCGACTCGATGTGACTGCCGCTCACGGTCAGGTGATCGATCGATTCGTCGATGACGCCCAGCACGCCGAACTGGCCGTTCCCCGAGATCGTCGCGTTCCGGACCACGGTGCTCTGCGACGCGCCGTCGCCGGGCATCACCACACCCAGCCCGATCTCGCCGTTCCCGGTGACCGAGATGCCGGATGCATCGAGCTCGCCGCCGGCCACCAGCACTCCGTTGCCGCGATTCTGCGTCACGGTCGAGGACGTGAATGTCAGGCTCGAGCCGGTACCGACCAGCACACCGTCCTGATTGCGGGCCACCGCGATCGAATCGGCGGTCACGTGCCCACCACCCACCACGATGAGCCCGGCCTCGGGCCCGCCGCCGATTCCGAGGCCCGAGATCGAGATGTCGTCGGACTCGACCACGCCGAACGACGGATCGGTGCTGGCGCCGCCGCTGCCGTCCACGATCGTGCTGGCGGCGCCCGCGCCCTCGAACGAGATCGAGTGCTCGCTCGGGACGATCACCGTCTCGTGGTAGGTGCCCTGGTCGATCTTCACCGTGTAACCAGGCTGCGCGCGCACCGCGGCGAGACCGATCGACGAGAACGGATGCAGCGAGGAGCCGTCCTGAGTACTCGCGTTAGCCGCGCCAGCACTCACGAAAAGCGTGGTGTTGTAGTGATATCCGTTCGGTACCAGAACCTGCCCGCCGTCCGGGTTTGCGACCTTGATGTCCATGGTTCGGGCGCCGTCGGTGGGCGGTGAGAAGACGCGGATCTCGCCGGAATTCTGGAAATCGGTGGCAACGGGCTGACCGCCGAAGTAGACCGCGCCGCCCTTCTGAAAATCGGCGCCCAGGATCGTGATCTGTGTGCCGCCGATCGACGGCCCGTCGTCGGGTGAGATCGAATCGACCCGTGGAGCGCTCTGGCCTCCCGGCGGCGGTGGCGGCGGACCGGGCTCCGGCGAGTGGATCTCGATCGAGATCGAGACGGTGGTGGCGTTTCCTTGCGGGTCGAGCGCCAGGAGCGACATGCGGTGAACGCCGAGCTTGAGCCCGACCGTCTGGAAGCCCACCGTGCCGTCCGGGGCCGGCGGGTCGACGTTGATCGGTCCCTGGATGTCGCTGCTCCACAGATCCTTGAGGTCGCCGGTGGGAGTGTCCGGATCGGAGATCTTTCCCTGGAAGACCACGAGCTGGCCCTGCACGAAGCTGTCACCGTCGTGCGGCGTGAGGATCTGGACCACCGGCGGCTGGCCCTGGGTGGGCGGAGGCGGTGGCGTGGAGCTGAGCGTCAGCGTGACGGTGACGTCCGATTTGGCCGCGAGATCGGCGCGGGTCGCCGCGCGGAAGATCGAGTTCCCCGCCGCGTCGAGTCCTTCGCCGGTGAACGGCAGCTGCGTTCCGGCCGGCACCTGAAGCGTCGTGTCGACCGGGAACGCGGGAACCGGCTGCACGATCGACTGCGCCAGCGCCGCGGTGCCGTCGGTGTTGAGGACGCGTACGCGAAGCTCGGCGATGTCACCGGGCTTCGCGTCGCCGACCGGAGCGAGCGCCAGCGCCACCTGAGCCGTGGGGCCGCCGCCACCCGAGCCACCTGCACCGCCCGCGCCGCCGCTCCCGCCCGCCCCGGCCGGTCCACCGGAACCGGAGCAGCCGGCGGCGATGACGACCGTCGCGGCGATCGCGGTGGCGATCGCGCTGCGAATCGCCTTGATCGGAGCTCGCTTGCCCACGGCGTGTTCGAGCCTAGCGCGGACGCCGACGTGCAGAGAAGCAGGCACGAACGGCGGTGCCCGCTCATCGAGGGAGGGCTGCGGTCCCTCGCAGCCGCGGCGTCTCATCGAATCGATCGCTGCGGACGCGAAGGATCGCGTCCCTCCGGCGGTGGCTCGTCGATACTCTGTCCGGAGATGAGGAGGAGCGATTCCCTCTTCAGGGCCGGCAGCCCTGCGCCGCCGTCATGTAGGCCACGTCCAGATCGTCGGCGGCACCGGTGTGGTCGAGATCCGCGCCGTTGCACCAGCCGTTACCCGGGCCGCACGACCGCCCCGCGGCCGCGGACACGAGTGTCGCGAGGAGCGCCGCGTCGCTCTCGTCGACCGCGCCGTTGCCGTCGAGATCCGCGGGCGCGCAGCCGAGCTTCGCCCACGAGCAATCGAGGATCCGCGGCGAGTGCACGCAAACCGCCATCTCTTCGAGGAAATCCACTCCACCGAAGCCCCGATGGTGCGGCACCTCGACGGCGCGATAGGTGGGATCGACCGAGGTGCGCGCCTCGTAGCCGTCGCCGGCGCGTCGCACCGGGGGAGTGGTTCCGTACGCGGCCCGATAGCGATCCACCACGCTCTGCTGCTCCTCGCCCGCCAGGTCGCGCTCGATCCGCGATTGGATGTCCTCGTCGGAGAGGAGCGGCGCGGGCGCGGTGTCGTCCATCGCGAGGGGCGCCTCGGCCTCGGCGATCCGCGACTCGGCGACCGAGAAATTTCCCAGGTCGGCGCGGGTGGTGTCGGTCTCGAGGCCCGCGCCCGCTTCGAAGAGGGCCGCGTCGTAGCGCTGACTCACGCGACGCGCGGGATCCGTGCGCGTGTAGAGCAGGTCGGCGAAGGTGCGGTCGAGGGTGGTCTGCGAGAGCAGCGCCGCTCGCGCGCTCTCCTCGAGATCGTTTTTTCCCGTGATGCGCGCGTAGCCGTAGACCGCCTGCGTGGCCTCGACCACGTCGTCGTAGTCGTTCTGGAAGCTGCCCAGGATCGAGGACGCGAGACCCGGGCTCAGCGTGTCGAGGATGCCGACGAGCTGGAAGAGCGACACACCGAAGATGTCGCCATGGCCGATGGTGTCGAAGCTCTTGCCGAAATAGGCCTGGTTGAGATCCGTGCAGTCGTAGATCGGCAGGTCGATCGAGATGCCGAAGAGATCGCTCAGGATGAGCTGCTCGATCTCGCCGGGCAGCGGCAGCGATGGGTAGGGCAGGTCGAGTCCGGGCGTCGAGATGGCCTTCGCGAGATACGCCATCGGGCAGGCCGCCATCGAGCCCAGGTCCTGGCTCTCGGTGCCGCCGTGTGGGCGGCGCGCGCCGCTCACGGTGAGATCGCCGTAGTCGTGAAACTCGTCGATGGTCATGAGGTTGCCGCCGTGCTCCTCCATCGAATCGCCGATCCGGTGTCCCGCGTCGAGGGCCTTCTGGGCGGCGGCGCGCAGCTCGGGGCTCAAGCTCGGATCGCCCGCGACCTCGAGTGCCGTGAGGATGCCGAGCGCCAGATCGGGGAAGTTGTCGCGCGAGTTGTGATTGCCCCACCAGGCGTCGTGCCAGGGGTAAGGATCGGGCGTGCGCATGAAGGACGAGCAGCAGTCGCTCACGCGGATGAACCGCGGGCGCTCGTCGAAGCTCATGGTGACGGCGTATTCCTCCACGTCCTGGGCGGGTTTCAGATGGAAGAAGAACTCGCTCGGATCCTCGCGGTAGGTGATGCGAATGCCGTCGTAGAAGCGCTGCACGATCTCGGCTTCGAGCGCGGGATCGGGCGGATCGGGATGGACCACGGGAGCGCCGTCACGGGTGCGCGTGACGGTGCCGTCGCGGCCGTCGACCACGCGCGTCCAGCCGGGCAAGACCTCGCGAGCCGTGAGCCCGGGGATGCCGCTCACCGCCTCCAGGAATGCGATCCCGTCGAGCATGCGGATGAGCGTGAGCTCGAGGGTGCGCGAGCGGAACACCTGGTACGCGTTCCAGGCACCGAGGGTCGAGGTGCCGATCAAGTTGTTGTCCGTGGGGCCGGGCACCACCTCGTAGTCGTTGCCTTGCTTGGCGATCGCGTGGGTGCCGTTGGCGGTCGCGAAGAGCGTGTCGTCGAAGATCGCGAAGCGATTTTCGGCGAGCGCGGCGCGCTCGACGCGCTCGCGGTAATAGAGGCGGAAAGCCGTTGCCGCCGCGGCAGGATCCGGAACCGGCGCCAGTGTCTCGCCGCCGCCCCCGCCCGAGCCGCCGCAACTCGCGAACGAGAGCAGAGCCAGCACCAGCAGCGTGTGCGGTCGCCAGCGACGGATCGTGTGCATGGGGAGCGAGCCCTCTGCGGACTCGCGACTCTACCTCGGCGAACGCAGCGTGTGGCCTCGCGGACGCGCTGCGCGCGACGGCGCATGAAGGGCCGCCGGAGACCGGCGGCCTCCACCCGATCGCCCGGCCCCGTGTCTTGGAGCGCGACGGTCTCCCGGCGCGCTGGCAACCGACGAGCCCGCTCAGGGCGCCCGTCGTTCGCGATGGAGGATCTCGTCGAGCGTCGACTGGGTGAATCGCCGCGCGCCTTCCTCGGTCGCGTGGTCGGCGTTCTGCAGCTGCGTGGCGGGCAGCCAGAAAGGATCTCGCGTGAGCAGCACGACGCTCGCGTGCGTGGCGGCGAAGTGCTCGAGCTGGTCCGCGACGTGGTTGACGAACGGCTGAACGGCGGGATCGCCGGCGAAGCCCTCCCAGAGCGGAGACGGCCGGATGTAGAGCGTCGCGTGCAGGCGGCGCGTGAGGCGAGCCACGGTTTCCAGCGCGGCCAGCTGGTGAGCGGTGAGCTCGGCCGAACTCCCTTTCATGAATTTGCGCAGGTTCGGCGTGTCTTGCGCGAACAGCTCCGGCGAGGTCTCGGGCTCGCTCTCGAATCCGGATGGATCGAGCCTCACCTGCGGCGGGTGCAGGATCTTCCCTGGATTCAAGAGCAGCCAGGTGAGGCTGTCGTTCTGCGTGTAGAACGGAAACCGGTTCACGAAGTGGTGGTTCCACGCGAGGTGGAGCTTTTGCCGCATGCTCCACGCGAGCGGCGGCTCGAAGCGCGCGACGTCGACCGGAGGGCGGAGCCGCGTGACCACGCGCTCGAGCACCTCGAGCCCGCGCACCCATACGTCCGCGACGTGCACCATCACGATCCGCTTGGGGTGTCCGCCGGCCGCCAGCAGCGCCTGCAGCATCCACGCGTCGCCCACCACGCCGAAATCGCCGACGGTGGCGACGTTGATCGCGGCCTCGTGAGTGGCGGCCGCGAGCATGCGCGTGTCGACGCCCTGATTGGCCGAGGAGTCGCCGACCACCAGCCAGCCCAGGTCTTTCGGCGGTGCCCTCACCAGATCCCACTTGGCTTGCACCACCGCCTTGGCGCGGTTGGTGGGGTGGATGTCGAGGTACCGGTCGACCAGGGCGTTGATCGCCACCACCAGCGCCACGGTGAGCGCCACCTCGCGCCACACGTCGCGCCAGCTCGACCCGGCCCGGATCTCGGTGGGAAGGGCGTGCATGGGTCAGAACTGGAAGTAGATGAACTCGCGCCCCGCGCGCGAGCCGAACGCGAGAATTCCGCAGAAGAGCGACGCATAGACCAGTGCCCTGGGCGCGAGCCGGAGCTTGGCGAGCCGCAGCAGATCGCCGCTCGCGGCCTGCGCCGCGTCGACGATCACCAGCGGCAGCCAGAACACGAAGAGCCGCCACGCGAGCCCGCTCGACGACGCCGACGTCGCGAAGCCCCAGTGGGTGAGAATCCACGCGATGTCTGCGCCGGTCTTGGCGCGGAAGATCACCCAGCCCACCACGGTGAGCGCGAAGGTGCCGGCGATCGCGCCGGCCTGCGTGAGAGCCGATCGAGGTGCTCGGTCCTCGCCGCTGGTCGCCAGCCTGTGCACCACGAGCCACGATCCGTGGAAAAATCCCCAGATCACGAAATTCCACGCGGCGCCGTGCCAGAGGCCGCCGAGCAGCATGGTGATGAGCAGGTTGACGAGCATGCGGCCCGGCCTGCGACGGTTTCCGCCCAATGGGACGTACAGGTAGTCGCGCAGCCAGGTGGAGAGCGAGACGTGCCAGCGCGCCCAGAAATCGCGGGGGTTGCGCGCGAAGTAGGGCAACCGGAAATTCACCATCAGCTCGATGCCGAGCATCCGCGCGACACCGCGCGCGATGTCGGTGTAGCCCGAGAAATCGCCGTAAATCTGACCGGTGAACGCGAGCGCGCCGATGAGCAGGTCGACGCCGTGGCTCGACCGCGGCGCCGAGAAGATCGGATCGGCGATCCGCGCCAGGTTGTCGGCCACCACCAGCTTCTTGAAGAAGCCCCACAGCATCAGCTGCAGACCCTCGTGAACGAGCGCGGGGGTGATGACGCGTGGCCGCGTCAGCTGCGGCACCATGTGCATGGCGCGCTCGATCGGTCCCGCGACCAGCTGCGGGAAGAACGCCACGTAGACCGCGAAGTCGAAGAGCTTCTCCACGGGCGGGCTGGTGCGACGGTAGACGTCGATCACGTAGCCCATGCTCTGGAACGTGTAGAACGAGATGCCCACCGGCAGCACCACGTGCAGCACCGGTACGCTGAGTGTCAGGCCCACTCTCGCGAGCGCGTCGACGAGCGCTCGAGCGAAGAAGTCGTGGTACTTGAAGAAGCCCAAGAGGCCGAGGTTCATGCAGATCGAGATCGTGACGAAGGTCTTGCGCGCGCGCGGATCGTCGATGCGGCCGAGGGCGCGGCCGAGCGTCCAGTCGAGCCCG
Organism: uncultured bacterium; assembly: GCA_964650975.1. Lineage (GTDB taxonomy): Bacteria > JADJOY01 > JADJOY01 > JADJOY01 > JADJOY01 > CAZYWA01. Next base: position 12,274 of record CAZYWA010000074.1, read on the forward strand.
GTGGTGACGAGCAAGAGCCCCAGGAACTTGAGGCTCCACCAGCCGTAGAAGACGTAGCTCGCGGCCAGCAGCACCGCGTTCTGCAGCGCCAGGCGCCGCTGGGTCGCGAGATAGAGCGCGTAGACGACCGGAAAGAAGATCAGGAAGGTAAACGAGTTGAAGAGCATGCGGTTCAGGCGCTCACCCAGCGCAGCGGGCGCTCCAGGATGAACGCCAGGTCGTACGCGTAGAGCAGCACGTAGGTGAGCGCCAGCACAGCGCCGGTCACGCCGGCCGCGTACCACACCGCGGCGCGCTGGTGGACCCGGCCCGACTCGATGCACGCCACGTGCAGCACCACGAGCGGCACGATCGCGGCGATGAAGCTCCCGAGGAAGTAGTTCACGATGGTATTGGGGTAGGCGAGCCAGAAGAAGAAGACCAGCGACGGCAGTAGCACCGCCAGCTCGCGGGTCGCGGCTCGCAGCGTGTAGAGGAGTGGCCGGGGAGACCGCGCCGAGTGCCTCGAGCGCGCGGCGAACACCGCGCCGCCCACGAACAGCGCCAGATAGATCGTGCACGCCGTCGCGATCCGCCTCCTCCGCACGTGCCCCCGCGCCCGCTCCATCAGGCCGTGAAGGGTGAGCGCCTGGTCCGCGCTCTGCACCGGAAAAACCGCATTCCAGCGCTCGATCGCACCGCGAAAGTCCGAGTGCTCGAAGCGCATCTCACCGAGCGCCTTGCCGGCCTCGAACGCCTCGACTCGCTCCGGGAATCGATGACGAACCTCCTCGTAAAGCGCCTCGGCGCCCTTCGCGTCGTGCTGATGGCGCCGGGCGAGCGCCACGAACAGCAACGCGCGTGGCACCAGCGCGAAGTCCGGGTAGCGGCGCGCCAGAGCTTCCAGTGCCTTCGCGGTTTCCGCCTCGCTCGCCTCGGCGCGCGTGTGGCGGGCCATGATGTCCTCGTACTCGCGGAGCGCTTGGGCGCCGTCGGCGAGGGCCGATTCGAGGAGCCGCACCCGCGCCGGCACCCCGGCTGCCCAGCGCGAGGTGGGAAAGCGCGCGGCCAGCTCGCGGTAGTGGACGAGTGCGCCGTTCAGGTCGCCGAGCCTGCGCTGGCGCAGCCGCGCCGCCTGGTAGAGCGCCTCGGCGGACTCGGGTGCCTCGGGGTAGGTCGTGGCGAGCGCCTCGAACGTGGCCAGTGCGTCGGCGCTCGCGCCCTGGCGATCGAGCTGCAGGGCGGTGGCGAGGAGCTCGGGCGGCGAAGAGGTGCGAGCCGTGGCGGTGCTTTCGGGAGCGACCGCGGTCGTGGCACCCCCTGGTTCTTCCGCCTGCGCTACGCCTCCGGTGAGGACCGTCGCGAGCACCGCGAGCACCACCCAAACCGCCGTTTTGTCACCAAAAGTCCGCACCCGAGCGTTTGACCGGCAAGCGGCGCCCATGACAGGATTGTCACGTTCGCATGTCAGGCCGAGGGCGCCGGCCGATCGGCCGGTTGCTCGAATTCCACCCACCGCTTTCTTCCCGAGGTACGAATGAAGGCTCACGCACTCAAGATGCCACTATGCGCTCTTGCCGTCGCCGGTGCCGTGCTGTCGCTCGGCACCGCGTGCACCGTGCCGCCGCACCCCAACGCCGACCAGATCGCCGCGGCGCAGGCCGTGCCGCTCGCGTACCCGTACCACTTCGTGGCGATGGGTGACTCGCGTACGCCCGGTGTCGCGATCTTCGAGGCGCTGCTGGTTCAGACCGAACAGCTCGCCACTCCGCCGCTCTTCGGCCTCAACATCGGCGACCTGGTGGCGTCCGGCCTCGAACTCGAGTACGCCTCGTACGAGTCGTCGCTGACCGGCATCCCGTATCCGTTCATCAGCGGCATCGGGAACCACGAGCAGTACCAGACCGATGGCGCTCAGATCTATCAGGAAGCGTTCGGACCCGAAGACTTCTACTTCGACTACGGCCAGTGCCGCTTCATCTACCTCGACGACGCGAACCCCGACGCCTACGGCCTCACCGACGCGCAGCTCGCGTGGCTCGAGAGTCTGCTCGACGATCCCACCCATCCCGACAAGTTCACGTTCATGCACGTGCCGCCCACGCTCCCTACCGGCCCGGCGGTGGCCACCTCGCAGAACTCGGGCGCCAACATCATCGGTGACGACGTCTATACGCCGCACAAGCTCGGCGTGCTGAGCGGCATTGCTGCGTTCCCCAACTTCGACGAGCTCATCAACCTGCTCGAGTCCTATCAGGTGCGGATCGCGTTCTTCGGCCACATCCACGACTTCGAGCACACCTACGAGAACGGCGTGCACTACATCATCACCGGCGGCGCCGGCGCCGAGATCGATGCCATCACCGACAACCCCCCGGGCTACGGGGTCTTCCACCACTTCCTGGACGTGAAGATCGCGGGCGACGGGAACAGCCACGTCGACCTGATCAAGTACCAGAACGGCACCACGACGAGCCCCGAGTACGGCTTCGATTTCGCGACCACTCCGGCATCCTGAGCGTTCGCGTCTCGGTCGCGTCTCCCCTGCCGCCCCGGACGATGTCGTCCGGGGCGGCTTCGTTTCTGTGGAGGGGGCGCGGTCCGGCGCGTCTGCTGCGATCGATCGCTGCCCACCGAGGGACCGGTGGGCCTCCAACCGGAATCGCGAGGCCGTTTGGAGCGCGCGGTCTCTCGCGCGCGGGCGAGCGCTCGGGTGATCCGGCGCCGTTTGGGCTCGCGCGCCTGGCCGGGTAGACCGGCGCGACGATGTCCACCGCGCTCAGTCTCGCGCCTCGCGCCGCAGCCGCGGACCTGCCGGTTCGCTCGGCCTTGCGTGCGCTCGGCGCGGCCCTCGGCCGCTCGCGCGCCGCGGTGCTGCGCGCGGAGCCCGGCGCCGGCAAGACGACGCTCGTACCGCTGGTGCTGGCGTGCGAGTCGTGGCTCGACGGCCAGCGGATCGTGATGCTCGAGCCTCGTCGCCTCGCCGCGCGCGCCGCGGCGCGCCGCATGGCGTGGCTCTCGGGCGAGGAGGTGGGCGAGACCGTCGGCTACCGGGTGCGCTTCGACTCGCGAATCGGGCCGCGAACGCGGATCGAGGTGGTCACCGAAGCCGTGCTCACGCGGATGCTGCTCGACGATCCGTCGCTCGACGGTGTCGGGCTGGTGATCTTCGACGAGTTCCACGAGCGCAGCATCGCGGGCGACGTGGGGCTGGCACTCGCGCTCGAATCGCGCGCGGCGCTGCGGCCGGAGCTCGGCCTGCTGATCATGAGCGCCACCATCGACGGCACCGCCGTGGCGCGGCTGCTCGGCGATGCGGCGGTGATCGATTGCCCCGGCCGCGTGTTTCCCGTCGAGACGCGCCATCGCTCGCCGCGCGCGAAAGAGCGGCTCGAGGACGCCGTGAGCACCACGATCCTCGAAGCGCTGCGCGACCAGCCGGGCGACGTGCTGGTGTTCCTGCCCGGTGCCCGCGAGATCCGGCGCGTCGCCGAGCGGCTCCCGTCGAGCGCCTTGCCCGCGGGCGTGGTGGTGCATCGCCTCCACGGCATGCTCGATGGCGCCGCCCAGGACGCCGCGATCGCCGCTTCTCCGCCTGGTACGCGCAAGGTGGTGCTCTCGACATCGATCGCCGAGACCAGCCTCACCATCGAGGGCGTCCGCGTGGTGATCGACTGCGGCCTCGCGCGCGTGGCGCGGTTCTCGCCGCGTACCGGCATGGGGCGCCTCGAAACCATCCGCGCGAGCCGCGCCGAAGTGGATCAGCGCCGCGGCCGCGCCGGCCGAACTCGACCCGGCGTTTGCTACCGGCTTTGGTCGGAAGGCGAGGACGCCGCACTTTCGCCGTACGCGAGCCCCGAGATCGCGAATGCCGATCTGGCGCCGCTGGCGCTCGATCTGGCGGCCGCGGGGGTGCGCGACGCGGCGCAGCTCGCGTGGCTCGATCCGCCTCCGGCGGCCGCGCTCGCGCAATCGCGAACGCTGCTCGAATCGCTCGACGCGGTCGACTCGGCGGGCGCGCTCACCGGGCACGGAAAGCGCTTGGCCGCGCTCGGGCTTCATCCCCGGCTCGCGCACATGGCGGTGCGCGCTCGCGATCGCGGGCTCGGCGGGCTGGCGGCCGACTTGATCGCGCTGCTCGGCGATCGCGACATCGCGCGAGGCACCGCGCGCGACGGTGGACCGGACGTGGACTTGCGCAGCCGGGTCGATGCGCTGCACGGACGGGCGCGCGACATCGAGGTCGACGCGGGAGGATTGCGCCGCGCGCGCGGTGACGCGGAGGAGTGGAGACGGCGGTTGCACGTCGCCGCGGGCGAGCGCGCCGAGGCGAGCCACACCGGTGCGGTGCTGGCGCTCGCGTACCCGGACCGGATCGCGCAGCTTCGCGGCGGTGCCCCCGGACGCTTTCTGCTCGCGAACGGCCGCGGCGGAGTGCTCGACGTCCACCAGCCGCTCGCGCGAGAGCCCTATCTGGTGGTCGCCGACATCGACGATTCGGGGACCGAAGGGCGGGTTCGTCTGGCGGCTCCCCTCGACGAGGACGGCCTCGAGTCGGCGGTGAAGGATCACGTCGAAACGCGCACCGAGGTGACGTGGGACGAAGGGGTCGGCGGTGTCGTGGTGCGCCGCGTGCGGCGCTACCGGGCGCTGGTGCTCGGTTCCACACCGGGCCCCACGAATGCCGCCGACACCGTGGATGCGGTGCGCGCGGTGTGGCTCGCGCGGATCGCCAAGCAAGGGCTGAGCACGCTCGTCTGGTCCGACCGCGCGGCGAATCTTCGCGATCGCCTGAGATTCCTCCACGCCATCGATCCGAACGCGTGGCCCGACGCGTCCGACGACGCCTTGCTCTCCGATCTCGACGCGTGGGTTGGTCCGTGGCTGGGAGCCGTGCGCCGATCCGAGGATCTCGCGCGTATCGATCTGGGCCAGGCACTGCTCGCGCGGGTGGACCCGAAGCTGCGCCACCGGATCGACGAGCTGGCGCCCGAGCGCTTCGAGGCTCCCACCGGCTCGCGCATCGCGATCGACTACTCCGATCCGGCCGCTCCGTCGGTTTCGATCCGCCTGCAGGAGCTCTTCGGCTGCACCGATTCGCCACGCCTGGGTGGCGGCCGCGTACCACTCGTTTTCCAGCTGCTCTCGCCCGCTCATCGGCCGGTGCAGGTCACCCGCGATCTCGCGGGTTTCTGGCGGGGTACCTACGCAGAAGTGCGGAAGGAATTGCGGGCTCGCTATCCCAAGCACGCATGGCCGGAAAATCCGCTGGCGGCCGCGCCGCAGCGGGGCCCTCGACGCCGCGCTCGTTGACCTCGTCTTCTTCCGAACGTCGCCACCGACCTCTTCGCCGACGGATTCGAATCGGGTGACACGAGTGCCTGATCGGGCTCACACTGAGGGCATGCGCCCTTGGCCGGATTCGGTGGCTGCTTCCCCGCTTGGCTCGACGCCCCGGTTTGAATGTGCTCGGCGGCTCGCCTTGGTTCTGGCAGCGCTGCTCGCGCTTGCGGGCGCGGCGCGGGCGCAGAGCGATCCGGATGCCGGTGAAGATGCGGAAGCCGGGCGCGAAGCGAGGGAAGGGCCGATCCAGTTCCGCGAGCGTTACTTCGAGTCGCGCCGATCGAAGCCCGGGGACGCAAGCTTCGACACGGCGCGCGCTCGGCTCGCCGCGCTGATCCAGATGGAGGCCCAGATCGCGGCCGCGGGCCAACCGCCGCGGTTCTCGACCCAGGCATGGGCGAGTATCGGGCCGGAGCCCATCAACCTCGGCCAGACGCCGGGCTACGTGAGCGACGTGAGCGGGCGCGTCACGTCGCTCGCCATCGACGCGATCGACGGCGCCGTCTACATCGGTGGGGCTCAGGGTGGCGTCTGGAAGACCACCAACGACGGCAATACCTGGTCGCCGATCGGCGACACGCTGGGATCGCTCGCGATCGGCGCCATCGCCGTCGATCCGGCGGCGCACGCACCGGGGCAGGGAACGATCTACGTGGGGACCGGCGAGGCGAACGGGTCGTGTGACAGCTACGGCGGAGTGGGGATCTTCAAGTCGGTTGACTCCGGTGCCAGCTGGAGCGGCCCGCTCGGCAACGCGCAGCTCGGCAACCGGTCCATCGGTTCGATCGCCATCGATCGCGCCGACTCCAGTCATCTGTTCGCGGCCAGCACGCGCGGATACTTCGGCGCGGATTGCGTCCCGGGCACGACGCTACCGAACCGCGGGATCTACGAGTCGAGCGACGGCGGCAACACCTGGACGCACCGGACGCTCGGGAACACCAGCGCGTCCGTCGTGATGCAGGACCCGTTCACGCCGACCACCTGGTGGGGCGCGCTCAACTACAGTCCCGCCGATACGGGGACCCAGAACGGCGGTCTCGTGAAGTCGACGAACAACGGGACCACGTGGATCCAGCAAGTCGGCGTCGCGGCGGGGCTGCCCGCGATCGTGGTGAGCACCAACCCGGAGAACGACTGGTCACGGGCGTGGATCACGGGCACGGTCGACAATCCGACCACGCCCACCCAGTCGATCCTCTACGTCGGCAACGGACTCAACCTGGGCAGCGTCTACAAGTCGACCGGTGGAACGAGCTGGAGCCAGCTCGGCGGCGGCGCGCTCGCCTATTGCTCCGGCCAGTGCTGGTACGACTTGCCGCTCCTCGTTGAGCCCGGGAACCCGAGCATCTTCTACACGGGCGGTGGCCCCAGCTACTCGTCGCCCTATTTCTTCCAGCGCTCGAACGATGGAGGCTCCACGTTCTCGAGCAAGATCATCAGCGCCGACGCGGGCACGTCGCTGCATCCGGACATGCACGCGATCGCGACCTGGCCGGGTCAGCCCAACCGCCTGTGGGTGGGGAACGATGGCGGAGTCTGGCGATCGAACGATCGCGGCGATCACTGGGTCGACCTCAACGAAGGGTTGCCGCTCACGCAGTTCACGGCGTGCGATCTGGACCCCACCGGGGCCAAGCGCGTCTATGCGGGCTCGCAGGACAACGGCACCGAAGGCTGGATGGGGTCGAGCAGCTGGATGATGCTCGACGGCGGCGACGGCGGATACGCGCTGATCGATCCGGTGCATCCCAGCAATCTGGTGCACACCTACTTCAACCGGACCGGAGGGCCGATCGAAGTCGCGTTCACGACCGGCGGCTTCTCGACGACGAGCGGGCACTATGTCGTGTCGGCGGCCCCGGGGAACGGCATCCCGATCCAGAACGCCGATCAGACGTTCGAGCGCGTGCTCTTCTACGCGCCGATCCACCTCGATCACGGCGCCACCACAACGCTCTATTTCGGGACCAACCACCTGTGGCGCGCGCCCAACTTCTTCGCCAACGGCGGGCACGGGAACGAGTTCTCGATGGTCGGCGTTCCCGCTGACGACCTCACGGGGGGCAACGGTGCGGTGAGCGCCATCGAGACGTTCGCCAGCCCGACGCCGGGCGCCAACGCGGACGTCATCTATACCGGCTCCGACACCGGCCACGTCTTCCGGGTGACCAATGCCACGAACGCCTCGCCCACGTGGGCGGAAGTGGACGTTGGCGCCTCGGCGCTCTTCGTGTCCGACATCGTGATCGATCCGTCGAATGCGAGCGTGGTCTACGCGTCGCGCGCCGGCTTCTCGGGGAGCGCCGGTCAGAACGTGCGCAAGTCGATCGATGGCGGCGCCAGCTGGAGCCCCGCGGCAAACGGCATTCCGGACATCCCGGTGAACGCATTGGCGCTCGACCCGCTGTTCGCCAACCGCATCTGGGCGGGCACCGACATCGGCGTCTACGTGTCGAGCGACGCCGGCGCCAACTGGGCACCGTTTAGCTCCGGGTTACCCCGCGTCGCGGTCTTCGACCTCAAGGCGCGAAGCTCGACGAAGGAGCTGGTCGCCTGCACCCACGGCCGCGGTGCCTTCCTCTTGTCCCTGGACCCGAGCCTGATCTTCTCGGACGACTTCGAATCGAAGAACACCGCGGCGTGGTCGTCGACCGCGGGTGGATCGTGAAGGAGACAACGGTCATGTCGCTTTTCGAGGAGTGTGTCCACGACCCATACTTCATCGGCATCGGCTCGCTCGCGGTGGTTTGACCCACGGTAGGTATGGACCTATCAGAGGGCATCGTTCAGGAGGGGGGCAAGCATGAAAGCGTCTCTAGAGATTCGACGTCTGAAACTCGCTTTGGCCGGGCTCGGCACCGTGCTGGCTTTGGTTGGAGCGGCTCACGCGCAGGCAGGCGCCGATCCGGACGCAACATCGGACGATGACCGTGAGGAGATGGAGGGACCGGTCCAGCTTCGCGAGCAGTATTTCCACATGCGTCGGGAGAAGCCGGGCGATTCCAGCTTCGACGCAGCCCGCGCCAGGCTCGACGCGGTGCGGTTCTTCGAGGGACAGATCGCCGATCAGGACCACGGCCGGCTGCCACGGTTCTCCACGCTGGCTTGGTCGAACGTGGGCCCGGCACCGATCAACAACGGGCAGACGCCCGGCAGCTCGCCGCAGTATCCGAGTGACGTGAGCGGACGCGTGACTGCGATCGCGATCGATCCGATCGACAACGCGGTCTACGTCGGCGGTGCGCAGGGCGGTGTCTGGAGGAGCACCAACAACGGTGCGAACTGGACGGCGGTGGGCGACACGTTCCAATCGCTGGCGATCGGGTCGATCGCGGTGGACCCGGCGAGCCACGCGGTCGGCCACGGCACGATCTACGTGGGCACGGGCGAGGGGAACCAGTCGTGCGACAGCTACGGCGGTGTCGGCATCTACAAGTCGACCGACTCCGGAGCCACGTGGAGCGGCCCGCTCGGCACCGCGCAATTCGGCAACCGCGCGGTTGGCTGGATGGCGGTGGATCGAACCAACTCGAACCGTGTGCTCGCGGCCAGCAGCCGACTTAACGGCGCTTCTTGCCTTTCTTCGCGGCCTTCTTTGCAGCTTTTTTCTTG
>CAZYWA010000075.1:0-21010 GCA_964650975.1 uncultured bacterium
GCAACCGGCGCCGCCCGACGGAACGTGGCTCACCGACGAACAGGGCCGCCAGTATTTCGTGGACAAGCTGCCCAAGGCGCAGGCGGTCCGCTACGACGATCACACGGTCCGCTCGGTGTGGTCGATCCCGCTCGAGGTGGTGCGCGAGGACGACCAGTACTGGTACTACAAGGTCTACCGGCCGCCGGAGGTCGCCCCGCCTCCGATCCACACCGCGCCGACCGCCGCGGAGCTCGAGGCGATCGAGGCGTCGTATCAGGTCCACATTCCGACCGGCCGGCCGCTCGCCTTCCGAGATTTCGGCCAGGGCTTGCCGTCGGCGGGGCAGTGGCGCGACGGCTTCGCGATCGCCGACATGAACGGCGATGGCCATCTCGACATCGTCCACGGCCCGGCCCGCAAGTCGATGGGCTACCCGGCGGTTTTCCTGGGCGACGGAGCCGGGCACTGGAGCCGCTGGAAAGGCCTCGAGTTCCCGCCTCTCGCCTACGACTACGGCGACGTCCAGGTGGCCGACCTCGACGGAGACGGTCAGCTGGACCTGGTGCTCGCGGTGCACCTGCACGGCCTGATCGCGCTGCTCGGCGACGGCAAGGGGCACTTCAAGGACGGCGGCAAAGGGCTCGATTTCTCGCCCCCGGGCCCGCCCGGGTTCTCGTCGCGCGCCATCGCGCTGCTCGACTGGAATCACGACGGACGCACCGACATCCTGGCCCTGGGCGAGGGACCGCGGCTCATGCCCGGCTCGGCGGGCGGCGGGAACGTGCTCGACGGAGGCTCGGCGGGCGCGGTGCTCTACCTCAATCACGGTGCCTTAGGCTGGGAGCGCAAGGATCAGGGGACGGGGGCGCGGGAGAACTTCGGCTCCTCGCTGGCGCTCGGTGATTTCGACGGTGACGGACGGCTCGACTTCGCGGAAGGCAGCGGGTTCCTGGGTCGTCAGGACATCGTGCACCTGGCGCAGGCGGACGGCTCGTGGCGTGCCGAGTCGGTGCCGGCGCTCCGTCCCATGTCCTACGTGAACTCGGTGGCCGCTCGCGACCTCGACGGGGACGGGCGCGCCGAGCTGGCGGTCGGGTACCAGAGCTTCGAGGGGTCCGTCTGGCGCTCGGGCGTCGATCTCTTTCACCGCTCCGCTGCTGGTGTCTGGACGCGGACCGCGCTGGCGGTGGAGCGCACCACGGTGGGCGTCGTCTCGCTCGCCTTCGGCGACGTGGACGGTGACGCAGTGCCCGATCTGGCGGCGCTCACCGGGGACGGCGCGGTGTGGCTTTTCCGCGGGCTCGGCGCCGGGGCCTTCGAGCGGGTGTCCCAAGCGATCCCGCCCCACCCCGACCGGTGCCGCGGCGCGCGCGTCGAGATCGCGGACCTGACGGGCGACGGCCAGGGCGAAGTGATCGCGTCGTTCGCCGACGAGCACGACTCCGATCCCTCGGGCACCGATCGGCAGTGTCCCACCCAGGGCGGTATCCGCGCCTGGAAGCTCGATGCGGCGGGAGCGCGCTGATCGCGAGTTCCAAAGCGCATACCTGTGCGCGCCGGAAGATTCAGCTTGACCGTCGGCGAGCCAAGGCGTACAGAGACAAAACGCAGTTTCACTTCGATCGCCAAGACGAGGTGTAGGTCATGAGAAATGCGATTCGGACATTGGCCGCGCTGCTGGTGATGTGCGGCGGCTGGGCAAGCCGCGCGGGCGCCCAGCAATACCCGGATGTGAAGGTACTGGCCGATCAGCCGGCGGCCACGCTGCTGTTGCCCTATTTCGAGGTCAACCTCAGCAAGTCGAACGGCATGAATACGATCTTCTCGATCAGCAACGCGTCGGCCACCGCGATCCTGGCGCACGTGAACGTCATGACCGACGAATCGGTCCTGGCCCTCGGGTTCAACATCTACCTGACGGGCTACGACGTCTCCACGATCAACATGCGCGACGTGATCAGCGGCAACCTGCCCAGGACCGCGTCCGCCGGGCAGGACCCGGGCGACACGATCAGTCACAAGGGCCCGTTCTCGCAGGACATCAACTTCGCGAGCTGCACCGGCCAGCTGCCGCTGCCGGCGCTGCCCGCGAACTACGTCACGCACATGCAGAACATCCTGACCGGGAACGCGTCCGCGATCTACAGCGGCACCTGCGGCGGCCTCAATTACGGCGACAACGTCGCGCGCGGCTACATCACCGTGGACACGGTGAACAACTGCACGCTGCGGCTGCCGGGCGACCCTGCGTATTACCAGAACGACATCACGTTCCAGAACACGCTGTGGGGGAATGCGTATTTCCTCGACACGCTGAACAACACGTCGCGCGCGGCGCCGGTGGTGCACATCGCCGCGAACCTCACCGACCCCCGTACCAACACGGCGAACCGCTACACGTACTACGGCCGCTACAACGGCTGGAACGCGAACGACCATCGTCAGCCGCTCTCGACCAGCTACATGGCCCGGTACAAGTGGGCCGCGCCCTTCCAGAATCAACCTTCGCTGATCGTGTGGCGCGACCCGAAGATCAATCAGGTGCCGTTTGCGTGCGGCACCTTCCCCAGCTACTCGCCGCTCAATCAGGAAGGCATCGTCGCGTTCGACGAGCAGGAGCATCCGACGGTGGTGACCGGGACCCCGTTCCCCGCGGTCACCCAGCGGACGCCGGTAGGCACGGGCGTGCTGCCTCTTCCGTCTGGTTCCGGTCAGATTTATCTGAACCTCAACACCACCATCATCCCGGCTGGAAACAACCCGACCTCGGACCCGGCCGCCTCGCAAGCGTGGGTGGCAACGGTGCTGAGCGGTGCGGGAGCGAACGCTTATTCCGCGGGCGCGATGGCGGCGCAGATGGATACCGCCGTCAACCCGTCGCACTTCGTCCCCTGAGACCCGTGGCGAACCTGGGCGAACGGCTTCGATCATCAAACCGAACCATTCCGACCGTCGAGACGAGGGACATGACATGAGAACCACCGTGGCGGGACTTGCGGCGGCGTTGCTGTTGTCCGTTGTCGTCACCCCATCTGCGCACGCGCAGTTTTCGGCGAGAACCATCACCAATCAGCCGGGCGCGACGCTCCTCCTTCCGTACTTCGAGGTCACGCTGAAGGCGCCGAAGGCCGGCGCGCAGCCGGGGAAGGACACGTACTTTTCGGTCGCCAACACCTCGGCGACCGCGATCTTGGTCAAGGTCACCGTGTGGAGCGATCTGGGCATTCCGGTCCTGGGCATCCATGGGTACCTGACCGGCTACGACGTTCAATCGTGGGACCTCGGCGACATCATCCGCAACGGCAAGCTGCCGGCCACGGCCTCTGCGGGCCAGGACCCCACCGACACGATCAGCCCGAAGGGCTCGATCTCCCAGGACATCAACTTCGCGAGCTGCACCGGCAAGCTCCCCACGACGCAATTGCCGCCGGATGTCGTGGCGCACGTGAAAGCCTCGCTGACCGGTCAGTTCTCCTCGGTCCTGGGTGGCTGCGCTGGCCTCAACGTCGGTGACGGTCTGGCGCGCGGGTTCGTGACCGTGGATACGGTCAACAACTGCACCGACCGGTCGCCGGCGGATGCTGGCTACTTCGGCCCGGGCGGCTCTGGCGACGCCACGAACCAGAACGTCCTCTACGGTGATTACCAATACGTGGATGCATCGACGGGGAAAGCTGAAGGTGACTCGCTGGTCTCGATCAAGACCAATACCACCGATCCCAATACGACCACGTCGGGCCAATACACTTTCTACGGTACGTACGACGCCTTCACCGCCGCCGACAACCGCCAGCCGCTGGCGACGACGTTTGCCGCGCGCTACACCAAGGACACGACGGTATTTACGCAGGGAACCAGTCTGACCGTGTGGCGTGACCAGAAGCTGGCGCAAGGCCCGTTCACGTGCGGCACGAATCCGGCCTGGTATCCGCTCGGACAAGAGGACATCGCGGTCTTCGACGAGTTGGAGAATCCGCAGATCCCGGTGGTGATCCCGGTGTCGCCCCAGCCGCCGACGGCTACCTACATTCCGTTCCCCGCGGTGGCGAACAAGACCCTCGTGGGTGGGTCTGCGTTGCCGGTGCCCTTCGACGCGGGCTGGCTGTATCTGGACCTCAACACCACGCTCTCGATCGCACCGGCAAGCGGTTATCCGCCAGAAGACCCCGCGGCGGCCCAGGCCTGGGTGACGTCGTGGTTCGATGGGAAGTCGGTCGAGGCAAGTGCCCGAGCGGCGCGCTTCGACGGAGCGAGCTCAGCTCAGCACTTCCACGTCGGCCCCTGAGCAACGGCTGAGGCCCGCTGGTAGGTTTTCTTTCGAGCCTGAACCGAGCGAGCCCCCCAGCTTCGGCTGGGGGGCTCGTTTCGTTTTTGAAGGGCCGGACTAACCCGACCGGAAGCGTTCGAGCTGGTCCGCGTTCGACCTCATGCGCGTGCTCTTCGTGACCCCACGGGCTCCGGCGCCAGCACGAGTCGGGTATCAGGTTCGAGCGCTCGAGCAGTTGCGGCGTCTCGCAGGCCGACACCGCGTGACCCTGCTCGCGGCGGAAGCGGCTCCGCCCGGCGCCCCCGAGCAGCCGGCGGAGCTGGGCCTGGCGCGCGTTCTGGAGGCCCCTGCGAAGCTCTGGAGCCGGGCTGCCGGCGCCGGGGGGGCGCTCATCGCTGGGCTTCCGTTGCAATGCGGGATCTTCGATACGGCTTCGCTCAGGCAGGCGATCAGCTCGCTGGTGGCCGCCGAGCCGTTCGATCTCGTCCACGTTCAGCTCGCGCGCCTCGCGTTGTGCGTCGACCACGCTCTTCCGCGGCACCTGCCACGGGTCGTGGACCTGGTCGACGCGCTGTCGGTCAACATGACGCGCCGAGCGGAGCGGGATCGCGGACCACTCGCCTTGCTGGCCCGCGAGGAATCCAAGCGGCTCGCGCGATACGAACGCGCGCTGGTCGCGCGCTGGCAGCACGCGACGGTGTGCACCGAGTCGGACCGCGCGGCGATCGGTGCTCATCCCCGTTTGAGCGTGAACGCCAACGGAGTCGACGGCTCGCGGCTCGCGTTCTCTCGCGCGCCGCGCCTCCCGGGGAGGGTGATCTTCTCCGGAAACCTCGGTTACTTCCCGAACATCGAGGCTCTCGAGTGGCTGGCGAGCGAGATCTGGCCGCGGGTCCGCGCGCGGCTGCCCTGGGCGGAGCTGGTGGCGGTGGGCGCGCGACCGCACCGGCGGCTCGCGCGGCTCGCGCGCGTCACCGCCGGCGTCGAGCTCGTCGGCCCGGTGGAGGATCTGCGCGCCGAGCTGGTACGAGCGATGGTCTCCGTGGCACCGATTCGAGCGGGCTCGGGACAACCACTCAAGGTGCTGGAGGCGCTGGCCGTGGGGACGCCCGTGGTGGCGACACCCTCCGCCGCCGCGGGCCTGGAGGTGATTTCCGGCGAGCATCTGCTGCTGGCGGCGGATGCGGGCGCGTTCGCCGAGGCGATCGTGCGCTTGCTCGAGCGTCCCGACCTGCGTGATCGGGTCGCTGCCGCCGGGCGAGAGCTGATCGAGCGCAGTCACGGCTGGGACGAGCCCGTGGAGGCCCTGGACGAGATCTGGATGCGTGCCTCCGTGAACGGGTGAGACGTGGAGCGCCTCGGATGAATCTGCTCTGGGTGTCGGCCAAGGCTCCGTGGCCCCCGCGCGACGGGGGGCGGTTGCTGGTGGCCGAGACCACGCAGGCGCTTGCCGGGCGGGGGCACGCCATCCACGTCTTGGCGGCCCGCGGTCCCGGCGAGCCGCTGGCAGCAGCGCCGGACGCCATCGCCGCGGCCGGTGGGAGCTTGGAGGCGATCGACGAATCGCCTCGCTCTTGGCCGGCGGCCGCCCTCGCGTCGGCCGTGTCGGGCCGGGCCGTCACGTTCGAACGGCACCATCACCGGGCGCTGGGCGCGGCGGTCGCCAGGCGCTGGTCGGGCACGGCGCTCGACGCGGTGGTGGTCGAGCAGCCGCAGCTCTTCGAAGCGTGCCGCACCCATCTCGAAGCGCGGCTGCCGGTGGTGGTGCGCGCGCAGAACGTCGAGACCGATCTCTGGCTGGGGCTGGCGTCGATCACCGGGCTGGGTGGGGCCTGGCTGCGCCGCGAGGCACGCCGAGTGGAGAAGAGCGAACGCCAGGTGCTGTTCTCCGCGGCGCTCACGATCGCGCTCACCAGCACCGACGCGCTCCGCCTCCAGGCGATCGATCGTGACACAGCGCGTATCGAGGTGATCGCCGCGCCATTTCCGGCGCGTTTGCCGCCCGCGGAAGCGACGCTCTCCGGGCGGCCCGCCGTCGTGCTGATCGGCGCGACGGGCTGGGCACCGAACCAGGACGGCCTGCGCTGGTTCTCGCGCGACGCTTGGCCCCGGATCGCCGCGGCGTCGAGCGGTGCCGAGCTTCACGTCTTCACCGGGCCGCGCGGGATGCCGGGCGTTCACCACGAGCGCGTCACGCTCCATCCACCGCCCGCCGAGAGCCGGGAAGCCTTCACGCCGGGAGGCATCCTCGTGGTGCCGCTTCGGGTGGCGTCGGGAGTGCGCATGAAGATCCTGGAGGCGTGGGCCCGGGGAATTCCCGTGGTCGCGTCGCGCGCCGCCGTGACCGGGCTCGACGTCGAGCACGGCCGCGAGCTCTTGATCGCGGAATCGGCGCCCGATTTCGCCGCCGCGATCGCGGAGCTCTCGCGCAGTCCGGAGCGTCGCGCGTCGCTCGTGGCGGCTGGCCGTGCCTACCTCGCTCGCCACCACGACCCATCCGCGATCGCGGCCCGCTGGGAGGCGCTGCTCACGGAGGTGGTCCGGCGCCGGAGCGCGTGAGCCTCGTTCAGGTGCCTTGCGAGCGGCGCATCAGCATCGCGGGATCGAGAGCCCGCAGCGCGGCCGTGGCCAGCGCGAACGCCTGGGCGTCGCGATCCTGTTCGGGCGTGCGCGGGCCTGTACGCCGCGCGAGCATCGAGCGCAGTCGCACGCCCGCGAGCAATGCCAGTCGAGCCCGCCGCGCGTGCGCGACCCCGTGCGCTTTGCCCACCCAGCGGATCAGGTCGGTCCACAGGAGGGCCGGGTCGACGCGCTCGCTGGTGGCTCCATCCCGCGCGCCGATCGTGGCGCCGAGATGGTGGATGACCCGTGCCTCCGGCACCAGCGCCACGCCCCATCCGGCGCGACGAAGCCGCACGCAGAAGTCGAGATCTTGCGCGTAGAGAGCGAAGCGCTCGTCGAGCACGCCCACCTCGTTCCAGGCCTGTCGACGGATCGCGAGCGCCGCGCCGGGAACCCAGTCGACGGCGATTGGCCCGCCTTCCCGGAGCGCAGATCCCGGCCGGCGGCCGAGTACCGGGCGCCACCACGCTCGGGTCGAGCGCGCCGCGATTCCGGAGGCGAGCAGCACCAGCCACGCGAACGTCGGCTCGCATCCCGCCGACCACTGCGCGGTGCCGTCGGCGTGGAGCAGCTGCGCGCCCGCGGCGCCGAGGCGCGAGTCGCGATCGAGCGCCCCGTCGAGCCGCGCGAGCGCATCCGGAGCGACCTCGGTGTCGCTGTTGAGCAGCACCACGATCTCACCGCGCGCGGCCTCGACGCCCCGGTTCGCGGCGCGAGTGAAGCCGACCGCCTGATCGAAGCGCACGATCTCAGCGGCCGGGAATCTCTCGGCCACCGCCGGACCGGTTCCGTCACGGCTGCCGTCGTCGATCACCACGACTTCCGGCGGCGGGGCGAGGCGGCTCGCCTCGACCGCTCTCAGGCAGGCGAGCGTCAGCTCGCGGGTGTCGTGCGTCGGCACCACCACCGAGATCTTCGGTGCACCACCGGAAGCCACGGCGACGCTGCTCACCGCGCGCCGCGCGCGAACGTCGTCAGGGTGCGCAGCACGATTGCCGCATCGAGCGACCAGGAGCGGTGCCGGATGTAGTAGAGGTCGAGCTCCAGCTTGGAGCCCGCTTCCTCGACCGAGCTGGCGTAGGGCTGCGCGAGCTGCGCCCAGCCGGTGAGGCCGGGCCGCACCTGATGGCGCCACGCGTAGTAGGGGATTCGCTGCTCGAGCTCGCGAGCGATCTCCAGTTGCTCCGGCCTCGGTCCGACGAACGACATCTGGCCTCGCAGCACGTGAAGAAGCTGCGGCAGCTCGTCGATCCGGGTCTTCCGGAGCCAGCGCCCCACGCGCGTGAGGCGCGGATCGGATCCCATGGTCCAGCGTGACGAACCGGCCTCGGATCCGGCGCGCATGGTGCGCAGCTTCCACATCCGGAATGGACGGCCGAAGCGGCCGACGCGAGTCTGTGCGAAGAGCACGGGCCCACCGTCGTCCAGATGAATCGCCAGCGCGGCGAGCGCCGCGAGCGGCAGCGTGAGCGGCGCGGCGGCGAGGGCCAGGGCCACGTCGCTGGCGCGTTTCGCGGCCTCGGTCCATGGGTCGGAGGTGTCCCAGCCACGATTCAGCAGCCAGTCGGGATGAATGTGCTGAATCGGGACACGACCGAGGGTTTCTTCGTAGAAGTCGGCATCCGTCGAGAGCCGGCAGCCGAGCTCCAGGCAGCCCATCGCGGGCACCAGGAATGGAGACAGCGACTCGCCACGGCTGGGCAGCACCAGGTCGTCGACCCGCTCGCGCTCGCAGAAACCGCGCAAAATGTCGGATCGGAGTGACGAGCCGGCATCGCCACCCGAGGCCGGCCCATCCAGCCGCACGAACCGGAATTCGGAAGGGCGCAGACGATCCAGGGTCTCGATGGTGGCGCGCGCCAGAGGACCGTCCCCGACAAATAATACGCACCTCTCCGGAATTCCCCAGACTCTGGCCAAGAGCCGGCGTGGCAGACCCAGAGCCAGCACGGTGCCAAGCCACGTCATGCCGGCGATCCACCGGCCTATCGGCGCGTAGCGGACCGTGTAGAAGAACGCCAGGGTTCCGACTACCGCGAGCGACGCGGCGACCAGCGCCCGCCGCCACAGCAACACGCGCGAACGAATGACCTGCGATTCGTAGAGGCCCACGGCGTGAGCCGCGGCGAAGGTCGTCAGAGCATGGACCAGCGCCACGCTCCACGCGCGCGTCGCCGCCGGGTCGGCGGCATAGGAAGGCGAAAACCGGTGCGCGGCCAGCACGCCAGCGGTGGTCGCCGCCACGTCGATCGCGCGCCACGGAGCCTGGTAGAGCCGCGCCGCCGCGCGGATCGCAGGCTCGGCGCGCCGGATTACCTGGTTGGTTCCCGGACCGGGTGCGAGCCGCGAATCGGGGTCCGTCATGGGGCGAAGGATACGGTGCCCGGCCGATCGGCGTCAGGAGGCCGGAGAGGCAGGGAGCGGAGGAGGTGGCGGGATGGCGCTGGCCTCCCTCGCGGCGAGCGCGGCTTCGCGGCGCGCCACCTCGCGCGCGACGAGAGGCCGCGCCGCCTCCGGCAGAGCGGACTCGAGCGCCGGGCTCAGCCACACGGCGCGCACGAAGGCGGCGAGCGCCTCGGGGCGCCGGTCGAGCATCGCGTACGCGCGTCCCAGGTCGAGGTCGATCTCGGCCCGCTCGCTCCGCGCGAAGGCACGCGCGTAGAGGTCGAGCCCCTTCGCCGGATCGCCCTGGAAGAGCGCCGCGGCGCCGGCCGTGACCAAGCCTCGAGTGTCGCCCGGGATCCAACGCTCCGCCGCGCACGCACTCTCGGTCGCCATGCGCAGCAAGCTCGGCGCCGGCGGGAACGCGCTCGACGTCGAGGCGGCCTGCACGACGGCACTCGCACGGGCGATGGCATGCTCGCCCGAGAAGCGAGGAACCTCGGGGAGAGCCAAGGCCACGATCAAGCCGAGCGCGACCCTACCCGGCCAGACCCGTGCGACGTCCTGCCCGCCGCCCTCCTCATCGACGCTTCCGTCCTCGGGCATCGCGAGTCGCCAGCCGCGGCCGAGGGCGAGCAAGAGCGGCACGCTGGTCGCCGGAGATTCGAGCGGAAACCAGGTGAGCGCCGAGATCGCCCCGGCCGTCGCCATCGCGAGGCAGACGCTCACCGGTCGCGCATCGGAGCTCGAGTCGTCCGAGGATGCGTGCGCCGCGATGCGCGCCAGTCGAACCAACGTCAGCGCGAGGGCGGCCAGCGCAGCTCCCGATCCGAGGAGCCCGATCGTGGAGACGCCTTCGAGGTAGTCGTCGTGGGCCATGGCGAAGTGAGCTTCGAGATTCGGGTTGGCGAGGCGCCGGCCGAGCCGCTCCTCGGCCGCGACCCGGCCAGGAATGAATTCCACCTCGAACGTTCCCGGGCCGAACCCCACGAGCGGCCGCTGGCGCGCCAGCTCGATCGCGCTGCGCCATGCGATCGGCCGGTACGTGAGGGCGCTCGTCCAGTCCCCGTGGCGCGCGGACGTGACCAGTGTCTCCACGCGGTGTCGCAGCGGCGCCACCGCACCGACCGCGACCGCGAAGCCGATGGCGCCGGCCATCGCGATTCCGATGGCGCGCGAGCGGAAGCGGACCACCACCACGGTCGCGAGCCCACCGGCGAGTGCCAGCCACCCCGTCAGGTTTCCGGTCACACCGAGCGCCGCGAGTGACAGGATCAGGAGCGCGGCCATCGCGGCTCGTCCGAAGCGCGTTTCGGCCGGCTGGGGATGGGCGAGAACCGCGCACAGCGACGTCGCCGCGAGCGCCATCACCAATCCGACCAGTCCCTCGTTCCCCAGCAACGCGAACGCCATTCCGCGGCCGCCCAGCCGCTCGACCTCGAAGATCCCGATCCAGCCGAGAGATTGCAGGATCGTCAGCAGGGCGGTGACGCCGGACGCGGTCCAAAACGCGGCGAGGACCGCGGGACCTCGCGATCCATCGAGAAGCCGGGATGCGCCCACCCCCATCCACGCGACGCCCAGCGCGAGCAAGCGCCAGCCGTCGAGCGCCACGGCCACCCGCGGCGAAACGAGCGCCGAGAGCAGCGCCCAGACGAGAGCCGCGCATACCAGCACCGGCGCCCAGCCCACGACCATGCCCGTCCTCGCCTTGCCAAGCGTGCAGCGGACGCCGTGCGCGATCGCGCGCCCGCCGAGCAGCATGGTGGCCGCCGCGATCCCGGCGACAACCACCAGCCGCTTGGGGGCGTC
Organism: uncultured bacterium; assembly: GCA_964650975.1. Classification (GTDB taxonomy): domain Bacteria; phylum JADJOY01; class JADJOY01; order JADJOY01; family JADJOY01; genus CAZYWA01. Next base: position 11,066 of record CAZYWA010000075.1, read on the forward strand.
GAACGCCGCCTCCGCTCCAGGGTCGACGCACCACTGACTCGCGACGATCACGAAGGCCACCGTCGCGACCGCGAGTTGCAGACGGAGGCGCGATCGCGGAGTCTCGAGCGCTCGCGCGGGGGACTGCCGCCGCCGGCCGCCGCGCGAGCGGCCTCCGCGATGCGAGCGTGCCGGGCTAGCCATGACGCGAGGCGCGCTCAGCGCGCGCCAGGCCCGGGAGCCGGGCTCGACCCCGGTGCATCGTATGCCGCGAGCCAGCGCTCCGCTTCGGCCCGATCGCGTCGCTCGGCCTCCGCCGCATCGCCGATCTCGGTCAGCTGCGCCAGCTTGGCCTGCTGAACGAACCGGTAGCTCACCATCAGCATCGAGAGGTGAAACCCGCGCCACCCGTCCTTCCAGCCGCCGTGCCACACGAACCGCATCAGCCACTCGCGCGCCGCCGCGCGCAGCGACGCGAACGGCGTCGCGCGCTCGCCGCGCTCGTGCCGCTCGCGGGCTTCGAACGTCGTGTAGCGATCCATCCGCTCCACGAACTGGCTCACGTCGCGCACGTGGAAGTGCAGCAGCAGCGCCTCACCGTCGGGCGGCAGGTCGACCACGCGAGTCTCGGGACGGAGACGCGGATGACTGTGGATGGTGGTCGGGAAGATCACCGCATCACGCCGGAAAAAGCGCAGGCAGAGATCGCGGGACGGATTCCAGCCGCTGTGCAGCACCGCGGCGCCCAGCAGATGATTGCGGCGCGGGATCCGGACCGCGTCGACATCGGAGGCGGCTGCGCAACGGATCAGCGCCTCGGCGAGCGGGCGCGAGACCACTTCGTCGGCGTCCACGAACAGGATCCAGTCGCCGCGCGCCTGGTCGCGAGCGAAGGCCCGGCAAGGCTCGGCATAGCCCGTCACCGGATGGGGGATCACCCGGGCGCCGAACGAGCGCGCGATCTCGGCGGTGCGATCGGTGCTCTCCTGGTCGATGACGATCGTCTCGTCCACCCACGACCGGAGCGAGCGGAGCGCGAGATCCAGATTCCGCTCCTCGTTCCTGGCCACGACGATGGCCGAGATCATGCGGGCTCGCGACGCCGGAGATCGATGGCGGCCCGGAGCGCGCGAGCGTCGTCGGGCCGAAGCAACGCCTGGATGGCTGCGTAAAGCGCGAGCGACGAAGCCACGGGCACCATCAATCCGATCCAGGAAGCCGGCGGACGCCCGCTCGCCGCGAACCGTACCAAGCCCACCGCCGCGATGGCCACGAGCCATGGAAAGACCATCGGCTGCCAGGGTGCCAGCGGTACGTGGCGGCGCGCGTCCCGAACCAGCCACACGATCGAAGCCTGAATCGCCACGTTCGCGACGGCGAAGCCCATGACACCGAGCCACGCCACCAGCGGGATGCCCAGGATCCAGGTGGCGGCGGCCCACAGCACCGCGTATCGAAGCGGCGTGTAAGCGTCGCCCGCGGCTTCCAGCACCGCGAGCGACACGGTCGACGTGGGAGCCACCAGCGTGGCGAGCCACAACGGATAGACAAGCGGCAAGGCGGAGAGCCAGGTCTCGCCGTAGAAGATCCTCGTGGCCGGCTCGAGCCACACGAGCGTCAGCACCGCGAATGGCGCGACGATCACGTGACTCGATGCAAGCAGCCGGGCCGCCGAGTCGCGGAAGTCGGATTCATGAGCGCGTGCTCGGGCGAGCGCCGGCAGATAGAGCCGATCGAGGGCCAAGATCCCCCACACCGGCCAGACCGCGATCATCTGCGCCCAGGCCACGCGGCCGACCGCCGCCACGCCGAGCAGCGAGCCGATCGCGACGGGCGCGAAAGCGTCACGGATCAGGTGAACGAATCGCGTCCCCTGGAAGGGGATTCCGAAGCGCAGATGCCTGCGAGCAACCGATGGATCCAGCGCGAGCCCGGGGCGCCAGCCAGCGGCGCGGATCGCGAGAACCGCGCCCACCCCGGCCCGGGCCAGGACCGCGAGGCCGATGGCGCGCACGCCGAGCCGGGAGCGCGCCAGCGACACCGCGACGATCTGGAAGACCACCGCCTGAACCACCTCGATCCGAGCCAGCGCGGGGAAGTCGAGCCGCCTCTCGAGGAGCGCCGTGGGAAGAGACTGGAACGCCGAGAACAGCAGTCCGGCCGCGACGCAACGTGCCACCATCGCCTGCTCGCCGTTCCACCGGCCGTGCGCGGCGAGAGCGTCGATCGCGGGCCACAGGATCGCCACGATCGCCGCCGAGAACGCGAGCTGTACCGTGAAGAGCGAGCACACCTCGCGCGGCTCCGGCTCGCCACTGGAGCGGATCAGGCTCGCTCCGAGCCCCGCGCCCGCGGTGGACCCGAGCACACCGCAGGCGAAGAGCGCGATCCCCAGCGTGCCGAACCCGAAGGGGCCGATCTCGCGAGCCACGGCGCTGGCGCCCACGAACTGCAGCATTTGCACCAGTGCGTGGCGCACGACCAGCGCCGTGGCTCCCCGTGCGAGCGACACACGTGGCGCGGCGGGCACAGGCACTTGCCGGGCAGGAAGACTCAAGGACAGGGAGAATACGCCGCGCCGCGTCCGCGAACCATCCCGGAGCGTGCGGGCTACTTCCCCATCCGGTTTGAACCAACCGGGATGCGCCTGCAGGGACCGCGGCCCGGCCCTTGCGCGCTACGGCGCCGCGACCGAACAGCGCTCGTCCAAGCTACGAGCCGGGATTGGCGGGATTGGTGCCCGCGAGGATCTCGTCTCGGTCGTATTTTCCGTCCGAATCTCTGTCCACGCCGACGCGCTTGGCCATGATGGCGGGTACGACCGTGAACGTCACCTCACTTCCGTCGGCGACTCCGGCGAGTAGATCGCCGGTCGAAGCCTGCTCGGCGGCCAGGTCCGTCTGGAAGAGATCGGCACCGAGATAGAAGGCGCCTCGCTGGACCCCAGCGGCGCGATACTTGGCCACGAGACCCAGCGCATCGGATTGCGCGTCGACCACGTCCTCGAGCTGCTGGATCCGAGCGAGGGTCGCCGGATCGGCCTGATTTCCCGCGTTCACCGTGAGCTGAACTCCGACCGCCGCCGGTGTATCGGTGGAGAAGCTGAACAGGAACGCCTCGATATCGCGGCGCTGCTGCTCCCCGGCCTCGCCGGGCTCGAACAGCGAGAAGATGTCGCGGTGGAGAAACGTGATGATCGAGTCGTCGGATCCATCGTGAAGGAATCCGAAGCCGAGGATGTTGTGGAGCGATTGCCGGTTGAAGCCGGCTCGCTCGTAGATGTTCTGGAGCGGCGCGACCCGGTATTGCTGCGGCAGGAAGAGCTGTGGACCCGGGACGATCTGACCGTTGGCGCCGTTGGGTTGCTCGTGGCACGCGGGGCAGAGAAGCAGCCCGGCGTTCAACGGCACGTCGTTGAAGATGTGCTCCCCGGATTGCGGGTTCCCGCCGTTCGCGAGCATGCCGTTCACCAGCGATCCGTCCAGCTGACGGTAGGGATTCGGGGGGAAACGGATGTCGGTGAGGAAGCTCTCGAGCGCGGTCATCTGGTCCGCCGTGGGCTGCGCGTCGTCCCCCATGAGCGACTCGAAGGCAGGGCTGAACGCGGCGAGGTTCTCGCGGTCGCCCCGCCAGTGCATCGGCTGATCGATGCGCAGGTGCTGGAAGGTCTGCGTGAGCAGCGGCCCCTTCATCGGGTGCCAGTCCTCGCACTGGTTGGATTCGACGCGGCAAGCACTCTGCTGGTCGAAGGTTTTCATCGAGCCCGCGGGGTTGCCGAGATCCCAGGCCAGATGGTCCGTCCGTCCGTCGACGTGGCAGCTCGCGCAGGCCACCTGACCCAGGCCGGAGTTGGCGTGGGTGTCGTAGAGCATCGGACGGCCATTGCGGATGGTCTGCGGTGTCGGGTCGTAGAACGCCACGAGGCCGACCTGGGCGAAGGTTTGCGTATTGATGACCGAGAGAGTCGAGTCGAAGCGATTGAACACGTAGAGCCGCGAGCGCGCCTCGTCGAGTGCCATGGAGGTGGGCCCCTTCCCCACGTCCACGCGGCCGAGCCGCGCGCCGGAAGCGCTCACCTTCACCACGTTGTTCGAGCCCATGCCGCTCACGAACCCGGTGTCGAGGCCGCTCGACCAGACGATCGAGCGCGGGTCTCCCAGCGCCTGGTTCCGCGTGGCCTGGGGCAGCGTGGCGGCCGTGTAATCGAGCTGCGGATTTAGATCGACCACGCTCGGATTGCCGGGCGCGCCGGGATCGAAGACCGCCATGACGTCGCGGACGAACTGACTCCGCACGTTGGGCTCGAAACGCACTTGATTGAGCGCTTCCGTCCCCACCACGGCCACCCGTCCGGTGTTGGTCACCGTGAGGCTCATGTCGAGATTCATGAGCCCGACGGCGTACGCCACGTTCGTCGGATCGGCGACCGGGATGATCGCGACGTCGTGATCGTCCAGATCCCACGTGACGATGCTGTTCCAGCTCTGCCCGTTGTCATCGAGCCACTGGCCGGTCGCGTGATTCTTCCGGACGATGAGCGACACCACCGGCGGCGGCGGCAAGCCATCGGACATCGGCGGCGAAAACGCGGTTCCTTTGTTGGGGGGAGGGTTTTGCCCCCCGTAAGGCCCCGCGGGATCGGACACGGTGTCGTAGGGAATGAGGGTCGTCGCGTTCCCGGACTCGAAGATCGCCGCGTAGACGCGGTTGCCGTCGGTCGCGAGAGCGCGCGGACCTTGACCCTGGATGGGAACCACCATGGGTGGCGTCGAGAGATTCGCCGGATCGAAGATCTTGACCGCGTTTTCTTGGGAGATCGAGGCGAACGCTCGCTGAGGCGAGCCCGCGAACACGACGTCGGCGGGTTCGTCGCCCACCGGTAACGTCGCGACCACGTTCAGCGTGTCGAGATTCACCACGCTGATCGAGTCCGAGATCCGGTTCACGACCCACGCCTCGGACGAGGTGCGCGCTCGAACCGAGACCGGATCGAGCCCGACCGGCACCTGGCCGACTTCGACCGGGAGGCTGCCGGTCAGCGAGAAGATCTCCAGGCGGTTATCGGGGGTGTCCGCTACCAGCAAGCGGGTCCCGTCCGGCGTGATCTCGAGACCGTGAACGGGATGGTTTTCCCAGTTGACGAAGTTGGGCGGCGCCGGAGTACACGCGGCAAGCGCAGCGAAACCGAGCGCGACGGGAATGGGGCGGAGGCGGAAGCGGCTCGAGCAGCGACGCCACATGCTGAATACCCTCCTGCCGCGAATCGACGAGAGACGCGGTGCCGTTTCTTCTGAGCCGAAGGAGCCGGGTCGGGAGTTGGGGTCCGCCGGGTCGGTCCGGGCCGGATTCCGCCCACGACCGAACCCGACCACGATGGTAGCACTGGTGCCGTTCCGCGCTCACACAAACTGATCTTCAGCGATGTGACCCGAGAGCGCTTCCGAGCGCAGGGTCAAGGCGGATCGCAACTGGCCGGATCAAGAGCCCTGCCGTCACCGAAGGCTGCTCGCGTGCCCGCCACCCGGCTGGCAGGTCATGGCATCCAGACGACGCCGATCAGGACTCCGTAGAGACGGACGGCGGTAGGCCCGGCGACGAGAGGTGGGCCTACCGCCGTGGTGTTTCTACTTCCGCTTGCCGGTGAAGTTGCCAGCGGGAAACGCTGGCGAGTTGTTGCAGGTTGTCTCCGTTCCGGAGATGGCCACGTTGTCGCCGTCGATGGTGAACGTCCCGCTGATGCCGACACAGAATCCGTCACCCATCGCGAAGCCGAAGGTATGCCCCTGATCGGTCGAGTCGTCGATCGAGCCAGACAGGTTGCTCATGAAGAAGCAATTGATCGTATTGCTCAGGTCGTTGCAGCTCGCCGTCCACCCGATCCCGTTGGTGCCCGCGATCTGGCTGATCTTGTAGGTGTCGGAAATCGAGTCGCCGAACACCGAAGTGAAGTTGATCGTGTATTTCCCGGCCACGTTCGCGTCGGCGCCCGGTACCGGCGGCGGAGGCGGCTGCGTGGTCGTGTAGTGGAGCTGCACTTTGTCGCTCGCATGCCCCGCATCGTCCTCGATCCAGAAATCGAGCGCGGACTCTCCGCCGCCGTCGGTCGAGGGAACCGCGATGCTCATGATCTCCGTGCCGGACTTCTGTCCCACGTCGGAGGGCGCGATGGTGGCCGAAAGGTCGCGTTGTTGCGTGATGTACGAGACGTGGGCCGTGGCGTAATCCGCATCGGGATCAGCCCAATCGAACCAGATGTAGAGCGTTGCCGCCTGGCCGCCTTGCACCGTGACCGGACCGCTCCGCGTCGTGTTGCTGTCCGAGATCTCCACGTTGTCGATCGTCGGCGCGCTCTCGTCCGCAACGGGGCCGCCACCAGAGCCGCCAGAACCTCCCGCACCGCCGCTTCCGCCGGAGCCGCCGCTACCACCCGCGTTTCCTCCACCGCCTCCCCCTCCACCACCGCACCCAACGACCAACGCGAGCCCCAAAACAGCCATCGATCTCCGCATGATCCCCCCCTTGGCGCGCCCCAAAATTGGGGCGAACCGTCGAACGCTCTCACGATTCGCGAATAGGTACAACTGCTCAGGATGGGGCGAAGAGCAGCGGCGAGAAGTTGGGCGACGATCTCGTGGCCACGAGTCGTCAGATGCATCGGATCGTTCGAGTGCGCCCTTCGATTCGGCGATTCGCCTCGCGTCCGGCCGCGCGGGCCAGCAGGACGACGAGCCCGACCGGATCGCGACGCGGCTAAGGGGCGAGCCGCTCGGCGAAGAACGCGAGCGTGCGGTCGAGTGCGGCGCGGGTCGGGTGACCGTCGCGGTCGACCAGGTCCTTGGTGAGGACCGAGTGGGCGATGCGCGGGATGCGGTGCGGGTTCCCGGGCCCCGAGTCGATCTCGATCCCCTCGAAGCCGGCGCCCAGCTCGCGTCGCAGGGTGGCGAAGCGCTCGGCCGGGCACATGAAGTCGTGGGTGAAGCGCAGACCGAGCACCGCGAGGCCCTCGTCGCGAACCCGGCGTTTGAGCGTGGCGAGGTTCGCGTCACTCAGGTGGAGCGCCGCGCGATGCGAGGCGGTGAGCCCGACCGGGAGCGACGGCTGGCTCAGCACCGGCGCCAGCACCCACGGGTCGGCGACCAGCGTGAGCGCGAAGTTTCCCGTGAGGCACATGCCGACCGCACCCACACCCCGCCCGCCACAGCGCTCGTGGACGTGGCGGCCGAGCGCACGCAGCCACTCGGTGATGGGCGAGGCCTCGCGCCGCGCCAGCATCGAGAATTCGCGCTGGATGCACGCGTAGCGGAGAGCGCGGCCCATGTCGCGCGCGCTGTAGCGGACGCCCGGCTCGTTGAAGAGGCTCGGCAACACGGCGGTGAAGCCGCGCGCCGCGACCATCCGCCCGAACTCCGCCACCTGGCGCGTGATCCCCGGCACCTCGTGGACGATCACTACTCCCGGCCCCGTGCCCTTCCAGAACACGGGGCGCGTGGTGCCGAGCGCATCGAAGGTGCGCTCGTCGAAATCGGCGACGACCGGATGCATCGTCAGCAGGGCGTGCGGACGCAGTCGTAGGTGAGGTCGATGAGCGGTCCCGCGTCGAGCACTTCGAAGTCGCCGGGCCGGATCGGGTCGAGGTCGCGCGGGCCGAGAAGGCCGTCCCACTTGGCGGCGGTGAAGCGGTCGCTCTGCGCGGTGAGCGCGACGTTGCCTCCGTCCGCCAGCGCCATACCGTAGCGCTGCATGGCGCGCGCGACCACGCGCGACGCGTCGTTGGGTAGGCTCGCCAGGTCGAAGTCGGAGCGCAACCGCCAGCGCGAGCCGTAGACCGGCGCGGGCGACGGGCCGTCGGGTGCGCCCGCGTGGGTGGCCGGTGCGACGAACGCGCCCGCCCGAATGCGCTCATTGGGCAGGATGAAGCGGATCGCGTGGGCGATCTCGCCGGCGGCGACCTCGTCGGCGCTGAAGAGCAGCGGCGCGATCGGAAAGCCGGCCGCGTCGGCGCTCGTGCACTGCTCGCCTCGCCCCTCGGTGGCGTACACCCGCGTCATGTCCCAGGCCGCCAGGCACCCGCCGTAAAAGGTTCCGCCGGTGATGTTCGCGCGCCACATCTCGAAGAGCCGGCGGCTCTGGCGATCGGCAACGATCAGGTGGCAATCGCCGTCGGTCGTGCACGCGTAGCCGGTCTCGCCCTCGAGCGCGCCGCCCGGCGGCACCGGGACCGCAACCGCGTCACAGTCGGGCGTGTAGAAATCGTCGGTCGGCACGAACGCCTCGTGCGGTGTCGACGAATCCGCCGCGAGCACCTCGATCGAGAAGTCGACCTGAAGATGGCCGAGCCCCCACCCGCCGTGCTCCTCGAGCCAGCGAGTGATCCTGGGCGAATCCGGATCGAGAGCCGACGCCGAGACGTCCCGATACATCCACGCCCCGGCCGGGAAATAGGCGGCCGCGCTCGGCGGTGGACCACCACCCGGGCCAGGGCCGGGACCGCCACCGCCATCGGTGGAACTCCCGGCGCCGCCGGCGCACGCTGCAAGCAACAGCATCGCAAACCCAGGCGATCTCAGCATGGCGCGCAGTCTTACCCCGCCCGGACGTCCGGCACCGGCCCGACCCTGCGGCCCGCCCGAGGTCCGTAAGCACGACACCGCGGACTTCGCCACTTCCCTGGCGCGCGACGCGGGACTCGAACCCACGACCTTCGGCTTCGGAGGCCGACGCTCTATCCAACTGAGCTAGTCGCGCAGGACTGCTTGGTACGCGAGAGCGAGCCGCTTCCGAGGGTGCGGCGCTCGAGCCAGAGCAATCTATGCCCGTGCTGGAGGTGCGTCAACGCGGGCCCCGGCGTGGCGAAGGGCCTCATCGGGGCTGTGGTAGCTTTCGAATCGATGCGATCGGCGGACACCAGCGAGGAAGCGGCGCGGATTCAGCTCGAGATCTACCGTCGGATGCCGCCCGGGCGGCGGCTGGAATTGGCCTTCGAGCTCTCTGCGCTGAGCCGCCGGCTGGTGTTCGAGGGTATCCGACAACGACACCCCGACTACACCGACGAACAGGTCCGCCTGTCGGGGTTCCGCCTCCTGCTTGGACATGACCTCTTTCGCGCGGCCTATCCGGGATCTCCCGAGCTGACCCCGTGACTCAAGAAGACGTCGTGGTGATGGTGATCGACGCATTCGAGTCGTCGGGGGCCCGTTGCATGGTGGTCGGCTCTTTGGCGAGCAGCTTCCACGGGATCTTGCGTGCCAGTCAGGATGCCGACATCGTCGTCGACGGTCCTCTCGCTTCGCTGCTCGCAGCGGTCGACCGCTTGGGGACCGCCTTTTACGCGAGCAAAGACGCGGCCCGTGAGGCGCATCGACGGCGGCGTTCCTTCAACGTCATTCACATCGACACGGCGTTCAAGGTCGACCTGATCGTGCGGAAGGATCGACCGTTCAGTGAGTGCGAGATCTCTCGACGCCGGGCCGGTCCGCTCGCTGGGAGATCGGTTGGTTTCGCGACGGCCGAGGACACGTTTCTGGCGAAGCTCGAATGGGCCACCGACGCGGACTCCAGCCGCCAATACGACGACGCTTGCGGAATCGTGGCGACACAAGGCGACGCGTTCGACTGGGCCTACGTCGAGCGCTGGGCGGGCGAGCTCGGCGTCGTGGAGCTCACCGAGCGCGCTCGAAGCGGGAAGGCGTTTCGCGAGCGGGTGAGCTGAGGGACGGTCGGCTGGAGCAGTCCCTCGGGCGAAAACGGCTTCCTTCGCCCACTTTTGGCGGCCCCGCAGCGCGGAGGCAGCCCTCCATGGCCGTTTGGTAATACCAAATATACCATCTTGGTAACGTCAAAATGTCCAATTTGGTAGTGCTGTATCTACCATTTTGGTAATACCTTAACTACCGTGCCGGGCTGGTCTCGCCGCCCTGTCAGGACGCGATCGCGGTCGCCGGTTGCGGTGCCGGTGGCGCCGCGGCG
>CAZYWA010000076.1:0-20925 GCA_964650975.1 uncultured bacterium
AGATGCCGACGATCGGCGGCCGCAGTAGAACGCTTCATGAATAATCCGGGTTAGGGTCGCCGCGATGAGCTCCAGGGCGGTGCTCCCGACTCCGCCGTCGCTGCAAGCGCGCCGCGCACCGCTCGCCGTGGCGCGCAGGCAGCGCGAGGTACTGGACGGCTCGAGCCCGCGGGCCCGCTTCGAGGAAGCTCTCGGCGCCGCGGGGCTGTGGCCGCTTCGGCCCACCGGGATCGAGATCTTCCAGATCAACGTCGGCAAGCTCTGCAACCAGACCTGCCGCCACTGCCACGTCGACGCCGGTCCCGATCGCCGCGAGCTCATGTCGCGCGACACCCTGGAGGCGTGTCTCGCGGTGCTGGAGGGCTCACCGATCCCGACCGTCGACGTGACCGGCGGCGCGCCCGAGCTGCACCCGGATTTCCGCTGGCTGGTCGAGCGCTGCGTGGCGCTCGGCAAGCACGTGATGGATCGCTGCAACCTCACCGTGCTCGGGTTGCCGTCGCAGCACGATCTCCCCGAGTTCTTCGCGGCGAACCAGGTGGAGCTGGTGTGCTCGCTGCCCCATTACCGGCAGCTCGGGACCGATCGTCAGCGCGGGAACGGCGTCTACGAGAAGTCGATCGCGGCCCTTACGCGGCTCAACGCGGTGGGCTACGGCGATGGCCAATCCGGCCTCCGGCTGGTGCTCGTCACCAACCCGGTGGGTGCGTTCCTGCCCGGCGCGCAAGCGTCGCTCGAGGCCGAGTGGAAGCGCGAGCTGGCGCGCATGCACGGTGTCCGCTTCGACGCGCTCTACACGATCACCAACATGCCCATCAGCCGGTTCCTCGAGTGGCTGGTCGAGTCCAGCAACCTCGAGAGCTACATGGAGCGGCTGGTGCAGGCCTTCAATCCGGCGGCGGCGCGCGGGGTCATGTGCCGGAACACCATCTCGGTGGGCTGGGACGGCCGGCTCTACGACTGCGATTTCAACCAGATGCTCGAACTCGCGGTCGAGCCGTCGGCGCCGCGGGACGTCCGCGACTTCGATCTCGCGCGGCTCGATGCCCGCGAGATCGTGGTGGGCCGGCACTGCTTCGGGTGCACCGCGGGCGCCGGCTCGTCCTGCGGCGGCGCCACCGCTGGGTGAGCGAGCTTTTCTCCCGGCTCTCCCGGGAGCGGGCGAATCCTGAAATCGGCCACACTCGAACGCTGCGGACGCGACGGACCGCGTCCCTCCGAACGACAAGGACGGCAGTTGGAGGGCTGCGGTCCCTCGCAGCCGAAGCGGACGATCGCGTCCATCGGCCGGAAAAGCACTCCCTGACTGGAGGCCCACCGGTCTCTCGGTGGGCGGCCTGAACTCGGCGCCTCAGCGCGCGCGGCGAGGCGGGGCGGAGCGGCGAGGGGCCGGGCGCGCGCGGCTCGCCGACGAGCGCGCCGCGCCCGATCCGCCGATGCGCACGTCCTGCGACGCGACTCCGTCGGTGACCGTGAGCGGCCACGCCCACTCCTGGCCTCCGTCATGGTGCACGTCGAGCGCGTACTCGCCGGGCGGCAGTCCGCCCGGTAGATCGAACGAGCCGGCGCCGCGCCCCGCCGAGGCAGCGACCAGGTCCACCTTGGTTCCGGTCAGCAGCGCCAGCCGTCCCACGAACGGGCCTGCCGTGCGGCTCGCGTGCTCGCGCGCCCCCACCAGTCCCACCCAATCGGCGTCGCTCGCGAGGCGATACACGAACGCCTGCCCCACCACCGGCCGCCCTCCGGCGTCCACCACGCGGCCGTGCGCGCGAACCGCGGGAACGCTGCCGCTCTCGAGCAGTGCCAGCAATTTCGGCAGCTCGGCGCTCGAGAGATCGCGCGCGCGGACCCGGGCGGCCAGGGCCAGCGCCGCCTCGACGTAGCCGGCCGGCGCGTCGCTCAGGTCGATGGCGAGCGAGCGGGTGAGCGCGGCGGCGCGCTCGAGATCGGCGATCGTGATCCCGGGAACGCCGGCGGCCAGCGCCTCCCAGTGCTCGCGGCGCAGCGGCGGCCGCGCGCCCCGCTCGACCTCGGACAGGTAAGCGTGGGTCATCCCCAGGAGCTCGCCGACCTCGGTCTGGCTCATCCGTGCCGCCTTGCGCTTCGCGCGCAGGTACTTCCCGAACGCAACGGGATCGCTCGCCATGGTCGACGCCCTCCGTAACTCGATGATTTCAGAGGAATTCACTACCTGATTTCACAAATTGCTACAAGCCGGTTTCAAACTCCGCCGAGACGGCGTTCCGCGTGCCGGAAACCGCACGGAATGGGCCTCCGATGCCTTGCGGACCTCCGTCCGGAGGTCGAGAATGTCGCCCGGTCTGATCCGGATGATCGAGCAGCCGCTCCCGCCGTCGCGCAGAACCCCCGGATTCGCGTCCTACGCGCTGGCCGTGGCCGCCACGGGCGTCACGCTGCTGCTGCGCGTGGTGCTTTCGGGATGGATCGGCGACCGACCGCTGCTGATCCTGTTCCTGATCCCGATCATCCTCGGTAGCTACGTCGGAGGCCTGGGTCCGGGGCTCGTCGCGACGCTCGTGGCGGCGGCCGGCACCGACTACTTCCTCATTCCGCCGTTCCACACGTTCCGCTTCGAGCGCTCCTCCGACGTCGCGGGCTGGCTGGTGATGGTGATCACCGGGGTGCTGGTCGGCGTGCTGACGGAGGCCTTGCATCGCGCGCGGCGGCGGGCCGAGGCGCTCGCGGTGGTGACCGAGCGCAACTCGCGTGCCCTGCGCGACAGCGAGGAGCGGCTGCTGGCGGTGATCGAATCCATGAGCGAGGGACTGGTGATCTCGGACCTCGACGGCCAGCTACTCCACTGGAACCGCGCGGCGCTCGACATGCACGGATTCGAGAGCCGCGAGGAAGGCCGGCGCGGGCTCGTCGAGTTCGCCTCGATCTTCGAGCTCGCGACGCTCGACGGAGTCCCGCTCGCCACCGAGCAATGGCCGATGCCGAGGATCTACCGCGGCGAGCGGGTGAGCGCGCTCGAGCTCCGCATCCGCAAGCTCGGCCAGAGCTGGACGCGCGTCTTCCGCTACTCGGGCACGATGGTTCGGGGCCCCGATGGCGGGCAGCTCGCGTTCCTCACGATCGCCGACATCACCGAGCAGAAGCGCGCCGAGGCGGAGATCCTCGGGCTCAACGCGGAGCTCGAGCGGCGAGTGGCGGAGCGCACCGCCGAGCTCAGCGCGATGAACAAGGAGCTCGAGGCCTTCTCGTACTCGGTGTCCCACGATCTCCGGGCACCGCTGCGCGCGATCGACGGGTTCTCGAGCGCCGTGATCGAGGACTACGGAGAGCTGCTCCCCGACGAAGGCCGCACGTTCCTCGCGCGCGTCAGCGACAGCGCGCGTCAGATGAGCCGCCTCATCGACGCGATCCTGGCGTTCTCGCGGATGAGCCGCGCGCCGCTCGAGAAGCGCGCCATCGCGACCGGGCCGCTGGTGCGCGAGGTGATTCGCGACCTGGAGCCGGAGTGGCAGGGGCGGACGATCGATTTCCAGGTCGCCGAGCTGGCGGGTTGCCAGGCGGACCGCACGCTCCTCAAGCAGGTCTGGACCAATCTGCTCGCGAACGCGATCAAGTACACGCGCAAGGTGGAGTCGGCGATCGTCTCGGTCGGCTCGGAGCTGCAGCACGGGGAGATCGTGTACTTCGTGCGCGACAACGGGGCGGGCTTCGACATGCGCTACGCCGGGCGGCTCTTCGGGGTGTTCCAGCGCATGCACCGGCCCGACGAGTTCGAGGGAACCGGCATCGGGCTGGCGATCGTGCGGCGCATCGTGGACCGCCACGGCGGCCGGGTGTGGGCCGACGCGGCGCCGAACCACGGTGCCACGTTCTTCTTCACGCTGGGGCCTGGAGGGCCGCCTCCGGTATAAGGGAGGGATGGTGCGGGCGCGCGTCGGCCGCGGGAGGGATCATGGAAAGAGGGGCACGGAAGGGGGACCGAAGGTGGCGGGTGGCGTCGATCGTGGCGCTCGGTGCGGCCGCGGCGGTGCTCGCGAATGCGGAGGCTCGGGCGGGCTCGCTCACGGTGCTCCATTCGTTCGACTACGCCGACGGTCAGTTCCCCGAAGGACGTCTGGTCGAGGGAGACGACGGGAACTTCTACGGCACGACCTACGCGGGCGGAGCCAGCGGACTCGGCACCGCGTTTCGCGTGACGCCCGGCGGCGTGCACACGATCCTGCACTCGTTCACCGGGAGCGACGGCGACTCGCTCTCGGCCGGGTTGGTGAAGGGCGGGCAAGGCAATTTCCGGGGGACCACGCCGCAAGGCTCGATCTCCGTCGGCGGTGTCTCCACCAGCTTCGGCGGCACGATCTTCAAGCTCACGCCCGACGGCACCCTCACCACCCAGCACTCGTTTCCCGGCAACGGTCAGCCCGACGGCAGCCTTCCCGGGGACCTGACCGCGGGCGGCGACGGGTTCTTCTACGGCACCACCAACCGCGGCGGCGCGGCCGGTGTGAACAGCGTCGGCACGATCTTCAAGACCACGCCGGCCGGGGTCTTCACCACGCTCCACTCGTTCACGGTCGCCGAGGGCGCTTACCCCGGCCCAGGGTTGACCAAGGCGCTCGACGGGAATCTCTACGGCACCACCCAGTACGGACCGCACAACACCACCTACGGCGCGATCTTCAAGGCCACGCCGGCCGGTGTGGTCTCGAACGTCCACACGTTCACCGGCGCCGACGGCGCCAGCCCGGGCTCGTTCCTGGTGCAGGATGCGAGCGGTAACCTCTTCGGAGTCACAGGCGGTGGCGGCTCGAGCGGCAACGGCACCGTGTTCAAGATGACCACGGCTGGCGTGGTCACCACGCTCCACTCGTTCAACGGCGACGACGGACAGAGCCCGGTCGACGGACTGGTGGCGGGAGCCGACGGCAACTACTACGGCGTCACCTTCGGCGGGGGCACCGACGGCGGCGGCACGATCTTCAAGATCACCCCGAGCGGCACGTTCCTCACGCTCCACATGCTGACGCCGCAGGACGGCACGCGCCCGGTGGCCGCGCTGATTCGCGGCAATGACGATGCGCTCTACGGCACCACCACCGACTACGGCGGCGCGCCCGGGGCCAGCGGCTCGGCCTTCCGTTTCGATCCGTCGGCTGCGCAGCCACCCGAGCTCGTGGAACAGAAGATTTGCTACAACGAGCTCGGCACCTGTCTCACGCCGATCAACGTGATCCTCGGCCAGAAGTACACGGTCGAATGGAGCTCGGCGAACGTGACGTCGTGCACCGCGAGCGGCGCCTGGAAGGGCACCAAGGCGGTGGCGGGAAGGGTCGATTTCAAGGCCGCGGTGATCGGAGCGCTGCCCTACAAGCTCGCCTGCACCGGCCCGTCCGGCACGATCAATGCCAGCGTGGTGGTCACGGTCGGGCTGTGACGAGCGTGTGCTTCGTCAGGTTCCGGCGATCGTCATCTCGGACACGCGGAACGTCGGCGACGCGACCGACGACTTGAGCTCGAGGTCGTTCCCGATGGCGTCGATGCGCTTCAAGAGCTGATCGAAGTTGAGCGAGATCGTGATCTCGCTCACCGGGAACGCGAGCTCGCCGTTCTCGATCCAGTAGCCCACCGCGCCGCGCGAGAAATCGCCGGTCACCGCGTTGAAGCCGAAGCCCATCATGCTGGTCACGTAGAGCCCGCGCGGGGTGTCGCGGATGATCTCCTCGGGCGTCTTCTCGCCCGGCAGCAGGAGCAGGTTGCTGGTGCCGGCGCCGCTTCCACCCGAGGCGCTCGCGGTGCTCTTCAGGCCCAGCTTCCGCGCGCTGTAGGTATCGAGCAGATAGGTCGCGAGCCGGCCGCCTTCGACCAGCACGTTCTTTCGCGACGCGATGCCGTCCGAGTCGAACGGGCGCGATCCGGGGCCGCCATCGATGAGCGGGTCGTCGACGATGGTGACCAGCTCGCTCGCCACCGGTGTGTCGAGCCGGTCGAGCAGGTAGCTCGACCGGCGGTAGATCGCGTCGCCGGTGGTGCAGCCGGCGAAGGTGCCGATCATCGAGCGCGCCGCGTCGGCGTCGAAGATCACCGGCGCCGTCTGGCTCGGCACCTTGCGCGCCCCGAGCAGCCGCAGCGTGCGGCGCGCGGCCTCGCGCCCCACCGCCACTTCGTCCTCGAGCTTGGCGAGCGCCCGCCGCGCGCTCCAGTAATACGCGGTGCGGTTCTTGCCGCCTTCGTCGGCGGCGACCGGCTGCACCGTGAGCGACGCGTACGATCCGCGGTATCCGCCGCGGAAACCGCCCGAGGTAGCCATCGCGAAGGCGCCGGCGGTGCGGCCGAAGCTCGATCCCTCGGAGTTGGTGATGCGCGGGTCGAGGTCGCGCGCGGCTTGCTCGGCGCGCCGCGCTCGCCCCACCGCTTCCGCGGCGCGCACTTCGCCGCACGCGGGATCGTAGAGCGACAGCTCGGGCCACGGCGCCTTCCCCAGGTCGGCCGGATCCGGGAGACCCGCGAACGGATCCTCCTGCGCCAGCTCGCAAAGCTCGAGCACGTCGCTGACGATCCGGTCGATCCCCGAGCGCGTCACGTCCGAAGTATTCGCGGTGGCCACTTGCTTGCCCTTGGCGGCCCGCACGGCGAGCGAGCGCGTGCCAGCCTCTTCCACCAGCTCCACCTCGCCCATGCGAACCCGCACCGAGAGATCCTGGCCGGCGCGCGCGATGACCTTCGCCTCGCTGGCGCCCCGCGCCACGAGCCGGTCGAGCACTCCTTCGGCTAGCGCCGTGAGCTCGATCACCGGATCGACGTTGCCGGTCATGACGCGCTCCTCGCCGCGGCCGCGGCTCGTGCCAGCTGGGTTCCGCCCACGGTCATGGCGCTGATCTTGATGGTCGGACAACCCTGGTTGACGGGCACGCTCTGGCCGTCCTTGCCGCAGGTCCAGATCCCGTCGGAGATCCCCAGATCGTTGCCGAGCATGGTGACCTTGCCGAGCGCGTCCGGCCCGTTGCCGATCAGATTCACGCCCTTTAGCGGCGCCGTGAGCACGCCGTTCTCGATCAGGTAGGCCTCGGCGAGCGCGAACACGAAGTCGCCCGAGGTGATGTCCACTTGCCCGCCGCCGAAGCGGCGCGCGTAGACGCCGTGCTTCACGCTCTTCACGATCTCGCCGGGATCGTGGGGTCCGGCGAGCAGCATGGTGTTGGTCATGCGCGGCATCGGCGCGCACCGGAAGCTCTCGCGGCGGCCGTTGCCGGTGGGCGTCACGCCGAAATGCTTGGCGCTCAACGCATCGTGCATGTAGCCCTGCAGCACACCGTTTTCGATGAGCGTGTTGGGGTGCGTGAGGTTTCCTTCGTCGTCGACGTTGATGGCGCCCCGGCTGCCCTTCAGGTCCGCGTTGTCGACGATGGTGCAGAGCGGCGACGCCACCGGCTGACCGACGCGGCCGGTGTAGTTGCTGGTGCCTTTGCGGTTGAAGTCGCCTTCCAGACCGTGGCCGACCGCTTCGTGCAGCAGCACCGCGGAATCGCCGGGGGCAAGCACCACTTCGAGCTCGCCGGCCGGCGCTTCGCGGGCGTCGAGCATCGCCACCGCCATGCGCACCGCTTCGCGGGCGTGATCGGCCGGGCTCTTCCCGGGCTGGTCGAAGTAGTCGAGCCCCAGCCGTCCGCCGCCGCCCGAGCTGCCGCTCTCGCGCTTCCCGTCGCGCGTCGCGATGACGCGCACCCCGAAGCGGATCATCGGCTGCACGTCGCGCGCGAACCAGCCGTCCGAGTTGGCGATCAGGATCTCGCGGTAGCTCTCGACCAGCGACGCTTCCACCCGCTCGACGAGTGGGTCGGCGGCGCGCGCCACGCGGTCCGCGTCGAGCAGCAGCTCGCGCTTGGCGAGACCGCTGGTGACGATCGACGGGGTCGGCACGGCGTAGCGATCGGGCAGCGAGCGCGCCGTCACCTTGACCGGATCGACGGGGGCGCCGCTCGCGATCTCGGCCGCCGTCTCCGCCGCGCGGGTCAGCGCTTCCCATGAAAGATCCTCGGTGTAGGCGTACCCCGCCGCGTCGCCGCGCCGCACCCGGAAGCCCACGCCCAGCGACACGCCGCGCGATGCGCTCTTCACGATCCCTTCCTCGAGCCCCATGGAACCGCCCACGGCCAGCTCGGCGAAGAGATCGGCAGAGTCGCCGCCGCGGCGCAGCGCCACGGCCAGCAGCTTCCGGCAGCGCTCGGGATCGAGCTCGTACGGGCCACCCGGCGCGAACGGCGCCCGGAGGGCCTCGAGTGAAGGCGAAAACGTGGGTTGGCTCATGGTTCGAGTGCCTCGATCCGATGAAACGAATGGGAGAAAAGGCCAACCGTAGCTTAGCGCGGCATCCAAGGGGCTGCCGGTCGACGCCATCTCGATCGGCAAGGCGCGCACGGCGGCGCTCTTCAGGAAGCCCACGAGCGTCTTCGAGAAGATCGTCGACGAGGGACGGCCCGCCGTGATCGCACTCCCCGACTTCACGCTCCTCGAGGGAGGCGTGCCCATCAAGATCGACGGGCAGATCGTGGGCGCCGTGGGCGTGAGCGGCGCCAAGAGCGCCGCTGAGGACGAAGAGCTGGCCACGGCCGGCGCCAAGGCAATCGCACCAGCCAGGTGAGCTCCGGAAGTACCCGTTTGCGCGGCGTCGACCGGCAGTGCGCGCGGTGGCCCGGCGATCGCGGGCGTGCCAGGCTCGCGGCGATGCGCTCAGACCGCGAGGATCAGCCTCGGTTGCGACCGCCGGTGGGCTCGGTCGCATGGGAGCGTGCAGGTGGTCCGCCACTCTCGCTCGGCGAAAAGGCGAGCCTCCTCGCGGGTGCCGGAGTCGTGGTGCTACGCGATCTCGGGCCGCGGATGCGGTTCGCTCTTCGCCGATGGGGATTTCCTCAGGCGGCACCCCCTCCCAAGGTGGATCTCGCGGCGTGGTCGCCGCCCGACACACGTGCCGCGCGGGAGGCGAACGAGCTGCTGCGCGCGGTCTCGACACCGCAGATGGTGAATCACTGCCTGCGCACGTATTGCTTCTCCGCGATCCTCTGTGAGCAGACCGGCGGCACGCGCGAGGTCGACCGCGAGACTCTCTACGTCGCGGCCGCGCTCCACGACGTGGGCCTCTTCGAGCCATCGCTCGCGACCGAACACTGCTTCTCGGTGACGAGCGCCCGCGAGGCGCGACGGATCGCGAGCGCCGCGGGCTGGGACGAAGCCCGGCAGGACCGCGTGGCGATGGCGATCACGTCCAATCTGAACTCGTCCGTGTCCGCTCGAGAATCCGGCCCCGAGGCGCACTACCTGAGCGTGGGCGGCCTCGTCGAGGTGATCGCGCAAGAGTGGAAGGTCCACCCCGACAACCTGGCGGAGGTGCTGGCTCGCCATCCGCGCGACGGCTTCGCCGCCGACGCGCTCTCTCACGTGGCGACCGAGACGAAACGCCATCCAGGCGGCCGGTTCGCCTGCCTGGATCCACTCTTCCCGTTCCTAGTCCGGCACTCGCGGTTCAGCCTGGAGGCTCGTCGGGCGTGAGCGCGCCCAGCTCGGAGGCGGCACTCGAGTTCGCCGAGAAGTTCGCCGCGGCGTGGGCGAAGCCCGTGCCGGAGGAGCTGGTCTCGCTGCTCCATCCAGACGTGGTGCTGCTCCAGCCGCATCGGCCGCCGGTCCGCGGCCGGGACGCGGCGCTGCGCGAGTTCCACCGGCTCTTGCGCTGGGTACCAGGGCTTCACGGCGTGATCGAGCGTTCGAGCGGCAGCGGCGACTTGCTCTTCATCGAGTGGCAGATGCGGTTGCCGGTGGGACGCGACACGATCTCGATCCGCGCCGTCGACCGCTTCTTCCTCGAGGACGCCCTGGGCCGAGAGCGCCGCGTGTACTTCGATCAGCTCCAGTTCGTGGTGGCGGTGCTCCGCCACCCGAGCCTGTGGCGCGGCTACCTTCGCTATCGCTTCGGACGGTAGCGAACCGTGGGTAGTGCATTCGTTTGCGATCGATTCGGAGGCGGCGTGGCAGCGGGCGCTCGCCCCGGGGTGCTCGAAGCCGAGCGTCGCGGTGATGTCGTCGTCGCGATGAAGTGGGCGCGATGAGGTGGGCGCGAGGCCGAATGCAGGCCGGCCTGCCCTCGGTGTCGATGCGATGGCCGGCCGTGCCCCTGGGCGGGCGCCCGCTGCCGCGCCGCCAAACGGACACCGCGCCGAACCCAAACTGACGCAATGCCGAACCGTGCGCCCTCTAGCAGCGTCGCAGCCGCGGGTGGCATGCTGGCAGGTTCCGGCGGCGAGCGCCGGCCGAGGAGGGGGACGGCATGAAGAATCTAGGGATCCTGCTGGGAGTCGCGGCCTTCGTGATCGCGTGGGGGCTGCTCGGTGCGCAGCAGGCCGACAAGGTCGGCAACACGTGCAAGGCCCAGGCTGGCCCGCTCTGTTTCGTCTGGGAGAGGAACTCGCTCGGCAAGGCGGGCGACGCGATCGGCAACGCCGTCGACAAGGCGACCAAGTCCGGATCGCACGGCGGCGAGTGATCCCCATCGTGAGCGGCGCGAGCCAACCCACGTCACGCAAGGCCACCGCGTTCGGTGCCGCGACGCTGCTGCTGCTCGCCACCGATTGCTCGACCAAGCGGCTCGCGGTGGGCTGGCTTCCGTCGACCGGCGCGCCGGTCGACGTGATCGGGAAGCTCGTGCGTTTCACCCTGGCGTTCAACACCCACGGCGCCGCGGGCCTGCCGCTGGGACGCACCGCGCTGCTCGGCTTCGCGGTGGTGGCGCTGGGTGTCGTCGCGTGGCAGTACGCGCACCTCGCCGGCCGCGACGCGCGCGGTGCCGCCGCGCTGGGCCTGATCCTGGGCGGCGCGCTCGGCAACTTCGCCGATCGCGCGTTCTCGGCGCGCGGCGTGGTGGACTTCATCGACGTCGGCGTGGGCCGGCATCGCTACTGGACCTTCAACGTCGCCGACATCGGGATCGTGCTGGGTGTCGCCCTGCTGCTCCTCTCGGGTCTCGGCCGCGAGCCGGCGCGCGTGTCGGACGCCGCCTCCGCCGGCGAAACACCTCCCGGAGAAGCCGCGTGATCGTCGTGCTCTTCTGGTCGAGGCTCACCGGCGACGCCGGTGAGGACTACTCCACGATGGCCAAGGAGATGGTCGAGCGTGCGCAAGGCACGCCGGGTTTCGTGGATTTCAAGAGCTTCCAGGCCAAGGACGGCGAGCGCCTCTCGATCATCCACTGGCAAGACGCCGCGACCTTGAGCGTGTGGGCCAACGACGAGCGCCACCGCGTCGCCAAGAAGCTCGGCCGCGACAAGTGGTACCAGTACTTCCGCCTCGAAGTCGCCGACGTGAGCCGCGGCTGGCGCTTCGACCGTCCGGAAACCTAGCCGCCGCCGGAACCCGCGTCGGGCGAGCCCACGACGCTCGAATCCGATCCCCGCTCAGCAGCACCGGGGAGCGCGGCCCTTCGCCTCGAAGAACTCGCGCACGTACTCGGTGCGAGTGAGACGCGGCGGGTGGCCCGCGTTCCGGCAGTGATCGAGGTACGCGTCGTAATCGGGTGCGCCGAGGATCTGGCGCAGCACGCGGCCGATCGCGGCGAAGCGTCGCCGAATGGAATCGAGCTGCTCGGTCGCGCGCGCCCCCGTCATTCGGTCACCAAGACCGTCTCGACATAAGCGGCTTCGCGCACCGTCGCCGGCTTGTGGCCCGCGATCACCAGCCACCATTCGCGCGCCGCCGCGATCACCACCAGCGCGGTCACGCTCATGAACACCATCGCCATGGTGGCGTTGAGCTTGGCGTTGAAGATCAGGCGCGGAGCGTGCTCATCCGCCGAGTTCGCTAGCGACGCCGCCTGTGCCAGGAATCCGATCTTCGCGTCGGCCGAGAAAACCTTGAGGTAGCCGGCGCTCATCACCACCACCAAGAGCCAGGTGAGCGGCATGAGCGTCACCCACGCGAAGCGACGCTTGCCCATCTTGATGAGCACGGTGGTGCCGACGCAGAGCGCCACGATCGCGAGCAGCTGGTTGGCAATGCCGAAGAGCGGCCACAGCGAATTGATGCCGCCCAGCGGGTCGACCACGCCCTGGTAGAGGAAGTAGCCCCAGCCCGAGACGACCAGCGCGCTCGCGATCCACACGCCGGGCGCCCACGAGGTTTCGCCCAGCCTCGGCGAGAGGTGCCCGAGCAGCTCCTGCACCATGAACCTGCCGACACGCGTTCCCGCGTCGATGGTCGTCAGGATGAAGAGCGCCTCGAACATGATCGCGAAGTGGTACCAGATCGCGGTGACGCCGGTGCCGCCCAGGGCCTTGGTCACTCCGCCGAAGATCTGCGCGATGCCCACGGCCAGCGAGGGCGCGCCGCCCGCGCGGCCCACGAGCGTTTTCTCTCCCATCTGCGCGGCCAGGTCGGCCATGTGCTCGGGTGTGACCACGAACCCCGACGCTTCCAGCACCGTCGACGCGCCCGCGAGAGCCTTGGGCGAGGTGTTCATCTGGAAGTAGACGCCGGGCTCGAGCGTGCACGCCGCGATGATCGCCATCACGCCCACGAACGATTCGGTGAGCATGCCGCCGTAGCCGATCAGTCGCGCGTCGGTCTCGCGCGAGATCATCTTGGGCGTGGTGCCGGAAGAAACCAGCGCGTGGAAGCCGGAGATGGCGCCGCACGCGATGGTGATGAAGCAGAACGGGAAGAGCTTGCCAGCAAACACCGGACCCTCGCCGAGCCGTGCGAACGCGGTGAGCCCGGGCATCTTGAGCGGCGGCAGGATCACCAGGATGCCGACCGCGAGCGCCACCACAGTGGCGACCTTGAGGAAGGTCGACAGGTAATCGCGCGGCGCCAGGAGCACCCACACCGGCAGCACCGACGCGAAGAAACCGTAGAGGATGAGCATCCAGCTCAAGTGCGTGCCGCTCTGCGTGAAGGCCGCCGACCACGCCGGATGGTGCGACACCCAGCCGCCGCCGAGCAGCGCCAGCACCAAGAGCACGCAACCCACGAGCGACGCCTCGCCCACGGCCCCCGGCCTCCACACCTTCATCCAGAAGCCCATCAGCAACGCGATCGGGATCGTGCACGCGATCGTGAAGAGCCCCCACGGCGACTCGGCGAGCGCCTTGACCACGATCAGCGCGAGCACCGCGAGCAGGATCACCATGATGAGCATGATCGCGACCATCGCAGTGAGGCCGGCGAAACCCGAGATCTCTTCCTTGGCCATCTGACCCAGCGACTTGCCGTCTCGCCTGAGCGACGAGAAGAGGATCACGAAGTCCTGCACCGCGCCCGCGAGCACCACGCCGATCACCAGCCACAGGGTCCCGGGCAAATAGCCGAACTGCGCCGCCAGCACCGGTCCCACCAGCGGTCCGGCGCCCGCGATCGCGGCGAAGTGGTGGCCATAGAGAACCCACTTGTGCGTGGGAACGAAATCCTTGCCGTTGGCGAGCCGCTCCGCGGGCGTGGCACGCCGCGGATCGAGCTCGAACACCCGCTCGGCCAGGAATCGCGAGTAGAACCGGTATCCGACCGCGTACGTGCACACCGCCGCGGTGACCAGCCAGGCGGCGTTCACGGTTTCGCCGCGATGAATCGCGAGAATCGCGAACGCCACCGCGCCGAGCGCCGCCACCACCAGCCAGATCAACGTCGAAAGAAGCTTGTTCATGCGCGGAGGCTAGACGCGCGCTCGAGGCCGATCAACTTCCAGCGCTCGGTTTCAACCCGGAGGGCTGCGGTCCCTCGCAGCCATAGCGCTCGCATCGCCATCGACGCCGCGGACGCGACGGAGCGCGCCCCTCCCACCAAACGGTTAGGCTTGCGTGTTCTCCCCCGCGCTGACCTGGCGTCTCGTCATGACCACGACCGTCCCCCTCCGCGAAGACCTACGGCGGCTGCTCGCCATCGCGCTGCCGATCACTCTCTATCAGATCGGCAGCATGATGCTGGGCGTGGTCGACATGCTCATGGTCGGGCGCGTCGGCACCGCGGCGATCGGCGCCGCATCGCTCGGCATCCTGTGGACCAACGGCACGTGGATCCTGGGTCTCGGGGTGGTGCTGGGAGTCGACCCGCTCATCAGCCAAGCGCACGGCGCGCGCGACGTGCGCGGCGTCGCGGTCGCGTTCCAGCGCGGTCTGGTGGTGGCGGCCCTGGTGAGCATCCCGATCGGCCTCGCGTGGGCCGCGGCGCGTCCGGTGCTGCTCGGATTTCAGCAATCGCCGGAGCTCGTCGCGCAGGCGACGCGCTTCGTGTGGGTGCAGATCCCGACGCTGCCCTTCTATCTCATGAGCAGCGCGGTCCAGATGTACCTCGTGAACCGCGGCCGGCCGGTGCCGATCGTGGGAGTCGTGATCCTCGGCAACGTGTTCAACGTGCTGCTCGACTGGGCTCTCATCTACGGCCACCTGGGCTTCCCCGCGCTCGGCCTCGTCGGCAGCGGCATCGCGACCGCCACCTCGCGCTTCCTCATGTTCGCGATGCTGATCGGCACCACGTTCGGCTTCCGCCTCCACGAGGGCGGCTGGATCCCGTGGGGCCGGCACGCGTTCGACGTCGCCGGCTGGAAGCAGATCGCGCGCATCGGCATGCCCGCGGGGTTCACGTATTTCCTGGAAATCTGGGCATTCCAGGGCGCGACACTGCTGGTGGGCCGGATGGGGTCGATGGCGCTCGCCGCGCACACCATCGTGCTCAACATGTGCTCGCTCGCATTCATGATCCCGATGGGAATCGCCGCCGCGGGGTCGACGCGCGTCGGCCAGCTGATCGGCGAAGGCCATCCGGCGCGCGCGCAGCGCAGCGCCGAGCAGGCGCTCGGCGTGGTGGCGTTCGCGATGACCGGCTCGGCCTCGATCTTCTGGATCTTCCGGAACGAGCTGCCGCTGCTCTACGGCGCCGAGCCGGCGGTGGCGGCGCTCGCCGCAACGATCCTTCCCATCGCCGCCGCGTTTCAGGTGTTCGACGGCGTGCAGGGCGTGGGCGGCGGCATCCTGCGCGGCATGGGCCGCACCCGCCCCGCCGCGGTCTTCAACTTCGTGGGCTACTACGCGCTGGCGCTGCCGCTCGCCGCGTGGCTCGCGTTCTCGCGCGACTTCGGCCTGGTGGGAATCTGGTGGGGACTGGCGATGGCGCTGGCGCTGATCGCCGCAGCGCTGGTGGTGTGGATCGTGCGTCGCGGCCCGAAAACCGTTCGCTCGCGCCTCAGCGTCGCGTCGACGGAGGCACTGGTACTGGCTCCGGGCCACGGCGCGTGAGATCGACGAGGACCGGCAGGAGCCGGTCCCTCCCAAGGGGGCCGCAGGGCCGAGAGACGGGCTGGTACTGGCGTCCGGCCGCGCGGCGTGGTCGGAGTTTCCTCAGGGCCCAAAGAGTGTGACGAATTCCCGGGTCAGCCGGTTCGGGGACCCTCCCACTCGCCGTCATCCCCGAACCGACTGCTCACGTGGATCTCGTGCCGGCGCCGAGAGGCGCCCGGCGAGCGCAGCGAGCCGACTCGGGGGTGGGGCCCCATGAAAATCGCACTTTTCATGGGGCGGGGGGCTGGAAAAGCCCCCCGAAAACTACATTCGCAGCGCGCGCGCGCGAGACTGCTCGAGGCGCTCGCGGTCGCGTTCGTCTTGCTCGTGGCGCGCGAGCGCCAGCGCACCCGAGACCTGGAGCGCGACGGCGCCGGCGAGCTTTTGCTGGTCGTCGCCGAGGACGCCCGGCCGGTCGCTCGCGAACAGCAGCACGCCCAGGCCTTCGCTCTCCTGGTAGAGCGGCACTACGATCGTCGACACGCCCAGCCAGGGCCGCGACGCCGCCTCGACCTCGTCGCGTTCGGCGAGGATCGCATCGCCCGCATCGAACGCCTGCGCGATGAGCGCATCGTGGGGGCCGAGAACCTCGTCGGCGGCGAGGGCCGTGCTTTCGACGCCAGCACCGCCGTCGATCCGCACCCAGTCGTAGCCCTCGGCGAACGGGTTCCAGATGCCGATCGCGGAACGGTCGGCGCCGACGGCTCCATGCAGCCGCGCGAGCACCTCGTTCGCGAGCAACACCGGATCGCGCACCGTGCCGGCGAGCTTTCCGGTCTCGTAAACGGTGACCAGGCTCTCGGTGATGCGTCGCATGTTGCTGCTCAAGCTGGCGACGATCGCCACCAGAAGCCGCGCCAGGTCCGCGGGCCGCTCGGCGAGCAGACGCCTGAGCCCGTCCCGGCCGAGCGCCAGCAATCGGGTGTCGCCGTCGGCGACGGCGCCGGCCGAGCGCGGCCGATCGTCGAACACCGCCATCTCACCGAAGCTCGCGTTCGGGCCGAGCGCCGTGAGCACCAGCGTGCCGCCGTCGTCGAGGTGGCGCACGATCCGCACTCCGCCCTCGATCACGATGTACCAGGCGTCGCCGGGATCTCCTTCGCGGAAAACCGCTTGGCCGTCGGCGAAGGTCCGCACGTGGGCGAGCTCCGCGAGCTGCGCGAGAATCTCCTCCGGTAACGACTGGAAGAGCGGCAGCCGCGACAGAACCTCGACCATCTCGACCGTCTCGACCATGGCGCGGTTGGGGGCCGACTCAGCGCCCGAAGAGGCCCTTGCCGGGCGGCTTGGTGGGTGACGGCGCGCCCGGAGCCGCGGGGCGCTGAGGAGCACCGGGCGTGCCAGGACGCTGCGCCATGCCCGGCATCTGCGTGCCCGCCGGCCGCGGAATCCCGCCCGTCGCGGGTCCCGAGGCCGCGCTGGCCGCGGCCGCGGCCGCGGCCGCCGACTGGCTGCTGCCGTATTTCTGCGCGTCGTCCTGGCTGATGAGCCCGCGCGCGGCGAGATCGGCGAGCGCCTTGTCGAGCGCCACCATGCCGTAGCGTCCACCCGACTCGATGGCGCTGTAGAGCTGGTGGGTCTTGCCCTCGCGAATCAGGTTCGCGATGGCGTTCGTCACCACCATGATCTCGCGCGCCGCGACGCGCCCGTTGCCGTCCGCGCGGGCCAGCAGCTGCTGGCACACCACGCCCTTGAGCGACGACGAGAGCTGCATGCGGATCTGCTGCTGCTGATACGCGGGAAACACGTCGATGATGCGGTCGACCGTGTGCGGTGCGTCGGTGGTGTGCAGCGTGCCGAACACCAGGTGCCCGGTCTCGGCGACGGTGACCGCGATCTGGATGGTCTCGAGATCGCGCATCTCGCCGATCAGGATGACGTCCGGGTCCTGGCGCAAGGCCGAGCGCAGCGCGTTGGCGAAGCTCTTGGTATGCGGCCCCACCTGGCGCTGCGACACGACGCTCTGCTCGCTCGTGTACTCGAATTCGATCGGATCCTCGATCGTCAGGATGTGCGCCTTGCGGGTCTTGTTGATGAGCTGCAAGAGGCACGCGAGCGTCGTGGATTTGCCCGAGCCGGTGGGGCCGGTCACCAGCACCAGGCCGCGGTGGAGCTCGGTGAACTGCAGGATCGCGTCCTCGAGCCCGATGTCCCGCGGCTCGGGAATCTTGGTGGGAATGACGCGCAGCACCGAGCACACGCCCGCCTTCTGCACGAACGCGTTGACGCGGAACCGGCCGACGTCGGGCACCGCCAGCGCGAAGTCGATCTCCTTCCGGTCCTCGAAATCGCGGCGCTGCTCGACGTCCATGGTCTCCGCGATGAGATGCCGCGCGGTGTCCGCGTCGAGCGGCGGAAAACCCGCGATCGGCACCAGCTCTCCCTTGACGCGCACCATCGGCGGCCGGCCGATCGAGATGTGGATATCCGAGGCGCCGCCGCTCACGGCTTTCTGGAGGATGGACGCGATCTGCATCGTTGCCGCCTGCCCGTGCTGGGTATGTCGTGGGTGTCGAGGGCGTTCGAGCCTACACCAGTCGCCCGCGGCGCCGCACTCACTTCCGCCGGGCGCGGGCCACCCAGGTGCGATAGAGGTCGGCGACCGTCGCCGTGCCCACGGTCACCTCGCGCACCCGGCGCACGTCCTCGATGGTGCAGAAGGCGAGCGGGTCGGCCTTCTCGATGAGCGCCAGCAGCTTCGGCAGATTGCGGCGCTTGGTCACCACGAACAGCACTTCGACCGGCAAGCCGTTGGCGCCGGTGCCTTCGAGCGCGGTCACGAAGTAGTCGCCAGCGCGCAGCACCTTGGCCAGCGCCACCTCGCGGTTGGGAGAGATCGCGCGCACCACGGCGTCGCCCATGGCGAGCGCCGACTCGAGCACGATCCCCACCAGATTCCCGGTGGCGAAGCCCGCCGCGTACGCGATCACCAGGTACCAGCGGTCGAGATGGCCCAGCACCTGCCCCACCGCGGTGAGCCAGATCAGCACCTCGAAAAAGCCGATGAACGCGGCGAGCGCGCGATGCCCGCGGATGACCGAGATGGTACGCACCGTGCCCAGCGACACGTCGCCGATCCGCAGCAGGAAGATCGCCGGCGCGAGCCAGACGGGATGCGCTTGCAGCCAGGGGAACATTTCGGGATCCGCCGTCAGCGCTCGAGCAGTCCCGCGCAGACGTCGGCGGCCTCGAAGTGCTCGTGAGCGATCTGCGCGGCGCGACGACGGTGGAGCTCGGGCTCGGCCACGCACGCTTTCACCGCGGCCACGGCCTCGTCCAGATCACCGAACGCGAAGAGTCCCTCGCCGGTTGGAACGAAGCGCCCGAAGCCGGTGTCCTGCGTGATCACGGGTCTTCCCGACGCGAGGTAGCAAACCGCGCGGTCGCTGAACCAGCCGGACGCGACGTAAATGTTCATGTCCTTCGCCACGGTGAGCTCGCCGGCCGAGCCACGGATGAAGTCACGGTAGCGCTCGAGATCGGACGAGACGAAGCCCGGTTCGGCGAATTCCCAGCCACCCCGCTCCATGATCTTGCGGGCTTCGTCGTCGGGTCCGGTGGCGATCCGGAAGCGCGCGCCGGTGCGGCGCGGCAGCTCCGCGAGCTTCAGCCACTCGGGCCGCTTGCTCCAGGTCATCGGCCGGCCCTCGAAGACCACGTCTCGATGGGTCTCGTGGAACTTGCCGATGGTGGTGAACGCGGCATCCGTCGCAGGCGGAGGAGCGTCTTTCCAGAGCGCGGTCGCGACCGGCGGGCGTGTCGGTTTCCACACGATGCCGCCGCTCGGCACGCGGGGAGCCGGACCGGCGAGCGCTTCGCCGAGGGTGAAAAACGCGTCGTGCTCGCGCAGGAACGCCAGGTACTTGGGGTTCCGGTCGACGGCCAGCTGGGTCCACACCGGATCGAGATCGACGTAGACGGTGTGCCGGCCGCGGCGCTGCTCGGCCGCGAAGCTCGAGACGCCGCCCAGGTTGACCAGCACCTCCGCGCGGTCCAGCACCCGGTCGAGCCGCTCCGCGCCGCCGCCCCAGGTGCGGCCGGTGTGCACGTCGCGAAACGCCCAGTCGTCGCGAAATCCGTGGCTTCGAAAAAAGCCCTCCGCCACACTCACGCCGATCGTGTAGTCGTCCGTCGCCTGGCCATGGGTCGGATCGTAGGCGGAGCCGTCGTACTCGGTGCCCTCGTAGAAGAAGACCTCGTGTCCCGCATCGCGAAAACCTTGCAGGTAGTGCAACACCTGCCACGCGTAGCCGCCGAGCGGGCAGCGCACGAAGTAGCCGGCGACGACGACGCGCGTGCGTTTCACGTCCGGGACGCGCGCGGGCCGAGCGCCCGCGTCAGCAGCTCGCCCAGAACCCGCGATGAATCGAAATGGCTGCGCGCGATCGCCAGCGCCGCGGCCGATTGCCGCTCGGGCTCGCGCGCCACGCGCGCGATGGCGTCGGCGGCCTCAAAGGGCGTGTGGAAGGCCAGGACACCCTCGCCGGTCGGAATCGCGACGCCGAAACCCGTGTCCTGCACGATCACCGGAACACCGAGCGCCATGTAACAAGCGCTGCGACACGAGAACCAGCCGCTCCTGCTCGCGGCATACGCGTGCTTCGCGACGCTCCACTCGCCCAGCGAATCGGCGAGGTAGTCGCGGTAGACCCAGCCGTCGCCGGAGACGCTCGCGGGATCGATCAGCTGAAAGCCGTGCTCACGCAGCCGCTCACGTGGAGCTGGACCGGAGAGCGCCACCTCGATGGGCAGCGCCGAGCGCGCCGGAAGATCGAGAAAACGCTCGAACTCGGCGCTCTTTCCGAAGTAACGGACACCCTCGACGACCAGCGGCTTCGCGTGCGGCTCCCAGCTGGCGACGGTGGTCAGCGCTCTGCGCCGCGTCGCGACGGGCCGGCTCGCCGCCTCGAAGCACGCGAGCACGATCGGCTGGCGGGTGGGAATCCAGTCGAAGAGCGCCGTGGGCACGGCGCAATCCTCGGCACCCAGGTTCTCGCCGAAGGTGAAATGCACGTGATGGCGCAGCAGCATGTCGACGCGGGTGCGCTCGTCCTCGGACGCCGTGCCGTCCACGTAACCGGGCACCGAGGCCTGGGTGTACATCGGATCGGAATCGATGAACGCGACCACGCCCGCTTTCCAGTACTCGTCGCGCATCCAGCACGAAGCCGAGATGTGGAGGAAGAGGTCCGCCTCCGCGACGAACCGCACCACGTCGTCCCAGGCCCGGCCGAAGGTGGCGCCGGTCGAATCGCGGAAGAACCAGCGATTCTCGAGCGACGGGTCGAGGCGCGCGATCTCCCGCGCCAGAAACGCCGCGTTCGCCGCGCCGTTCTCCACGAACGTCTGCGCCGCCGCGTCGTAGCACCATCGCCCGGTGTCCTCGAGGTAGAGCACCTCGTGCCCCATGCGCTGAAACCCCAGCGGGTACTGGAGGTAATCCCAGAACACCCCGCCCAGCGGATACGTGGCGGCGAGACCCGTCGTGACGATGCGAAGCGGTCGACCCATGGCGCAACCCGTCAGTGTGGCTCAGGTTGATCCAGGCGCCGACTCCGGGCGCGGCCCGTGAACGGCCAACGAGGAAAACGCAGAAGGTGTGGACAAAATCGGATCCTTGCCCGGAGCGCTTCCTTCGAACCGA
>CAZYWA010000077.1:0-20886 GCA_964650975.1 uncultured bacterium
TCCGGCCGTCGCCGTCGCGTAGCGCTGACTTGACGGTGTTGAAGAGCCGCACCGTGCCGTCGTGCCGGGTGATCGGCTCCCGATCGACGATCTGCGTCGCTCCGGCCGACAGCACTTGCGCGTCGACGGCCAGGTACTGGCGGGTGTGCGCGTCGGGGTTGGCCGGCGAGTCCACCAGACCGGTCAGCTCCTCGGAGGACATTCCGTAGAACTCGCAGAACGCGCGGTTGGTCCAGGTGAGCCGCGACTCGGTGTTCTTCGCGAACACCAGATCGGTGATGGTGTCGAGCATCTGTCGGTAGCGCCGCTCGGATTCGTGGATCCGCCGCTCCAGCTCGTGCTGCTGCGCCTCGAACCGCTTCCCTTCCGAAACGTCGCGGATAGTGGCCACGTAGTTGGACGGCGCTCCCTGGCGGTCGAAGAGCACCGAGCCGGCGAGCGAGATCCACACGATCTCGCCGTCCTTGCGGATGTAGCGCTTCTCGATCTGGTAACGCGGGATCTCGCCGCGCTGCAGGCGCACCGCGAGCGCCACGTCGCGGTCGATGTCGTGCGGGTGGGTGATGTCGACGAAGGTCTTGGTGAGCAGCTCCGCCGCGCTGTAGCCGGTGATCTGGCAGAACATCGGGTTGACGCGCAGGAACCGGTAGTCGAGCCCGACCAGCGCGATGCCGATCGGACCTTCCTCGAAGATGGTGCGGAAGAGCGCGTCCTCGGCGCTCGGGGGTTGCGTCGGATTCTCCAATGGAACCTCGCGGGCGGGGAGCTGCCCGAAGGGATGGTGCCACGCCCTCGCGCATGGGAAAAGCGTGACGGCGTGAGCTGCTTGGCGGAGCGTGGCCGAACGTGGTTTAGCTGGACGGCTGGGTCCATCCGCGAAGGGAGATCACCAATGACCATCGCACGGCTCTTGATCGACGGTGAGCTCACCGGCGCCGCGAACGGCGCCACCTACGACACGATCGACCCGGGCACCGGCCGCGTGATCGGCGACGTGCCGCGCGCCGGGCGCGCCGATGCCGAAGCCGCGATCGACGCCGCGCTGCGCGCGTTCGAGCGCGGCACCTGGAGCGGGCTCGCGCCCGAGGCGCGCGCGCGCATCGTCATGGATCTCGCCGACCGCATCCAGGCGGCCGCGCCCAAGCTCGCGCTCATGGAAGCGATGGACTCGGGCGGGCTGGTGCGGCGCACTGCGTCCGACGTGTTCCAGGCCGCGCGTTTCATCCGCACGCTGGCCCAGTACACGGTGAACGGCTTTCCGTGGACCGAGGATCTGCCCACCGGCGGCGGCTTCATCCCGAGCCGCAACTACGTGCGCCGCGAGCCGTTCGGCGTGTGCGCCGGGATCGTGCCGTTCAACTTCCCGTTCCTGATGGCGGTGTGGAAGATCATTCCCGCGATCCTCATGGGAAACACGGTGGTCTTGAAGCCGGCCAGCGTCACGCCGCTTTCCGCGTGCTTGCTGGGCGAGATCGTGCGCGAAAGCGAGGTGCCGAAAGGCGTCGTGAACATCCTGGCCGGTCCCGGTTCCGAGGTGGGTGAAGTGCTGTGCACCGATCCGCGCGTCATGAAGATCGCATTCACCGGCTCGACCGAGGTCGGGCGGCACGTGATGAAGCTCGGCTCCGCCAGCGTGAAGAAGGTGACACTCGAGCTGGGCGGAAAGTCGCCCAACATCGTGCTCGACGACGCCGATCTCGACCTCGCCGTCGACGGTGCCCTCTTCGCGTGCTTCCTCCACTCGGGCCAGGTGTGCGAATCGGGGACACGCCTGCTCCTGCCCGAAAGGCTTCACGACGAATTCGTCGAGCGGCTGGTGAAGCGGGCCGCCGGGATCCCGGTCGGCTACCAGCTCGACGCGCGCACCAAGATGGGCCCGGTGGTGAGCGACAAGCAGCGCGCCACCATCGACGAGTACGTGCGCATCGGCCGGAGCGACGGCGCCGAGGTGGTCGCGGGCGGCGCGCCCGCGGAGGTGGCCGGCTTCGACGAGGGCTACTACTACCAGCCCACGATCTTCGCCAACGTCCGGAACGACATGCGTATCGCCCGCGAGGAGATCTTCGGGCCGGTGCTCTCGGTGATCCGCTACCACGACGTCGACGAGGCGATCGCGATCGCCAACGACAGCGACTACGGGCTCGGCGGCGGCGTGTGGTCGCGGAATCTGGCGCGCGCCGAGAGCGTCGCGGCGCGCATCCAGACCGGCACCGTGTGGATCAACGATTTCCACGCGTTCTCCGACATGGCGCCCTTCGGCGGGTTCAAGCAGAGCGGCGTCGGCCGCGAGCTCGGCCACGAAGGGCTGGCGGAGTACACGCAGCTCAAGCACGTGCACGTGGGGCTCGGCGTGCGTCCCGAGGACAAGATCGGTTTCCACTTGCTCTTGAAGGAACCCAAGACCGCGACCTTCCAGTTTTCCGGTCCCACACGGGTTCTTTCCGGTCCGCGCTCGGTGGCGCGCCTCGATCTGGAAATCGAAACACGCGGCGCCAAGCGGGTGCTGCTGGTGACCGACCCGGGCGTCACCGCGGCCGGACTGGTGAAGCGCGTGACCGACGTGCTGGGCGCGCGCATCGCCGCGATCGTCGACGACGTGCCGCAGGATTCGGGGCTCGACGTGATCGACCGCACCGCCGACACCGCGCGCGCGGCACGCTGCGATCTGATCGTGGCGCTGGGCGGCGGCAGCGTGATCGACACCGCCAAGGTGGTGAGCATTTGCCTCGCGGAGGGAGGCCGCGCCATCGACCACATCCGCGTCAACGGACTCACGCGGAAGCCCATCGCGATCATCGCGATCCCCACCACGGCGGGCACCGGCAGCGAGGTGACCAACGCCGCGGTGGTCAAGAACGAGCGGCTGGGCGCCAAGGTGTTCGTGGTCGACGAGAAGCTCTACCCCGAGACCGCGATCCTCGACCCCGAGCTGCTCGCGACGCTACCCAAGCGCATGACCGCGTCGACCGGCTTCGACGCGCTCACGCACGCGATCGAGGCCGCCACCAATCGCGCCGCGAACCCCATCTCCGACAGCCAGGCGCTGCACGCGATCCGGCTGATCGTCCGCTGGCTGCCGGTGTGCGTCGAGAACGGCGCCGATCTGGAGGCGCGCGGGCAGATGCAAGCGGCGGCGACGCTCGCCGGCTTCGCGGTGTCGAGCGCGCAGGTGGGGCTGGTGCACGCGATGTCGCACTCGATCGGCGCCCGCTGCGGCGTGCCCCACGGCACCGGGAACGGGATCATCCTGCCGCACGTGATGCGCTTCAACGTGGGAGCGTGCGTCGAGAAGATGGCGCGGGTCGCGGATGCGCTGGGGATCTCGCGCGACGGTATGACCGATCAGCAAAAGGCGGACGCGGCCCCCGCCGCGGTCACCGAGCTGCTCACGCGCTGCGGCCACCCGACCACGCTCCGCGAAGTGGGCGTGACCGAGAGCGTGCTCGCCGAGTGCGCCAACCTCGCCATCACCGACATCACCGGCCTCTTCACCGCGCGGCCGGTGAAGGATCCCGGGCAAGTCGTCTCGCTCTACGAACAGGCGCTGGGGTAAAGGCACTCGGCTCCGGGACGCCCTCCGGCTGCGAGGGACCGCAGCCCTCCGAAATGCGATCCACATCGATGGCCGCCTTGGGGACGCGGTCTCTCGCGTCCGCGGCGATCGATCGGACCGGTGCGATCGCCGTCGCCTGTGCCGCTTTGCTGCTCGCGACGGTCGCGCAAGCGCAAACCGCCGCGCCGGAAGCCGCCGCGCCGGCGTGCCCAGCCGGGAACTTGCTGTCGCCGGGGCGGCTCAGCGCGGTAGTGGGCGTCGAGGGAAACGCCACGCTGCTCACCGATGGCGCGGCCGCCGCCGAAGGCGCGATCTGGAACGCCCCGCAAGCGGTGGTGCTCTCGACCGGGCAGAGCTCCATCACCTGGGACCTGGGAGCGGTGACGCGGATCGGCGCCGCGCTGGTCCAGGGCGACGCAAACGACACCTATTCCGTCTCCGTCTCCGACGACGGGCACGAGTTCCGGCCGGTCTGGCTGGTGCCCTCGGTCCTCGACCTCGGCCACGGCCTGCGTACCCGCGCGCAGCTTCTGCGCGACGTCTCGGGGCGCTTCGTGCGCATCGGCACGCCGATGGGCGATCTCTTCTATTCGCTCGCGGAAGTCGAGGCCTTTTGCGATGTACCCTCGCCCTGGCCGCCGAGCCTTCGCGTGGCCGCGGACGAAAGCGCGCCGCCGTCCTCGGCGAAGCCCACCACGCTCGCCGGCCGGCTCTGGGAAAAGCTCGCCGGCTCGCCGGATCTGACGCTCGATCAGGCGAACGCGATCAAGATGGTGCTGGCGCTCTACGGGGCGGCGCTGCTGCTCTTGGGGCTCTGGATCGGGCGCGAAAGGCATGGCGACGCCGTCGATCCGGCGCGGGCGCCCGTGCTCTGGTTCCGGCGCCGCTGGTTCGTGATCGCGTCGTTCGTCGTCGCGCCGCTCGCCGGCTTGGCGGCCGCCGCGGCAGCCCCGCTCGAGCACGGCAAGATCGGGTGGAGCGTGCTGATGTTCGTGGCGGCCGAGCCGGCCGCGGCGGCACTCGGCTTGTCGCTTTACGCGGCCGCCTCCGGGCCGATCTTCGCCGGTGCGCGGGAACGGCTGGAACGTACGCTGCTCCCGCGGTTCCGGGACGGCCTCCTGGCGCTGCTCGGGCTGATCGGTCTCACCGGTTACTACAACTGGGGCCACTATCACTTCACCACGTACATCCACCACTACGAGTTTTTCCACTATTTCGTGGGCTCGAAATACTTCTCCGAGCTCGGGTACACGCGGCTTTACCAATGCTCGCTGGTGGCCGAGTCCGAGCTGGCCACGGACCGTCAGGATTTCGAGCGCCAGCTCGACCGCCGGAAGATCCGCGATCTGGAAAGGAACATCTTGGTCCCCGCCGGGACCGCGCTCGAGGATCCGGATCGCTGCAAGAAGAATTTCTCCGCCGAGCGCTGGGCGCGGTTCGAGCAAGACATCGCGTACTTCCGGACCGGTGCCTCCGCCGAGCGCTGGGACGCGATGCTTCAGGACCACGGCTACAACCCGTCGCCGCTCTGGACCATGACCGGTTCGTTGCTCGCGAACCGGGCGCCGGCGTCGCGCGCCTTCATCGGATTCGGCAACGGCATGCGGACGTCCGGACCGCTCGGTCTGCTCGATCCGCTGTGCTTGGGCGCCGCGTTCGCCGCGATCGGCTGGGCCTTCGGCTGGCGAACGCTGTGCGTGGCGCTGCTCTTCTTCGGCACCAACCAGCCCGCGCTCTACTTCTGG
Organism: uncultured bacterium; assembly: GCA_964650975.1. Lineage (GTDB taxonomy): Bacteria > JADJOY01 > JADJOY01 > JADJOY01 > JADJOY01 > CAZYWA01. Next base: position 5,299 of record CAZYWA010000077.1, read on the forward strand.
ACCGGCGGCGCTTACCTGCGTCAGGACTGGTTCGCGGCGGCGATGGTGGGCCTGGCGCTCGTCAAACGCGGCTACCCGATGCTGGGCGGAGCGGGGCTCGCCTATTCGACGTTGCTGCGGGTATTTCCCGGCGGGTTCTTCATCGCGCCTGCGATGAAGCTCGCGTGGACGCTCTGGAAAGAGCGGCGAGTGGACCGCACCGGACTCCGGATCTTCCTGGGCGCGGCGCTCGCCACGGCGATCCTGGTTCCCGCGTCGAGCGCCGTCTCGGGCGGCTTCGGTGCCTGGCCCGCGTTCGTCGCGAACAGCGCCAAGCACGCGTCGACGCCGCTCACCAACTACATGGGGCTCAGCACGGTGGTTTCGTTCCGCCCCTCGAACCGCCAGGAGGTGGCGGTCGACCGCGGTCTCGACGATCCCTACCTGCGGTTCAAGGAGCTCCACAACCAGAGCTTCCGGCGCTCGCTGCCGATCTTCCTGGCGCTGCTCGCCGGTCTCGGGTGGCTGGTGCTGCGCGCGGCCCGGAGCGAAGCCGAATGGTGGGCCGTCGCCGCGCTCGGCTTCGCGATCATCCCGGCGGCGACCGAGCTCACTTGCTACTACTACTCGTTCCTGACCGCGGCCGCGCTCTTCTCGAGGCGCCGTCCCGAGATCGCCGCCGCGCTGCTCGCGACCGCCGCCGCGACCCACGCGATCGCGTTCGCGACCCACTACTACGACGTCCGCTACACGATCGAGAGCGTCGCGGTACTCGCGTTCGCGACCTGGGCGGTGTGGCGGCTCACGCCGCGCCGTGCGCCTTGAACCACTTCTTGAGGCGTTCCCAGCCGTCCTTCGCGGCTTCCGCGTCGTAGCTCGGGCGGTAGTCGGCGTGGAAGCCGTGCTGCGCTCCCGGGTAGACCACGATTTCCGACGGGTCCTTCGCCTCCGCCAGCGCCGCGCGCATCTGATCGATGTCGCTGAGCGGGATGCCCTGGTCGGCGGAACCGTAGAGGCCGAGGACCGGCGCCTTGAGGTGGCGCGCGACGCCGATCGGGTGCTTGGGATGCAGCTCGTCGGGCGGGCTCGCGATCCGGCCGTACCACGCCACACCGGCCTTGAGCTTGTCGCTGTGCGCGGCGTAGAGCCACACGATCCGTCCGCCCCAGCAGAAACCGGTGATGCCGAGCTTCGCGGTGTTGGCCTTGCCGGTCGACTGGGCCCACGCGACCGTCGCGTCGAGGTCGCCCATGACCTGGTCGTCGGGCACCTTCGACACCACCTTCGCGAGGATCTCCTGAACGTCGGTCATGGTGGAGACGTCGCCCTGGCGCGCGAAGAGCTCGGGCGCCACCGCGAAGTAGCCGAGCTTCGCGAAGCGCCGGCACACGTCCTTGATGTACTCGTGGACGCCAAAGATCTCCTGCACCACGAGCACGGTGGGGAAACCCGAGCCCTGGGCCGGCATGGCACGATACGCGGGCATGTTTCCGCCCTCGGCCGGGATCTGCACCTCGCCGGCCGTGAGGCCCTTCGCGTCGGTGGCGATCGCGGTCTGAGCCAGTGCCGGCCGCACCGCGGCCGCGAAACCCACCGCGAGCGAGGTGACCACGAAATCGCGGCGGCTCAAGCCTTCCTGCAACGGAGCCTCCGAGGGGAAATCAGGCGTTGGTCGTGGTGAGAGCACCCACCTGATGGCGGATGCGCGCCGGGTCGATTTCCAGGTACGAGCAGATGCTGCGGAACGAGAACACGTAATCGGCCTGGTCGCTGCCGAACCAGTCGAGCAGCTCGTCGAGCGGGGACTCGCCTCTCAGGTAGCGGGAACCGGCGTTGCGCTGCAGCGAGTGGAATGCCTCCCAGAGGATGGCCGACATCAGGCGCCGCTCGGGAACGCCCGGCCCCTCGATGCAATCGCTCGGCTGGTCGTCAACTCGCATGCGCCCCCTGGTCTGCGGGGAGATGCCCGCAACCCCCATCATATCCGAGCCGCCCGGCGAGCACCCCGCGGCAGCTCAGCCTCAGCTGATCGTCTCCACCACTTTCGAATCGACGATCAGGCGGTCCCGGGTGATGACACTGGCGCCCAGGACGCGGGCGGTCGCGACGATCACCCGATCCCCCGGGTCGCGGTGGAAGCTCGCGGGAAGTACCGACACTTCGCCGGCGATGGCCGGCGTGATCGGGACCCGCTCGACCAGCGGCGCAGCGGTCGCCCGCTCCAGCCAGTCGCGAAGCGGAAGCGTGAACGCGAGGCGGCCCAGGCCGGCCAGCGTCGCGATCTCGAGCAGCGAGATGTCCGAGACCAAGAGCGGAGTCTGGGGACCGGTCTTGGAGATGGCTGCGCGCATCGAGCGAGTGAGGCGCTCGGGCGCGTCGATCCACCACACCAGCGCGTGGGTGTCGAGCAGGTACCTCACAGCTCGCCGCGCTCGGCAGCCCATGTTTCGGGGGGAAGCACCGGCGACACGATGTCGCCCACGATCGTCACGGTCCCCCGGAGGCCGTGCTGCGGATGGCCGGCATGGCGAGGTGTGGGAGGAACCAGCTGCGCGACCGGCCTGCCCCGCTTCGAGATCGTGACTCCCTCGCCGGTGCGCTCGACCTGGTCGAGAATCGCCAGGCACTTGGCCTTGAACTCGGTGGCCGTGATGGATCGCATATGACCAGTCTATCGGACCAGTCCTGAGGGTTCCAGCCGATCGCCTCGATCCATGGCTCGCCGGCGGCTACGCTGGTCCGAGGTCCTCGACCGGATCGACACTCGACTGCAAGGAGCTCGCTCATGACCATCCATTTCTACGCAGGTTCCGGCTCGCCCTACGTGTGGCGCGTGTGGCTCGCCCTCGAGCACAAAGCGTTGCCGTACGAGCTGCACCTGCTGTCGTTTCAGGCCGCGGAGCACCAGAAGCCCGAGTATCTGGCGATCAACCCGCGCGGGAAGGTGCCGGCGATCGTCGACGACGGGTTCGCCCTCTACGAGTCGACGGCGATCCTCCATTACCTCGAGGACCGCTACCCGTCCTCGGGGAAGACGCTCTTCCCGGGTGACGCGAAGGCGCGAGCGCTGGTGCACCGGTTGCTCGCCGAGGCCGACAATTACGTCTCGCACGCGATCGAGAAGCTGGTGGGCGAGATCTTCTTCAAGCCCGCCGACCAGCGCGACGCGGGCGTGATCGCGGCGGGGCGTCAGGAGTTCGGCGACGAGCTGGCGCGGGTCGAGTCGGCGATGGCCGGGGATTTTCTGGCCGGTGCGGTGCCCTCGGCGGCGGATTTCGCGGTGTATCCGTTCGTGGCGCTCACGCGCCGCATGCAGACCAAGTTCCTCGCGAGCCTCGACGCCGACGGACTGCTCGGGCCCAAGCTCGCCGCGTGGGCCAAGCGGGTCGAGGCGCTGCCCTACTACGACAAGACGTACCCTCCGCACTGGCGGGGGTGATCGAGGTAGCCCACACCGGAATCGACGGCGTGATGGTGTGGGTGAAATCGACGCAGCGATCCCATGTCGTCATGGAAATGCGCCGCGCCGGCCGCGGTCCTCACGCGGGCGCGCCGATGCCGTTCGGGACGACCACGGCTGGCGTGCAAAGCGCGCGCGCGTAGGCGATCCTTCGTATCGCCGGGTGCTGCGGAGGAGCCGATGCGTCGAATCGAGCGTGTGCTGCTGGGTGCGCTGATGGCGGCGGTCGCTTTCGTCGCGCGCGCGCCCGCTCAAGTGTGGGAAGTGGACAACATTCTGAAGACCCAGAGCCCGCCCAGCGCGGGAGCGGTCTTCGGCGCGGCGGTGGCGGTCGGCGATTTCGACGGCGACCATCATCCGGATCTCGTGGTCGGCGCGCACCTGTGGTCGTCCAGCCAGGGAAGCGTCACCTTCTACCGGGGCGGTGGCGGGCTGCGCACGCTCGACTTCCTCCAGGAAGTCCACGGCACCGGCGTCGAGCAGTACGGTGTCGCGCTCGCGATGGGTGACTTCGACGGCGACGGCAAGGACGAGGTGGCGATCGGCGTGCCCAAGGGGCTCGTCGACTACAACGGTGGCTCGGTGCAGGCGGGTTACGTGGTGATCGCGCAGTTCGAATCCGGATGCCAGTGTCTCACGGCGGCGCCGGTTTCGCCGTTGTCGCAGCTCGACACGATCGGATTCTCCGTGCCCGAAGCCGGCGATCTCTTCGGCTTCGCGCTGGCAACCGGCGACTTCAACGACGACGGCTACGCCGACCTCGCCGTCGGCGTCCCCGGTCAGGTCGTGAGCAACAAGGCCCAAGCCGGCGTAGTGCAGGTCTTCTACGGAAGCGTCACGGGGCTGCGCACCGACACCGCTCAGGGCTTCAAGGCCGGGAAAAGCGGCGTGCTCGGCACTCCGGGCGTGAACGACACCATGGGTTATGCGCTCGCCACCGGCGATTTCGACAAGGATGGGTACGACGATCTCGCGATCGCCGCACCGGCCCGGACCGTCGGGGCCGCAGCGAGCGCAGGGGAAGTGCACATCCTGCGCGGATCCGCGGCGTCGGGACTACAGACGGTCACCGGCCAGCAGCTCCTCTCTGAAGCGAGCTTCGGCGGAACGGCCGAGACCAACGATACCTTCGGCGCGGCGCTCGCCAGCGGCGATTTCATCCACGACCGGGGCTCCTGCAACCTCGGCCTCGTCAAGTGCTACGCCGATCTCGCGATCGGCGTCCCCGGCAAGACGCTCGGGGGTCACGCGCAAGCCGGCGAGGTGGTCGTCGGCTACGGTGGCGCGGCGGGGGTGTCGGGGAGCGCTGCGACGGTGCTCACGCAATCCGGGAACGGGGACAGTCCCGAAGCAGGAGATCAGTTCGGATTCAGCCTGGCCGCCGGGGACATCGACTCCGCTTTCACCGATCTGGCGGTGGGCGTACCCGGCGAAAGCCTCCAGCTCGGCCTCCAGAGCGATGGTCTGGTGCAGCTCTTCTTCGGAGCGCCGGGCGGCCTGAACAGCGGAGCGCCCGTTCAGACCTTGCCGCAGAAGGCGGGCTTCCAGATCGCGCCCGCAGCCAGCTTCGATGGATGGGGCACGGCACTCGCGATCGCCGACTTCGACGGCGACGGCGCCGGAGATCTGGTGGTCTCGGCCCCCGGGAAAACGGTCGCTGCAAATGCCACGGCGGGCGCCGTCGAGGTGCTCTTCGGGGCGATGTTCGCCGACGGTTTCCAGAGCGGAACCACCGCCGGCTGGAGCGTGACGTCGCCGTAGAGGTATCGCGTCATTCATGCGCTCGGTAAGGCTCTTCGGAATCGCCCTCGCTCTGGCGGCTCTCACCGCCAGCTGTGGCTCTAACGGCGGCGGAACGGCCGTGGCGCCGCCCGACGACGCGCGCTTCGTCACCGACGCGCAGGGCCGTGTCCTGATCCTGCACGGCGCCAACGTCTCGGGCTCGGCCAAGACCAGCCCCGATCGCATGCCCGACATCAGCGAAGACGAAGTCCACATGCTGTCGCATGAATGGGGCTTCAACTACGCGCGCTATCTGCTGAGCTGGGACGGCGTCGAGCCCCAGCCGGGCGTCTACGACGAGACCTATTTCCAGGGTGTCGAGAAGCGCCTCGACTGGCTCAACGCAGCCGGCATCCACGTGATGCTCGACATGCACCAGGACGTGTGGTCGGTGTTCACCTGCGGCAACGGCAACCCCCAGTGGACGGTGCGAAACGACGGCATCCCGATGGAGCCCACGTGCCGCTCGGTCTGGTCGTTCAACTATTTCCAGCCCGCGGTGACCCGCGTCTTCGACAACTTCTGGGCTTACACCGACGGCCCCGACGCCGATCTGCAAGACCACTTCACCGCGATGTGGACCGCGGTGGCCGCGCGCTTCAAGGACCATCCCGCGGTGATCGGCTACGACATCCTGAACGAGCCTTACCCCGGCTCGTATTTCGACAAGATCGAGGCCGCCACCCGCCGCACCGTCAAGGACGGCGCGCCGTCGGCCGCGTTCGACGTCGAGCGCTTCGGGCCCTTCTACCAGCGGGTGATCGACGCCATCCGCACCGTGGACTCCGACCACTGGATCTTCTTCGAGCCGCGCTTCGGGGCACCGGCCAACGGCTCGCCGTCCTGGATCCCGCGCCTCGACGATCCTCGATCGGGCACTCCGCGCATCGTCTACATCCCGCACCTCTACTCGGGAATCGCGGAGGCCACCGTCGATTACGCGCCCTGGAACGACACGGTGCCGTCGTGGGAGCGCGAGCGCACCACGGACGTCGCGCGCCAGGGCGGGCCGCTGGTGATCGGCGAGTTCGGCTTCACCTGGTCGATGACGAACGCCCCTCGTTACATGCTCGACGTGCTCGACACCGCCGATCGCATGCTCGCGGGCTGGGCCTGGTGGGCTGCCGACCCCGGCCCGCCCACCGGATGGTCGTTCTACGACCGCGACACCCAGTCGCCCAACCCCAACTCCGATTACCTGGCACGCCCTTACCCGCGCGCCGTGGCCGGCACTCCCACGTCGATCGCGTTCGATCACGCGAAGCGCACCTTCGAGCTCCACTTCACCGACCGGAAGGGCGTCACCGGACCCACCGAGATCTACCTCGGCGCGCACCGCTTCTATCCGGGCGGCTTTTCCGTCGAGTCGAACGACCCCGACGGCTCCTGGTCCAGCGCCTTCGACGCCGAGGGGGAGGTACTATCCGTCAGCACCCCCCGGGACGGCGGCGACCACACCATCCGGATCTTGCCCGCCACCCGCTGAAATCAGCACAATCGCCGACCCAACCGAAACTCGAAGCGCAGGAGGGAACGTCCGTGACACCGGCCGAGGTGCATGAACGCCGCGAGGACATCGTGATCCTCGACGTTCGCGAGAAGGACGAATGGAACGCGGGACACATCGAGGGTGCGGTGCACATCCCGATGAATCAGGTCGAGGGCCGTCTCGACGAGATCGACCCCACCTTCACCATCGCGTGCATCTGCCGGAGCGGTGCCCGCAGCGGCAAGGTCACCAACGTGATGCGCGCCCGTGGCTACGACATCCACAACGTGGACGGCGGCATGCGCGCGTGGGCCGCGGCCGAGCTGCCGTTCGTCGCGTCGAGCGGCGGTCCTGGCCAGGTGATCTGAGTTGCCTCGGGGGTCTGTTCCAGACCCCCGCCCCGAAAAAAGTGCGATTTTTTCGGGGCCCCACCCCCAAGTCGGCTCGCGTTGCTCGCCGCGCGCCTCTCGGCGCGGTGCTTCTGCACCGACACACCGCCGCAGCGGGCAGGGAGGGCGGCGCCAGTACGAAATCCGGGCGAGTAGTTCGTTCGGGGCTACACCAGCTGGAACGTCGCGCCTTGGTCGCGCAGGAAATCGCTGGCGTCCGGGCCGCGCAGATAGGCGAGCGTCGAGAGCGTGCCGGCCTCGACGCACGTCGCGGCGAGCACCGTGACGGCGCGCGGCGCGCCTTCGATCGGCCAGCCCGTTTTCGGGTTCAGGATGTGGCCGAGCCGGCGGCCCTGGTGCATCACGAAGCGGCGCGCGGCGCCGCTGGTCGCGAGACCGCCGCGGCGGAGCTCGATCTGGTGGAGCACCGCGCGGCCCGGCTGGTCGGGATCGTCGACGCCCACCCGCCACGGACGGTCGCCACGGCGCGCACCGCTCGCGTAGAGATCGCCGCCGAAGTTGACCACGAACGCGTCGCCAATCTCGGCGGCCACGAGCCCCGCGGCCTTGTCGACCGCGTATTCCTTGCCGATCCCGCCGAGGTCGATCTCCATGCCTTCGGGCAACGTGAGCGACCGGCCATCCCAGGTCACGCGCGACCAGCCGACCTGCGCGAGCACCTCGCGGACCGCATCCTCCGAGGGCACGGCGCTCCCGCCGTCGAAGGTCCACACCTTGCGCAGCACTCCCGAGGTGATGTCGAACATCCCGTCGGATAGCTCCCAGCAGGTGGCCGCGTAGTCGATGAGCTGGGCCGTCTCCGCGTCGACGGCCACCGGCCGGCCGCGCGCACGATGGATCTCGTGCACCACGCTGTCGGTGCGATAGCGGCTGAACTTGCGCTCGATGCGCAGCGCCTCGCGCTCCGCGATGGCGAGCGCCGCGCGAGCGTGCGCGGACTGGTCGGTGTCGACCAGCACCTCGCACGGGTTCGCCATCGCCGAGAAACGCCCGACGAAGTAATCCTCGATGCGGGTGAGGTCCGCCACCGCTCGGTGCTGAAGCCGATGCTGGTACGGGTCAGAACTGGATCGAGTATCCCAGCAAGAGCGAGCCGATGTTGAGCGTGGGGTAGAGATCGTACTGGCGCTCGATGCCCACGACACCGCTCGGATGGCTGTCGGCGAACTGGCCCAGGTATTCGGCGCGCACGCTCCACTCGCCCTTGATGCCGCTCAGCCGGAAGCCCAGCGTGGCACCGAGCGTCAGGCTCTTGAGATTGCCGAGACGGTAGTCGCTGGTGGCGAAATTCGGAAGCGGCTCCGTGTCGATCAATCCGTAGCGGAAGAAGCTCGCGGCGCTCTGGTCGTAGAAACGGATGTGTGGCTCGAGGAACGTGTCGCCGCCCAGTTCGTAGCGGTACTTCGCGTCGATGGTGTGCGAGTGCACGTTCCAGTCATCCCAGTAGTAGCGATAGGTCAGGTAGAGCACGTCGCGGTCGAAGTCGTAGACCGAGCTCGCCAGGATGCTGGTGCGGGTGCGCGACGACGGGCGCTTTTCGGTGAGCGAGCTGACCGGCATCCCGCTGGTGCCGTCGATCACGCTCAAGAGCTTGTAAGGCTCGGTCAAGTAGCCCTGCTCCGAGGTGTAAGAGCCGGTGAGACCCACCAGCCAGCGGCGCGTGAGCACCCGCGAGACGCCCACCAGACCGCTCGCGACCCATTTGGTCTTGTTGTTGGGCCGAGGGACTCCGGTCCGCGTCGGGCTGACCAGGCCATCGGTGACGCCACCCACGGGGAAAACGTCGTCCCCGTTGTAACCGCCTCCCGCGGTGAACGTGGTCAAGTGGTCGGGGAGATCGATCGCGACGGTGCCGGTGACGCCCAGCGATTGGTAGTCCTTTTCTCGGGAGAAATGCAGATCGAGCGTGGGTGTCAGTAACCAGAAGGGCCGCGTCCAGCCGCCGTCGATCGCGAAGCGGACGTCGGAGAACTGGCTGGTGGGAATCTGCGAGGGCGAGGTCTGCTTCAGATGCCCCGACGCGGTGGTGATCGTCTGGGACGTGCCGCTCGGAACCTCGCCCGTCGGCGAAGCACCGGTGATGACGTCGACGCCCACCTGCCCGAAGAGCGATTCCCCGTCCGCGTAGCTGCGCGTGAAGCGGCCAGTCGGTTCGAACACGTCGACGCGGCGCGCCTCGCCGTAGAGCAAGGTCTCGAGATCGAGCTGGTTCGTGGCACCCGTGTCCGCGGCGTGCCCGGGCGCGGCGCTGCCCGACGCGAGCAGCGCGCACGCGGCCGCGCCCAGGCGGCCACGGATGGATTTGGGCCGGCCCGGCGGATCTAGTTGCATCCGCAACCGCCCCCGCCCGCTTCCGAGCCGCCGGTCGACCCTTCCTTGCTGAAGTAGATGTGCTCGTCCGCGGCGTGGGTCAGCGGCTTCGGCACGAAGCGCATCTTGGGCTGCGCCAAGAGATCGCGGTCCCAGGGATGCACGTCCATCGCGTCGCAGCCGGCACCCGCCAGCGCGGCTGCGCCGAGAACGGCGGCGAGCAGCGCTCGCACCACGAGCGCCGCGCGGCGGCTCATCGGCCCAGCTCCTTCGAGATCAGCGACTCGACCTCGTGGCTCTTGTCGGCGTCGAAGCCCGAGAGCGAGCGCAGGATCGTGCCGTCGGGGCCGATCAGGTAGCTCGACGGCATCGCCGAGACGTCGAAGGCCTGGGCGGTCTTGCCACCGGGATCGAACGCCACCAGGAACGGCGATGGATGACGGCCGAGGAATGCGTCAGCGGCCGACCGGTCCTTGTCGAGATCGATCGCGACCACCACCAGCCCCTGCTTCGCGTAGCGATCGTAGAGGTCACGCATCCACGGAAACGACAGCTGACACGGGCCGCACCACGACGCCCAGAAATCGACGTACACCAGATGCCCGCGCAGCGCGTCGAGCGACACGGGCCCGCCGCGCCCCGGCAGCTCGAACGACGGCGCGGTGCTCGCCGCTTGCGTGCCATGCACGGTCGCGGGCGAGAGCAGCAGCAGACATCCCAGAGCCAGGAACCAGCGTCTCATCACTCCTCCGCCGGGAGACGGTTTTCGATGGGTTGTGAATACCAACACGGTCCACGATGTAGCGAGACGGCGATGACGCAGTCATGACGAGCCCTCACCATTCATTCGTCAGGCGTCACATCCGGGTTCGCGCCTGGGCGGCGCGGACTCGCCACTTGCCGCGCCGGAACGCGGTGCTGAGCCAGATCGCGCGCGCCAGGTGATCGAGCGCCAGCGCCGCCCACACCCAGAGCACCGTGGCGCCGCGCTCCGGCACGGCCAGATACGCGAGCGGAATCCGGAACACCCAGTTGCCCACCAGCGCCGCGAAGAAAGGCGTCACGGTGTCGCCGGCGCCGCGCAGCGCGCCGGCCAGCGTGAAGTGGGCACCGAGCAGCGGCTGCGCCGCGGCCAGCACCAGCATGAACGGACCGAGCTCGCGCACCACGCCTTCGTCGTGGGTGAAGAACCGCGCCAGCGGCTCGCGGCCGAGCGCGAAGAAGACCCCCAGCACGATCGACACCACCAGCGAGAAGAGCGTCGCGCGCCAGCCGAGGCGTGCCGCGCGGCGGTCGTCTCCGGCGCCCACCGCCTGGCCCACCAGCGTCGACGCGGCCACCGCGAAGCTGGTGCCGGGAATCCACGTGAACGAGAGGATGCGGATGCCGATCGTGTAGGCCGCGACCGGCGCGCTGCCGAAGCGGCCGATCACCGCGAAGTAGGTCATCATCGCGATCTGCAGCACGGTGCGCTCGGCCACGGCAGGCGACGAGATGCGCAGCAGCTCGCCCAGCAGCGCGGCGTGCGGGGCGGATCGGGTACCGAGGTCCGCGCGACGGATGCGCAGCTCGGGCGGTGCCTCGCGCCGCTGGGCGGCCCACGCGAAGAGCACCAGCCCCACGATCTGCGAGAGCAGCGTCGCGAGACCGGCCCCCGCCAGCTCGAGCCGCGGAAAGCCCAGCCTGCCGAAGATCAGCACAGCGTTGAGCGCGATCTTGATGACCGTGACCGAGAGGGCGATCAGCATCGGCACGCGGGTCTCGCGCAGCGCGCGGAAGCCGCTCTCGAGCGTGAACGCGAGACCGAAGAGCAGCGTCGAGCCGAGCGTCAGCCGGAAGTAATCGACGCCCGCCTCCACCGCGGGCTCGGGTGCATCGAGCAGCCGCAAGAGCTGGCGCGGCACCGCCAGCGCCACCCCGGTCACCGCGATCGACACCGCCACCGTCACCGCCACCGACACCGCGAGCGCGCGACGGGCGCGGTCGCTCTGGCCCGCGCCCATCGACTGCGCCATGAGCGCCACGCAAGCCGCACCCAGGCCGAGCAGCACGGCCTGCACCAGGTTCAGGTACTGGGTCGCGTAGCCCACCGCCTGCACGTCGACGCGATCGAGCCGCCCGACCATGGCGATGTCGATCAGGCTCACGGCGCTCGCCAGCACCTGCGACAGGATCACCGGCCACGAGAGCGACCAGATTTCGCGATCGGCCGTGCGCCGGTCCGCGGTGAAGGCGAGCGGGCCCGAGGCGTTGCTGGCGAGCGCCGCCGAGGGCAGACCGCCGCCCGACTCGCGCAGCTCCGCGCCGTCGACCTCCGAGTCGGCCACCGGTTCCATGAGCGCCGCGCACGCTATCCGCTGCCCGGAGGCGGCTCAACCGCCGCCGCCGCACTTCGAAGTTGGACCGGCGGTTTGCGCCCGACCGAGTGGCGGAGAGAAGCTCGACCCGAGCGAATCGCCTGTTACAAATCAAGCAAACTCCTAGGGAATTCATGGATATCGTTTCCGCGCGCACGCGACGGTACGTCCCGGTGTGTCTGCTCGCCGGGTGGCTGTTCGCCGGGCCACCGGTGCCGCGCGCGCGAGCGACGGGTTTTCCGCCCCTGCCCTCGTTCGCCACGCCGGTCGCCGACCCCTTCGGCCTCACCAATGCCGGCGGTAGCGCGATGCCCACCTGGGCGGACCTTGACGGGGATGGAGACCTGGACGGCTTGGTCGGCACCCAGCAGGGCCGCTTCAAGCTCTTCGGGAATTCCGGGACCGCGGAGAACCCCAGCTTCGCGGCGCCGTCGGCCCAACCGTTCGGGCTCGCCGACGCCGGCGACCACGCGGCGCCGGCGCTCGGCGATCTCGACGGCGACGGAGATCTGGACGTGCTGGCCGGCAACTACGCCGGGCAGCTGCTCTTCTTCCGCAACACCGGCACGGCGACGAGCCCGGCCTTCGGCGCGGCGTCGACGGATCCGTTCGGCCTCGCCGACGTCGGACCCCGGGCCGCGCCCGCGCTCGCCGACATCGACGGCGACGGAGACCTCGACGTGCTGGTCGGCGACGATCCCGGTGACCTGATTCTCTTCGCCAATACCGGTAGCGCCACGAGCCCCGCATTCGCCGCGCCGCTGGTCGACCCGCTCGGGCTCGGCGCCGCGGGAGCGTTCGATGCCACTCCGGATCTCGTCGATCTCGACGGTGACGGCGACCTCGACGTGCTGGCCGCCGACTTCGCGGGCGACCTGCTGTTCTTCTCCAACACCGGCGGTGTCACGAGCCCGGCCTTCGCGCCGCCGTCGGTCGATCCCTTCGGTCTCGGCAGCACCGGAAACCACGCTGCTCCCTTCGTCGTGGACCTGGACGGCGACGGCGATCGCGACGCTCTCGTGGGTCGAGACGATGGCTCGATCGTACTGTTCCTCAATACCCAGTCATCCGCACCCCGTCCGCTCTTCTCGTTTCCGTCGCTCAACCCGTTCGGTCTCTCGAACCTGTCGTTTTTCGCCTCACCGGATTTCGTCGACATCGACGACGACGGGGACCTCGACGCCTTCGTCGGGGCCTGGAACGGCGAGGTCTACTTCTTTCGAAATACCGGCGGCCCGACGAGCCCGGTCTTCGCCGCCCCCACGAAGGATCCCTTCGGCCTGGCCCACGGCGCCAGCGTCGACCAGCCGATCTTCACCGACATCGACGGAGACGGAGACCTCGACGAGTTCGTCGGAACGTCGCGCGGCACGTACTTCGCCCGGAACACCGGAACGGCCACCAGTCCCGCGTTCGGTCCCGCGACTCACGGCGTGTTCGGGTTGACTGGAGTTCCGAACGCCAACCTGGTGGTGTTCGCGGACCTCGACGGAGACGGCGACCTCGACGCGTTCGAGGCCACCCACGACGTTGGCCTCTACTTCGCCCGGAACACCGGCACCGCCACCAGCCCCGCGTTCGAGGCGCCGGTTCACGACCCGTTCGGAATCCAGGACAGCGGCCCCGGAGAGCACCCCGCGATCGCGGATCTCGAGGGCGACGGGGATTTCGACCTGATGATCGGCACCGAGAGCGGCGCGACGCTGCTGCTCGAGAACACCGGCACCGCGACCAGCCCGGCGTTCCTCCCGGCTTCCCAGCGCCTCGGGCTCGTCGACGTGGGTACCTATGCGGCGCCGGCTCTCGCGGATCCGGACGGCGACGGAGACATGGACCTTTTCATCGGCAACAACCTCGGCAACGTGATGCTCTTCCGGAGCGGCATCCGGCAACTCCTGCTCGAGGACGACTTCGAGTCCGGCGGCACGTCGAACTGGGGACGGACGAGCTCTTAGAGGGGTCTAGACGAAAGAAATTCAGACGCTTGGATCAGCGACCTGCGTGGCGGGAAATCGCTCGAGCGTCTGCGCCTGCAAGTCGGAGGGCTGCGGTCCCTCGCAGCCGCAGGCGTCCATCTTGGTTCAGACGCTGCGGACGCGAGGGACCGCGTCCCTCCAAACAGCAGGAGATCGCTTCGGAGGAAGCGCTCCGGGCAGTGATCCGATTTTGTCCACACCTTCTTAGTCGGTCGATTGCGCGGGGGCCTCGCCCGAGCCCTGGCCGGCGGCTCGCGCCACGGCGTCGACGAGCGGGGTGGCGTCGGAGTTGGTCGCCTCGTGGCGGAGCAGCACGTCCGAGGGAGACACCGGCTTGCCGTAGTACGCGGCGTTGAGGCCGGCGCGCGTGGCGACCACGGCCCCGTCGAACGAGAGCCCCGCGTACGCACCCTTGCTGCGCGAATAGGTGAGGATGTCGGCGCTCAGGTTCTCGGTCGCGGCGGCGGCACCCACGCCCACCGGGCCCATCGCGACGCCCGCGTTGGCGCCGAGCTTCATGGAGTCCGTGAGCAGCGCCGAGACGCCGCGATCGGTCATCGCGACCAGCACGGTCTCGGAGCTGTCGCCGCCGATCTGCAGGCCGAAGCTCACGTCGCCGATCGTGTAGAAGGTCGGCGACGACCAGCCCTCGCCGTCCTTGCCGCGTGCCAGGAAAACGCCGCTGCCTCCCGAGGCGCCGAGCAGGAACGCGCCGCGCAGGATCTGCGGCGCGATGAGCACGCCCTTGGCCTGCTTCAAGAGCTCGTTCATCGGCTTCATGGCGGGATCCGCGAGAAAGCGCTCGAAGGTGATGCGCGACTGCTCGACCAGCTGCTTCGCGTCCAGCGAATCGTCGGCCGAGATGGCCGCCGTCGGAAGCAGCAGCGAGAGCGCCAGTACCGCGGCGAATCGATGGGAGTTGTTCGCGATCATGGCCATTCCTCCATGCGTTATCGAGATTCGGGACATGCCCGAAGAAGCGAACCGATCGCGCGGATCGAAGCGAGCAGAGCGCTCGTTCCCGCGACCAGCGAGCCGGCTCGATCGAGCCCGGCTCGCATTCCGTGACGGCCGTGAAGGCCAGGGATCAGGCTAACCGGTCAGACCGGCTCGCAGGCTGCGTGGACGTGGGCGTCGACCATGCGGTCGGGGCGCACGATCGGTTCGGACCAAAGCTGGCCGCCACCCAGATCGAGGTGCAGCTCGCCCCAGGCGGTGCGCCACACCACCGTCGTGTCCCACGACTGAACCGTGTGGCCGTCGACGCTGCGATTCACCGAATCGAAACCGAATACCTCCGACCAGGCCGTGGGATCGGCGTCGTCCTCGAAGCGCGCGGTGCCGCGGCAATGGAGCAGGAACTCCCCCGAGCTCGAGCCAGGATCGCCGCCCGAGCCGAGACCCAGGCGAGGCGAAGGAGAGAGGGGAGGACCGGGGGGCTGCGGCGGCTGGTGAACCGTGGTCCTGGGCGTCTCCGTCCCCACCGGGCTCGCCATCGTGCCCGGTGGCGTTCCCCACGCGCGCGAAACCGGCACGGCTCCCTTGGGAGACGGTGCCGGCGGCGCATGCGGCGGCGACACGGGTTGCGAGCTGGGCTGCGAGGACTCGGCGGCCGCCGGGCAATCGCCGCACGACTGGATGCACCCCGAGCGCCGCGCCGCATCCGGGAACCGGCCGGCGCACGACGTGAGGCACGCATTGCGCCGCGCCCAGCACGCGGCACCCGGGCCAGGCGCACCGCTCTGCGCACGCGCTTCGCCCGCCGCGATGAGTGCGACGAGCACCGCCAACCGGATGACCGTCGCTCTGCCGGGACGAGACACGT
>CAZYWA010000078.1:0-20820 GCA_964650975.1 uncultured bacterium
GGCATTAACGTGCGAAATCAGACCATTATCGCGTGAGATCCGGGCATTATCACGGGCGAGACCGACGTTATCAGGCGATTGCCGGGTATTATCACGCGATTGCAAGCCGTTGCGACGTGACTGTGGTCGGTTGCGAAGCGCGTGCGGGTCGTAGTGGAAACAGAGCGATGCTTCCGAATGACAAGGGTTACGCGTAAGGGCGCGTGGCGCTATCATCCCCGGACATGCGGCCAGCGGAAGTGACCGCGTGATCAGGGAGGCCTCGCTCGCCTGCGTCTTCCTCTACCTTCTGTGATCTTGAAGACGTGCACTAGATGCCATGCGCCCAGAGCAGGCGCGGAGGCCATGATGGCGCGCGGCCGCCCCCCACTTCGACCGATCGGCACCACGAAGAAATCGCAATACGGGCACACCCGCCGGCAAAACGGTACGTGGACGTAGAGGCCGATGCTCACGTGGGTCGTCGTTGGAGGCGGTCGGGTTGCTCGATCCGGCCCGCGTGCCGGTTCTGCGGATTCCGTTCGCGATACGGGCCGGAGGGGCGCGCGCTCGGCCTCTCGGAACCGCTGGGCTCGGGCGCCGGCAGGGTCGCTTCCGTGGGCTGGGTCACGCGCTCCTTTGTGTCGCGATTCCCGTCACTTGGCCATCGCCCTCGCACGGGGTTCCGCGGCACCTTGACGCATCGGTTGAAATCAATACAGTGGTCCGTTACGCACTGCACAACGGTACGCTGGGGCAACCTGCCCCGGCGTTCCCGCTGCACATTTGGAGCCGAACGGTAGGGACGCCATGAAGAGCGAGCGCACGGCCCTCACGCGGGGGCCCCGGCCACCCCAGGTGGCCGAGGGCCTCTACTCTCCAGACCACGAGCACGACGCCTGCGGCGTCGGGCTGATCGCCAATCTGGAGGGCGAGAAGTCGCACGACGTCGTCTCGAACGGGCTCCAGATCCTGGCCAACCTGGCTCATCGCGGCGCTTGCGGCTGCGATCCGATGACCGGCGACGGCGCCGGCATCCTGATCCAGCTGCCACACGAGTTCCTGGTCGAGCGCGCCGGCGGTCTCGGCATCGACCTCCCCGACGAGAGCGAGTACGGCGCCGGCCTGGTGTTCCTGCCGCGCGTCGAGTCGAGCCGCCACGCGTGCATGGACACCTTCGAGCAGGTGATCCGCGAGGAAGGACAGGATTTCCTGGGCTGGCGCGCGGTCCCCACCAACAACGACGTCATCGGTTACGTCGCAAAGGAAGTCGAGCCGGTCATCCTGCAAGTCTTCATCGGCCGCGGCAAGGGAGTGAAGGATGCTGCCGCGTTCGAGCGCAAGCTCTACGTGATCCGGAAGCGCCTGGAGCGCTGGACGCGCGAGTCGAGCCTGCCGCAGAAGGAATTCTTCTACGTGCCGAGCCTCTCTTGCCGCACCATGGTCTACAAGGGCCTGATGCTGGCGGAAGCGATCGAGCAGTTCTTCCCGGACCTCCAGGATCCGCTGCTCGCCAGCGGGCTGGCGCTGGTCCACCAGCGCTACAGCACCAATACGTTCCCCACGTGGGATCTCGCGCATCCGTTCCGGTTCCTGTGCCATAACGGCGAGATCAACACGCTGCGCGGCAACATCAACTGGATGGCGGCCCGCCAGTCGATGTTCTCGAGCCCGCTCTTCGGCGACGACATCGGCAAGCTCTTGCCGGTTCTGACGCCAGGCATGAGCGACTCGGCGATCCTCGACAACGCCGTCGAGCTGCTCTACCACACCGGCCGCTCATTGCCGCACGCGATGATGATGGTGATCCCGGAAGCCTGGGAAAACCACGAGACGATGAGCGACGAGAAGAAAGCGTTCTACGAGTACCACGCGTGCTTGATGGAGCCCTGGGACGGCCCGGCCTCCATCCCCTTCACCGACGGCAAGGTGGTGGGCGCGGTGCTCGACCGGAACGGTCTGCGCCCGTCGCGCTACACCGTCACTCGCGACGGCTTCGTGGTCATGGCCTCCGAGACCGGCGTACTCGACATCCCGCCCGAGAACGTCCTCAAGAAGGGCCGCCTGCAGCCGGGACGCATGTTCCTGGTCGACACCGAGCAAGGGCGCATCGTCGAGGACGAGGAGCTCAAGGAAGGCATCGCGCGCCGCAAGCCGTATCGCGCGTGGATCCAGCAGCATGTGGTGAAGGTCGAGACGCTGCCCGAGCCGGCCAAGGTCGACGGCACCGACGCGGCGACACTGCTCGAGCGCCAGCAGCTCTTCGGCTACACGCTCGAGGACTTGCGGATCCTGATGGAGCCGATGGCGAAAACCGGCCAGGAGCCGATCGGCTCGATGGGCACCGACACGCCGCTCGCGTGCCTCTCCGACAAGCCGCAGCTTCTCTACAATTATTTCCAGCAGCTCTTCGCGCAGGTCACCAATCCGCCCCTGGACGCGATCCGCGAGGAGCTGGTGACGTCGATCGGCACCAGCATCGGGCCAGAAGGCAATCTCTTCGACGAAGTGCCCGAGCAGTGCCATCAGCTGGAGCTCACCAAGCCGATCCTCACGAACCGCGACCTCGCGAAGGTGCGCGGGATCGATCAGGGCAAGCTCAAGGCGATGACGCTGCCGATGCTCTACGACGTGGCGGGCGGCGGCCGGGCGCTCACCGATGCGATGCACGAGCTGTGCGCGGCGGCCGAGAAGGCGATCGACGACGGCTGGTCGATCCTCATCATCTCGGACCGTGGCGCCGGTCGCGAAAAGGCACCGATCCCGGCGCTGCTCGCGATCGGCGGCGTGCACCATCACCTGATCCGGAAGGGCAAGCGCACCCGCGTCGGCCTGGTGCTCGAGAGCGGCGAGCCGCGCGAGGTGCATCACTTCTGCCTGCTCTTCGGCTACGGCGCCGGCGGAATCAATCCGTACCTGGCGTACGAGACCCTCGACGACCTCATCCAGAAGGGGATGCTCCCCGGCGTCGAGCTCGAGCACGCGGTCGAGAAGTACCAGAAGGCGGTGCTCAAGGGCGTCCTCAAGACGATGTCCAAGATGGGCATCTCGACGCTCGAGAGCTACCGCGGCGCGCAGATCTTCGAGGCGGTCGGGCTCGGGAAAGAGCTGATCGACGAGTACTTCAGCTGGACGCCGTCGCGGCTCGGCGGGATCGGCATCGACGTGATCGCGGTCGAGAGCGCCATGCGCCACGCGTTCGCGTATCCACCGGCCCACGTGCCCGAGAACCTCGATCTCGAGGTGGGTGGCGCTTATCAGTGGCGCCGGAACGGCGAGCTGCACCTCTACAACCCGCTGACCATCGCCAAGCTTCAGCAGGCCACGCACGCCGAGGACGCGAAGAGCTGGGCCGAGTACTCGAAGCTGGTCAACGATCAGTCGCGGCAGGTGATGACGCTGCGCGGACTGCTCGAGTTCCGCACCAACGGCGAGGCGGTTCCCGTCGAGGAAGTCGAGCCGTGGACCGAGATCGTCAAGCGCTTCAAGACCGGCGCGATGTCCTACGGCTCGATCAGCAAGGAAGCGCACGAGACGCTCGCGATCGCGATGAACCGGATCGGCGGGCGCAGCAACACCGGCGAAGGCGGCGAGGACCCGGCGCGGTTCATCCCGGACCCGAATGGCGACCGCCGTCGCAGCGCGATCAAGCAAGTGGCCAGCGCGCGTTTCGGTGTGACCAGCGAGTACCTGGTCAACGCCGACGAGCTGCAGATCAAGATGGCGCAGGGCGCCAAGCCGGGTGAGGGCGGGCAGCTACCGGCCGAGAAGGTCTATCCGTGGATCGCCAAGGTGCGGCACTCCACACCCTACGTGGGCCTGATCTCGCCGCCGCCGCACCACGACATCTACTCGATCGAGGATCTGGCGCAGCTCATCCACGACCTCAAGAACGCCAACGCCGACGCGCGGGTCAGCGTGAAGCTGGTGTCCGCTGTCGGAGTCGGTACGGTCGCGGCGGGCGTCTCGAAGGGGAAGTCGGACGTGGTGCTGATCAGCGGCGACACCGGCGGCACCGGTGCGTCGCCGCAAAGCTCGATCAAGCACGCCGGCCTGCCGTGGGAGCTGGGCCTCGCCGAGACCCAGCAGACGCTGGTGCGGAACGACCTGCGCAGCCGCATCCGCGTGGAAGTGGACGGCAAGCTGCTCACCGGTCGCGACGTCGCGATAGGTGCGCTGCTCGGCGCCGAGGAATTCGGCTTCTCGACCGCGCCGCTGGTGTCGCTGGGCTGCATCATGATGCGCAAGTGCCACCTGAACACCTGCCCGGTGGGAGTGGCCACGCAGGATCCCGAGCTGCGCAAGAAGTTCGCGGGCAAGCCCGAGTACGTCATCAACTTCTTCCACTTCATCGCCGAGGAGCTGCGCCAGATCATGGCGAGCCTCGGGTTCCGCACCGTCGAGGAGATGGTGGGGCGAGTGGAGAAGCTCAAGGTCCGCGACGGCATCGATCATTGGAAAGCGCGCCATCTCGACCTGAGCGCGATCCTCCATCAGCCGGCGGCGCGCGAAGGGGTCGAGATCCGCTGCATCACCCAGCAGGACCACGGCATCGGCAACGCCACCGACTGGAAGCTGCTCGAGCTCGCCGCCCCGGCGCTCGAGCGCAAGGAAAAGGTCGAGATCCCGCTCACCATCCGCAACGTGCAGCGCACATTGGGCACGATCCTGTCGAGCGAGATCACCCGTCGCCACGGCGCCGCGGCGCTTCCCGAGGACACCATCACGCTGCGCTGCGAAGGCTCGGCCGGCCAGAGCTTCATGGCGTTCGGCGCCAAGGGTGTGCGCGCCTTCGTGGAAGGCGACGCCAACGACTACTTCGGCAAGGGTCTCTCGGGCGCCAAGCTCATCCTGCACCCGTCGCGGAAGGCTCGGCTGGTCGCCGAGCAGAACATCATCTGCGGCAACGTGGCGCTCTACGGCGCGACCAGCGGCGAGGCCTACATCCGCGGTCAGGCGGGCGAGCGGTTCTGCGTGCGCAACAGCGGCGCCAGCGCGGTGGTCGAGGGCGTCGGCGACCACGGCTGCGAGTACATGACCGGCGGGCGGGTGGTGATCCTGGGTCCCACGGGCCGTAACTTCGCGGCGGGCATGAGCGGCGGCATCGCCTACGTGCTCGACGAGACCAGCGACTTCTGGCAGAGCCGCTGCAACCGGGAGATGGTGGCGCCGGAAGAGATCGACGCCGAGGATCAGGCGACGCTCCGCCGGCTCCTCGAGAATCACTACCGCTACACCGGCAGCACCCGCGCCAAGTGGGCGCTCGACCACTGGGCCGAGGCACGCACCAAGTTCGTCAAGGTGATGCCGGTCGAGTACCGGAAGGCGCTGACGCGGCTGGCGCAGGAGAAGCAGATCGCGGCAAGCGAGCTCCCGCCGCCGAGCGCGCCACCGGCGCCTTACGCAGTCGTCCCGTCGGCGTAACCGTGTAGCGTCTGGCGAATCGCGGGGGGCTGAAAAGTCCCCCGGGAGAACATCGTGGGTAAGATCACCGGGTTCAAAGAGTTCACGCGCGAGCTGCCGGCCAACCGGCCCGTCGAGCTGCGCGTTCGCGACTGGCGCGAGGTGCACCAGCACTTCCCCACCGAGAAGGTGCAGACGCAGGCGGCGCGCTGCATGGACTGCGGCGTGCCGTTCTGTCACACCGGCTGTCCGCTCGGGAACATCATCCCCGACTGGAACGACCTGGCCTTCCGGAATCGCTGGGACCGCGCGATCGAGGTGCTGCACTCGACCAACAACTTCCCGGAGTTCACCGGCCGCATCTGCCCCGCGCCGTGCGAGGAAGCGTGCGTGCTGGGCATCACCGATCCGCCCGTCACCATCGAACAGATCGAGTACTCGATCGTCGAGCACGCGTTCGAGAGGGGTCTGGTGAAGGCGCAGCCGCCCGAGCGGCGCACCGGCAAGAAGGTCGCGGTCGTCGGCTCCGGTCCCGCGGGGCTAGCCGCGGCTCAGCAGCTCAACCGCGCTGGCCATCTGGTGACAGTCTTCGAGCGCGCCGATCGCATCGGCGGCCTGCTGCGTTACGGCATTCCGGACTTCAAGCTCGAGAAATGGGTGATCGACCGGCGCCTCGCGCTGATGGAGCAGGAAGGTGTGCTGTTCCGCACCAACGCCAACGTCGGCAAGAACGTCCCGGTCGAGGAATTGAAGGCGTTCGACGCCGTGGTGCTGTGCGGCGGGGCGACGCTCGCTCGCGATCTGCCGATCCCGGGTCGCAACCTCGAGGGCATCGTCTACGCCATGGACTTCCTGCCGCAGCAGAACATGCGCGTGGCGGGCGAAGACGACGCCAAGATCGAGAAGAAGGGGATCACGCCGGTGCTCGCGAGCGGCAAGCACGTGATCGTGATCGGCGGCGGCGACACCGGCAGCGACTGCATCGGCACCTCGAACCGCCACATGGCGAAGTCGATCACCCAGTTCGAGGTGCTCCCGCAGCCGCCTTCGGATCGTCCGCAGCAACAGCCGTGGCCTTTCTGGCCGATGAAGCTGCGCACCTCGAGCTCCCACGAGGAAGGCTGCGATCGCGTGTGGAGCATCTCCACCAAGGAGTTCCTGGGCGAGAACGGCGCGGTGAAGGCGCTGCGCACCGTGGAGGTGGCGTGGGTGCCGAGCGGCAACGGCGGTCCACCCAAGCTCACCGAGCGGCCGGGCTCGGAGCGCGAATGGCCGGCCGATCTGGTGCTGCTCGCGATGGGCTTCCTGGGCCCCGAGCCCGACGGTGTCATCGCCAAGCTCGGCGTCGAGCTCGACCTGCGCGGCAACGCGAAATCGGACGCGAGCTACATGACCAACGTCCCCGGTGTGTTCGCCGCCGGCGATTTGCGCCGTGGCCAGTCGCTGGTGGTGTGGGCGATCTCCGAGGGGCGCGAAGCCGCGCACCACGTCGACGAGTGGCTGATGGGGAGATCGGAGCTGCCGCTCAAGGGCGGGCTCGATCTGCCTCGCGTGTGAATCGATCGAGCACACTTGAACGTTACGGACGCGAGGGACCGCGTCCCTCCGAACGACAGAGATAGCAGTCGGAGGGCTGCGGTTTCTCGCAGCCGAAGCGGACGATCGCGTTCATCGGACGGAAAGCGCCTCCCGGTGGAGCGCCACCGGTCGCTTGGTGGCGAGCGGTCGAGCGGCCCGGCGAGCGCGGCCTCATGACCAGATCGTTTGCCGAGCCGACCGCTCGCGTCCGCGAGCGCGCTCTCGCGCGGCTCGGCGCACGGCACCCGTGGATCTACAAGAGCGACGTCGAGCGCATCGACGGTGCTTCCGCCGGCGACGTGGTCGCGATCCGCGATGCGCGTGGCCGCTTCCTCGCGCGCGCCCTCTTCAGCGACCGCTCCGAGATCGCGCTGCGCGTGGTGTCGTGGGAGGACGTGCCGATCGACGAGGCCTTCTGGGCACGGGCGTTCGACGACGCGCTCGCGTTGCGCGCGGCCGCGGCACCGGGCGTGCGGTCGCTACGCCTCGTGCACGGCGAGGGCGACGGGTTTCCCGGCCTGGTGGTCGACCGCTTCGCGGACGTGGTGTCGATCCAGACCCTCACGCAGGGCGCCGAGCACCGGAAGGCGCTCTGGATCGAGCTGATCCGGTCGCGGCTCGCGCCGCGCTCGATCATCGAGCGGAACGATACGCGCGTTCGGGTTCTCGAAGGTCTCGCCGAAACCAAGGGAGTCCTGGCCGGTGAAGAGCCGGGCGAGGTCGAGATCGAGCAGGGGCCGGTGGTCCTCGGCGTGCGTCCCCTCGACGGCCAGAAGACCGGTGCCTTCCTCGATCAGCGCGAGAACCGCGAAGCGGCCGCACGCTGGGCGCACGGCTCGGTGCTCGACAGCTTTTCCGCGGAAGGCGGGTTCGCCGTGCGCATCGCGGCGGCACCCGCGGTCACCTCCGTGGAAGCCCTCGAGTCCTCGGCCGCGTCGATCGAACGCGCGCGCGCGAATGCCGAGCGGAATCGCGTTCAGGTCGAATGGCACGAGGCGAATGCATTCGACTGGCTGCGTGCCGCGGTGGCCGCCAGGCGCCGGTTCCAGACGGTGGTCCTCGACCCGCCCGCGTTCGCGCGCAGCCGCCGCGATCTCGACGGCGCCCTGCGCGGCTACAAGGAGATCAACCTGCGCGCCTTCCGCCTGCTCGGCGCGGGCGGCATCCTCGTCACCTGCACCTGCAGCCACCACGTGAGCGAGGAGCGCTTCGTCGAGATCGTCGCGGAGGCCGCCGCCGACGCCGGCCGCGACGTCACCGTCCTCGAGAAGCGCGGCCCGTCGATCGACCACCGCGTGCGCCTCGCGATCCCCGAGACCGCCTATCTCAAGTGCCTGATCCTGCGCGTGGACCACGCGTCCGAGCGGCAAGGCGGCCTCCGCATGGCGACTTTGCGGCGCGACTCGAGGCGATGACGAGCATTCCGGCGACCAGCGCAGCGTCGGTGGGCACGAAGTACGAGCGATTCGAGAAGTCGGGATTTGTCAGGGATCGAACCAACGTGGTCTGAACTCCTTGCGGGGGGAACCATTCACCGAACCGGTCGACCGACGCGCAAATCGAGACGTCGAGTATCAGAGCGATCGCGAGGGCGATCCACGCGATGCGCGCGCCAAATCGGACGAGCGAGTGGAACTCGCGGCCGAGCAGCGTGCCGAGCGCGATCGGAATGGCCGACCAGAGGAACAACCAGACGATCGGGTGGAACCGATGCCGCGCGGCCTCGATCCCGGGCTGGTAGGTGTCGTAGAGCGACGCCGTCGCCGCGACTGCGTAGAGCAGGACCAGGAACACCACGCCGAACACGACGTCAGAGACGTGAGAAACAGCTCCGGGGCGGTGGCGATTCGTTCGCCGATCGCGGGACGCAGGTTCGAGCGGAGCATGGCGGACGGCGTTCAGGGTTGCCGCGGGCCGTGCAGAATCGGCGCACGAGCGGGCGGCTTGAATCGCCTCAGCGGTTCGTGCCTCAGGGCACTTCCGGTCCGAACGTCTTGCGCTCGACGGACGCGATCGACCGCTTCGGCTGCGAGGGACCGCAGCCCTCCAACTGCGGTTCTCGTCGCACGGAGGGACGCGGTCTCTCGCGTCCGCAGCGTTTGAAGGGCACGCCAATGACTCCGGTGGATCGTCGTGACCGTTCAGCCCCCGGCTCACCCCGCGCTGCGCGTCGTTTTGTACTGCGGCAAGCCGTCGCCGAAGCGGACCCACGCGATCGCGTCCTCCGTCCAGCCGTGCCAGGTGGGCGCGAAGCCGGCGGGAACGTCGAGGCTGCCGGTGGTCATGTCGACCTCTTGCGGGCGTGCGTCGTGGTGGTAGGTGAGCGGGGTGCCGCACGTGGCGCAGAACGTGCGCGTCACGGGCGCCGACGAGCGGTACGAGCGCGGCTCTCCCTTGGTGAACGCGAACGACTCGCTGGGCACCGTCACCCACGCGACCACCGGAGCGCCGGCCGCCTTGCGGCACGAGTCGCAGTGGCAGACCATGCTGTTGGTCGGGGCACCCGTCGCGCGGTAGCGCACCGCTCCGCAGAGGCACCCCCCTTCGATCGCGTTTTCGGTCATCGTCGATCCCCCTCACTCACGAAGGCGGGAACCCGAGCTGCCGCGACTGCGACGCCGAGTCGCGCGCACCCCAGCGCTTCCAGATCTTGGCGCCCTTCATCACGAACCACTCCATCGCGGTGATCTCGTAGCTCTTGCCGGTCGGCTCGTTGCCGAAGAACGTGCCCACCGACTTCCCGCGCTCGATGTAGCGGACCGCCACGCGATCTCCCTCGGCCACCATCTCCTCGACGGTGAGCTCCATCGCGATGCCGTCGTGGAGCGCCTGCCAGATGGGAATCACCTTGTCGAGACCGCCCCAGCCCATCACGCCGTGGACGATCGCGTCCTCGGTGAAGAGCGAGCGCAGCCGATCCATGTCGCCGCGATTCATCGCCTCCACGTACTGCCGCACCAAGCGTCTGTTCGCGTCGAGTGAGTCCACCGGGCACCTCCCGCGTCGATCGCCGCGCGCAGGATAGAATCGCGCCACGCCGCGTGGCGAGCACCCCATGTCCCTCTACGAATCGATCGGCCTCGAGCTCGAGCCGTGGAGCGAGACCGGCCGCTCGCGCTGTTCGTTCGCGATCACGCCCGCGGTCCGGAACCCCAACGGCGGCGTCCACGGCGGCGCGGTCGCGGCCCTCGCCGACACCACCGCGGCTCACGCGGTGCGCAGTCACCTGGGCGACCCGAAGGCGCTCATCTACACCGTCGAGCTGTCGCTCAGCTTCCTGCGGCCGCTGGGCGGCTCGCGGGTGAGCGCGGAAGGCGTGGCGCTGCGCGTGGGGAAGCGTCTCGCGTTCGCGGAAGCCCGAATCCACGACGACCAAGGCGAGCTTTGCGCCACGGCGAAGGTGACGTTCTCGATTCCGTCGGCCACCCCCGCGCACTCGCGGGCTTGACACCGCGTCGTTCGGAATATAGTTTGTTGGCTAACGATCAGGTGCCTCATGATCCTCCTCCGCGAGCTCCCCCAATTCGAAGCGATCTGTGAGGTCGCGAGCCAGTTCCCGGGCGCCGACCCCACGGCGATCGAGGCGTTCCTGGCGCTCTTGATCGTCGAGAACGACCTGTCCCGCGCGCACGACAAGCAGCTCGCCCGTCACGAGCTGGCCCACGGGCGCTGGGCCGTCCTCTGCTACCTGCGAAGAGAGGGCTACAAGATCGTCAGTCCGTCCGAGCTGGCCGAGCAGGGAGGCGTCTCGCGGGCCACGATTACAGGGCTTTTGGACGGCCTCGAGCGTGACGGCTACATCCGCCGCATCGAAGATCCCGAGGACCGGCGAAAGACCGGCATCGAGGTCACCAAGGTGGGCCAGGCGTTCGTCGACGGGATCTTCCCCGACCACTTCCAGTGGATCTCGAAGCTGCTCTCGGGCCTGACGCCCGCCGAGCGGAAGACGCTCGTCGAGCTGCTGATCAAGGTCCAGGCCTCGATCCGAAACTCCGAGCCGTTGCTCGAGGCATGACGCTCTCCCAACTGCCCTTTTTTTGATCATATAGTTAGCCGCCTTATAATAAAGACGCTAAGCGACTCGAATCATTCGGATTTTTCAGGACGGAGGCACACATGAGCCAGCAACCGAGCTTCGATCCGCGCGCCACCAAGCCCGTCTCCGAACAGGCCGAAGCGGGGCCCGCTCGCGACATCGTTCCCATCCGGCGCGCGGCGACGGCGGTCGAGCCGGCGCCGTCGCA
Organism: uncultured bacterium; assembly: GCA_964650975.1. Classification (GTDB taxonomy): domain Bacteria; phylum JADJOY01; class JADJOY01; order JADJOY01; family JADJOY01; genus CAZYWA01. The sequence continues at coordinate 11,205 of CAZYWA010000078.1, forward strand.
GCCCGCCAGCGAGCCGGCCAAGCCCTCTCGCACCGGCCGCCGGATCGCGATCGCGGTTGTGGTTGCCACCGCGGCGATCGCCGGCGGAACCGGCTACGCGATGCACTCTCGGCATTTCGAATCGACCGACGACGCGTTCGTCGACGGTCCGATCGCGCAGCTGAGCCCGCAGGTCGCGGGGCGGGTGCTGGCGGTCGCGACCGCGGACAACGCCTACGTGCACGCGGGAGACGTGCTGGTGCAGATCGATCCCGCCGACTTCGAGGTGCGGGTCGAGCAGGCGCAGGCCGCGCGCGCCGAGGCCGAGGGGCATCTCGCGCAAGCGGAGGCGCAGGTCGGCGTCTCCCGCGCCGCGCTCGAGCAATCGCGTGCCGACGTGCAGGCCGCGACCGCCGACGCCGGCAATGCCAGCGCCGACCTGAGGCGCTTCCGGAGCACCGTCGCGGGCGCCGTCTCGCAGCAGGCGCTCGACGGCGCGGCCACCGGTGCCACCCGTGCCACCGCGCACCTTGCGCAGGCGCGGGCCCAGGTGGACGCGGCGCAATCGCAGCTCGACCTCGCGAACACCCAGGTCAAGACGGCCGAGGCGTCCGTGCAAGCCGCCGAGGCGTCGTATGCGCAGGCGCGATTGCAGCTCGAGTACACGCGCATTCGCGCCTCGCGAGACGGCCGTGTCACGCGCAAGAGCGTCGAGGTGGGCGACTACGTCCAGCCCGGTCAGGCGCTCCTGGCGCTGGTCGGCGACGACCTCTGGGTGACCGCCAACTTCAAGGAAACCCAGCTCGCCGACATGCGCATCGGACAGCCGGTCGAGCTCGACGTGGACGCGTTTCCCGCGCATGCGCTGCGCGGCCACGTCGACAGCATCCAGGCGGGAGCCGCGTCCCGTTTCAGCTTGATGCCGCCCGAGAACGCGACCGGCAACTACGTGAAGGTGGTGCAGCGGGTGCCGGTCAAGATCGCGCTCGACGAGCCCGAGTCGGCGCTCAAGCTGCTTGGCCCCGGCATGTCCGTGGTGCCCGAGGTCCGGGTGCGGTGAATCGGGCTGTTGCCTCGACCAGGACCAGCACCACCATTCCGAGCACCGCCATGAGCGTGCCGCAGCGCAACTACGGGCCGTGGGTGGTCGCCGTGACGGTGACGCTCGCGACCTTCATGGAGGTGCTCGACACCAGCATCGCCAACGTCGCGCTGCCGCACATCGCGGGCAATCTCTCCGCGACGCAGGACGAGGCGACATGGGTGCTCACTTCGTACCTGGTGTCGAACGCGATCGTGCTGCCGCTCAGCGCCTGGCTGAGCAGCGTCTTCGGCCGCAAGCGCTTCTACATGGTGTGCGTGGCGCTCTTCACGGTGAGCTCGGCGCTGTGCGGGCTGGCGCCGTCGCTCGGCTGGCTGATCGTGTTCCGGGTGCTGCAGGGCGCGGGCGGCGGCGGTCTGCAGCCCACCGAGCAGGCGATCCTCGCCGACACCTTCGAGCCCGCGAAGCGCGGCATGGCGTTCGCCGTGTACGGCGTGGCCGTGGTGACGGCCCCCGCGCTCGGTCCGGTGCTGGGCGGCTGGATTGCCGACAACTACACGTGGCGGTGGATCTTCTACATCAATTTGCCGGTCGGCCTGTTGTCGCTGCTGCTGACGAGGCTGGTCGTGTCCGCCGACCCGCCGCGCGCGGCGGTGACCGCGCCCGCCGCGGCGCGCTCGCGGCGCCTGTCGATCGACTACGTGGGGATCGCGCTGGTGGCGCTCGCCCTGGGCTCGCTGCAGGTGGTGCTCGACAAGGGCCAGCAGGACGACTGGTTCGACTCGCGCTTCATCGTGGTGTTCGCGTCGCTGGCGGCGCTGGGGCTGATCGCGGCCGTGATCTGGGAACTCAAGCAGAAGGCCCCGGTGGTCGAGCTCGATCTGTTGCGCGAGCGCAGCTTCGCCACCGCGTTCGTGCTGATGTTCGCGCTCGGCTTCGTGCTCTACGGCTCGACGGTGCTGCTGCCGCTCTACCTGCAGAGCTTGATGGGCTACACGGCGATGCAGAGCGGGCTGGCGCTTACCGCCGGCGCGCTCGCGATCATGTTCCTCATGCCGTGGGTGGGGATGATGGTCGCGCGCATCCAGGCCAAGTGGCTGATCGGGTTCGGGCTGGCGCTCGGCGCGTACGGCACGTACCGGATGACGCACCTGTCGCTCGATAGCTCGTTCGCGCAGGTCTCGTTCGACCGGGTGGTGCAGGCCTCGGGGCTCGCGTTCCTGTTCGTGCCGATCAACACCGTGGCCTATCTCTTCCTCAAGCCCGGCAAGAACAACAGCGCCTCGAGCTTGCTCAACGTGGCGCGCAACATCGGCGGCAGCGTCGGGATCTCGCTCGCCACTACGATCCTGGCGCGCCGCGCGCAGCTCCACCACAACGTGCTGGCCGCGCATTTCGGCAGCACCAATCCGGCCTTCCGGTCGAGCGCGGCGGCGCCCACCGGCGCCTTGATGCCGCAGGGTGCCGGCGCCGGCGCGGCGCACGATCGCGCGACCCAGATGCTCTACCGGCTGATGGAACGCCAGAGCCAGATGCTGGGCTTCACCGACGCGTTCCGGATCATGGCCATCACGTTCGCGGTGGTCGTGCCGCTGGCGCTGCTCTTCCGCCGCTACGACCCGCGCGCGGCGAAGGTGGCGGTCCATTGACCGACCGATCCTCAAGGAGTCGACCATGCGACCTCGAATCGAACTCGCTCTCTCCCTGCTGCTCTTCGTTCTCACGTCGTGCACGGTCGGTCCCGACTATCAGCCGCCCAAGCTCGACGTGCCGGCGCAGTTCACGCGTTCGGTTCTTGGCGGCGCCGCACCTTCGGCGCCGGCCGATCTCGCGCGCTGGTGGACGAGCCTCGGCGATCCGGTGCTCGATCGCTTGATCGAGCAAGCGCTCGCCACGAGCCCCGATCCGAAGATCGCCGCGGCGCGGGTCCGCGAAGCCCGCGCCGGACGTACCGCGGCCGACGCGGCGCTCTGGCCGACACTCGGCTCGCACGCGATCTACACCCGCGAGCGGCGCAGCGAAGGCACGCCGTTCGGCGCCATCCCCATCATCAGCCCCGAGGACGGCCTTTTCGACCTCGGCTTCGACGCGAGCTGGGAGATCGATCTCTTCGGCGGCAACCGGCGTGCCGCGGAAGCGGCGGCGGCCGATCTCGACGCCAGCGAGGAGGCACTCCGCGACGTGCGCGTGACGCTGCTTTCCGAGGTCGCCCGCGACTACGTCGGGTTGCGCGCCCTCGAGCAGCGCCTCGCGATCGCGCAGCAGAACATCGAGGCCCAGTCTCACGCCCTCGATCTCACCAGCGACCGGCTCCGGGCCGGCCTCTCGAGCGAGCTCGACGTGAGCCAGGCGAAGTCGCTGCTCGCCAGCACCCAGGCGCAGGTGCCGGCGCTCGAGAGCGGCATCCACCAGACGATTCATCGCCTCGGCGTGCTGGTGGGAGTCGCGCCCACGGCCCTGGCCGACGAGCTGGGTACGCCCGCGCCGATCCCCGCCGCGGCTAACCCCGACGAGGTAGCGCAGCGCATTCCGGTGGGCCTTCCCGCCGATCTTCTGCGCCGTCGCCCCGACGTGCGGCGTGCTGAGCGCCAGGTGGCCGCCGCCACGGCGCGCATCGGTGTCGCGACCGCCGATCTCTTTCCCAAGCTCTCGCTCACGGGCGTGGGCGGGTTGCAGGCCACCGACGTGTCGGACTTCTTCAACATCACCAGCCGTGCCTTCTCGGTGGGGCCGGCGGTGCGCTGGCCGATCTTCGAGGCGGGACGGATTCGCGCCAGTATCGAAGCGCGCGACGCGCAGCAGGAGGCGGCACTCGAGACCTACCGCAAAGCGGTGCTGCAATCGCTCGCGGACGTCGAGGATGCGCTGGTTGCGTACGGTAAGGATCGCGACCGGCACCGCTCGCTCGCCGAGGCCGCGCAAGCGAGCGCTCGCGCCGAGACCCTGGCGCGCAGCCTCTACACGTCGGGCCTGGGAAGCTTCTACCCGGTCCTCGACGCCCAGCGCTCGCGCTACGCCGACGAGGACGCGCTCGTCGAGAGCGAGCGCGCGTCGGTGCTCGACCTGATCGCGCTCTACAAGGCGCTGGGCGGCGGCTGGGAGGAGAGCGCCGCCTCCGCGGATCTCTCCCTCGATCGCAGCCGCTGAGTCCGGCGCTCTGCTCGGGCCTGATCGTTCCTGATCGTTCCTGCAGTCGGAAGACGGCAGTCCCTCGCCGCCGCGACGTTCGATCGCGCTATCGCGCGCGATCGCGGACCGGCAGGAGCCGGTCCCTCCCGCTGGATCGGTGCGGTGTGTCGCCTCAACTCTGGGTCAGCAGCTCGACTCCCGGTAGCGACAGCACGAACTGTCCGCCGAACGCCATCGACGGTGTGGCCGCACCTGGTTTCACCTCGCCCGCGAGCACGCGCTCGGCGATGGTGACGGCGGACACCGCGGTGAGGTGATAGCTCTCGGGAGTGCGGATGGTGATCGTGGCCTTCTTGCCGTCGGCGTTCTTGACCTCGCCCCAGAGCAGCGTGGCCGACGAGGTGCGCTCCTCCTCCGACGGGCCCTTCACGTGCTTGTCGATCTGGCCCTTGAGCAAGCGCTGGATCGCTCCGAGTCCCAGGAGGCGACCGATCGGTGCGGTGGCGCGCATCTGCCAGATCATCGCGGGGGGCAGGCCGATGAAGACCTCGATGTTCGGTATTCCGGTCGAGTGATACGCGGTCGAGACGTCGCCCCACGGCAGCGCGACCGCCGGCTCGGGCTTTCCCTGGAATGGCACCATGATGACCTTGTGCGCGGCGCGCACTTTCACCAGCTGGCCGTTCTGCCGGATCATGCCGCCCTTGGGCAGGCCCTCGACCATGGTCTTCGCGGTGCCGGGGCTCAATTTCGCGTGCATCGACTTGAATGCGAGCCTGAGCCGCGTGGCTTCCGGCATGCGCGCCTTGAGCATCGCGGCGAGGCAGTCGGAGGGCACCACGTCGAAGCCGACGCCGGGCATCGCGACGATTCCCGCGTCGGCCCAGCGCGCCGAGGCGCCGTGGACGTACTCGAACACCTCGATCTCGCCGGTGATGTCGAGGTAGTGGGTGCCCGAGCGCGCGCACGCGTCGAGCATCGGGCGCGCGGTGGCGGAGAACGGGCCTGCGCAGTGCAACACCAGATCGATGTCGCGAAGCTGCGCCGCGATCGCGTCGGTGCCGCCCAGGTCGAAGACTCGAGTTTCGAAGCCGAGCTCGGTGCCGAGCTTCGCGAGCTCGTCGCGGTTCCGCCCCGCGATCACCGGAGCGAGCCCGCGACGCTTCGCTTCCTGCGCGGCAAGCCGGCCCGTGTAGCCGTTGGCGCCGTAGATCATCCAGCGCCCAGGTCGGCTGGGCTTGGCATCGGTCATCGAGTGCTCCTCGGAAAAGGCGGGGACGAGCCCCCGCGCCGAGAGGATAAGGCGAGAACTCGCCGAGGGGAGAGCAGAGGACGTCGTTGGCGATGAAGACCGACGGCAAGAAGCCGCAACGGCCTGCCCACCGAGGGAACGGTGGGCCTCCAGCTGGAATCGCGAGGATGTGCGTCTGGAGCGCGCGCGGTCCCTCGCGCGCGAGGGCAAAACCGAGGGACACCCGGGGAGGGCGGCATTGCACCGCCCTCCCCGAGTGAAGGCTTCACCTCAGGCGCGCGCTCGGCGCCTCAGGAATCCAGGCAGAGCCATCAACCCCACCAGCAACCCGACCGAATCGCTTCCCGATTCGAGCGAGCCGCAGGCGCCGGTGAACGTGGCGGTGACGCTTCGTGCCGCGGTCATGGTGACCTGGCACGATCCAGTGCCGCTGCAGGCGCCGCTCCATCCGCCGAAGGTCGAACCGGAGGCGGGCGTCGCGGTGAGGGTGACGAGGGTCCCCGAGGTGTAGCTCGCGGAGCAGGTGCCGCCGCAGCTGATGCCCGCGGGGCTGCTGGTCACCGTGCCGGTGCCCGAGCCCGCGTCCGTCACGCTCAGCGTGAAGGACTGCGCCTGCGCGGTGAACGTGGCGGTCACACTTTGCGCCGCCGTCATGGTGACCTGGCAGGTGCCGGTGCCCGAGCAGCCGGCACCGCTCCAGCCGGCGAAGGTCGATCCGGCCGAAGCAGCCGCGGTGAGCGTCACCGGAGTGCCCGACGCGTAGCTGGCCGAGCAGGTGGCGCCGCAGTTGATGCCCGACGGGTTGCTGGTCACCGTGCCGGTGCCGGTGCCCGCGTCGGTGACGGAGAGCAGGAAGGACTGCGTGGCCGTGAACGTGGCGGTCACGCTCTGCGCCGCGCTCATCGTCACCTGGCAGGTGCCGGTGCCCGAGCAGCCAGCACCGCTCCAGCCGGTGAAGCTCGAGCCGGCCGACGCGGCCGCGGTCAGCGTCACCGGGGTGCCCGACGTGTAGTTCGCCGAGCAGGTCGCGCCGCAGTTGATGCCAGCAGGGTTGCTGGTGACGGTGCCGGTCCCGGTGCCGGCCTTCGACACCGTGAGCGCGAAGCTCGCGGTGCCACCCCAGTTGTTGATGAGCGCCGTGCCGTCGACCGTGCCGACGCCGGTGGCTTGGTCGTAGCCGACACCGGCGTTGAAGCCGGTCACGCCCGGAACGCTGTTGTTGCCCGAGGTGACGTCGTGGAACACCGCCGGACCGGTGCCGCCGTACTGAGCGGCCGCCATCGGGTAGAAGACCGTGTTCGCGTTGCCCTGGCGTGCGCCGGCCTTCTGCACCACCAGCGCCATGAGACCCATCATCGACGGCGACGAGGCCGACGTGCCGCCGACCGAGTAGAGGCCACCGCCCTGGTAGACGAGATAGCCGTCGTGCCCAGCCGCGGTGAGCGAGATGTCCGGAACGTCACGCTTCGAGTCCGCGGGGACGCCGGGTCCAGCCTGCCACGACGGCTTCGCGTAGGTGTTGCTGGCGCCGCCGCCCGTCGACCACAGGCCCGATCCGCCGGACACGGTGCCACTCTCGTTCCAGGCCACCTCGGGGATGTAGGAGAGCGCCGATCCGTCGGAGGAGCTGTTGCTCGCCGACCAGTAGAGGCTCGGGTTCGCGGTGTCGTTGAACTGCGAACCGCCGACGCAGACGTTGTAAGGCGTCGAGCAGAGGCCCGAGACCGCGCGGCCGGAGCCGGTGGTCGCGCTGCCGGAGTCGCAGCCGGAGGCGCCGCTGTCGCCCGAGGAGATGAACGAGGTGATGCCCTGGGTCGCGGCCTGCGACCACATGTTGTTGTAGAAGCTGAGCTCCGAGGCGCCCATCTGCGACTCGCACTGGCCGAAGCTTGTGCTCATCGCGACCGCGAGGTTGTTCTGGACGATGTACTGCGCCGAGAGATCGACGCCGTCGGTCGACGCCGTCGACTTCGAGATCACGAACTTGAGGGTTGCGTTCTTCGCCACCGCGCCCGACCACTCGACGTCGAGGTCGGCCTCGGTCTCCTCGCCGCCGCCCACATCACCCGGATCCGCGCCGTTGTGCACGAAGGTCGGGCTGTTCGCCGGAAGGCCGAACGTGCTGCGGAACGTGGTCACGTCCGAGAGCGCGATGTCGGTGCGGCCCACGATCGCGATCGTCTGGCCGGTGCCGGTGTAGCCGCTCGAGTAGGCGCTGTTCAGGTTGTAGATGGTCGCGAAGTCGGCCGGTGCCACGTAGTGGGAGCCGCCGCTGGTGAAGTGCGGATCCACCGGCGTGACCGTGCCGTGGTGCGAGGGACGGGGGAAGCTGTGCAGCGTCACGACGCCGTTCGCGAGCGAGGCCAGGCTGCTGGGGATCGACGCGGGCACCGAGTTCGCGTGGTAGATCTTGCCGTCGATCTGGTAGTCGTGGATCTCGGTGGCGAAGGCGCTTTCCACCTGCTTCACCGTGCCGCTGAAGTTGATCCAGCCGCGACCGGTGGCGACTTCGTCGATGTGGAAGCCGTGGCTCGTGAGCCAGTTCGCCACGGTGAGCAGGTCCGCGGCGCCGAGGCCGAACTTGGCCCCGAACTGCTCGGGCGTGAGCCACTTGTGGAACTGCGGCGAGTGCGGGTCGTGCTGGGCGGCGAGCAGCTGATCGAGCTCCGCCTGGGCGCCGGCGCGCAGCTTGAGCGACAGCACCATCCGGTCCATCGCCAGGTTGAGGTCCGACCGGCCGATGTCCGACTGCGGTGTCGCGAGCGCGTGGACGCTGCCGGCGAGAGTCACGCGGCTGGCGTCGGTGGCGGGCGCGGCGAGAGCCGTGGAAGCCGAGAGAACCCCGGCTAACGTGGCAGCCAGGGCGAGAGCCCGGGCGGGGACGGACAACCACTTCGGGAGATTGGACTGCATCTGCTGCTCCTCGTCGGGTCCACGTTCAATCCGGCCCAGCCCGTGCGTGGGCGTCCCCTCGACCCACCACCGCACGGATTCTCTCCCGCGCCGAACGACTCGGCGTGGGCCACTGCAGCACTTGAACGTGTAAACAGGGATGCTTGATGTTAGCGCGATTGGGTGGCGCCGCGAAAGGCCCCGGTCGCCGTACCGCGACCGCATTCGCCCGCGCGAACTGGTTCACACATCGGAATCGTTCGAGAGGTGGCGGGCGTCCATCCCCGAACCGACTGCTCGCGCGGATCTCGGGCCGGCGCCGAGAGGCGCCCGGCGAGCGTGGCGAGCCGACTTGGGTGGGGCCCCGGTGGAGTTCGCTTCCGACGGGCGGGGGCTTGAAAACCCCCCGAGGAAACTCAGCCGGGGCAGGTGACGGCGGAGCCGTCACGGTAGAGCGTGAACGGGACGTCGGTGCCCACGGTCGCGCTCGAGAGCGTGCCCACGATCGAGCTCGAGCTCGCGAAAGTGCCGGTGAAGGCGCAGTCGGCGTTGGGATCGGCGCCCGGGCCCGAGTCGTCGCCGGCGGTCAGCGAGACGTTGCCGGCCGTGTCGGTCCCGGTCATCGAAACGGGGGCGGTCACCTCGGTTCCCTGGGCCAGATAGGTGACCGTGCCGGTGCCGGAGGCGGTGCCGTCGGGCGCCTCGGAAACCTGCCAGGCGACGCTGAATCCTTGCGTGGGAGAGGGTGGCGTCGTGGGGATCGACGGACAGTTGAACCATCCGCCGCTCAGGGACTCGGCTGCGGCGCCATGCCCGCCGCCACCGCCACCGCAGCCCACGACGCAAGCGAATGCCGCGACCGGTAACCCGAACCGGATGGATCTCACGATCGACACACGTGCCTCCGCTCTCGTCCCCGTCCTCCTTCGACGTCAGGATTGCGCGGAAATTTCGTCGATCAGCACTTTCAGCGGATCGGGCAGCGGCGCGGCACCGGTGAGGGCCGCGGTGGTCACGCTGAAACCGGGGTCGACCAGCTTCCACGCGACCCGTGCGCTCTCGCCGTAGCGGGCCTCGAGCGCGGCGACGATCGCCTGCGCGTCGGTCGTGGCGTCTTCCATCGTCGTGCCCTGGCTCTGCCACGCGAACCAGAACTGCGCGCCGAAGGTGAATCCGCGGCCGGTGCGACCGGTGAGCGCCGCGAGCCACTTGCGCTCGTCTTGGCGCACCAGACGGCTGGGCGGCAGCCGCGCGGCCACCAGGTAGCGCAGCTCCTCCGGCTCCTCCTCGACGAATGTATCGGGAAGGTCCTCGGTCGCCGG
>CAZYWA010000079.1:0-20812 GCA_964650975.1 uncultured bacterium
GATCCCTGGCCGGTGCCGAGACCGAGAACGACCCGGCCGGTGTGGCGATCAACCTCCATCATCTCGCGGTCCTCGCCCGCGACAGCGGGGATCTCGAAGGCAGCGCCACGAGCCTGGAACGAGCGTTGCGGTTGCGCGAGGCGGGAGGCGACTCGCAGGCGCTGGCGTCGGTGCTGCTCGCCCTGGGTGAAACCGAGCTGGCACGGCGCCGCTTCGACGCGGCGAGCGCCGCGCTCGGTCGCGCGTTGCTGCTGGCACGGATGGAGTCGGACACCGTCCGCGAGCATCGAGCCTCGATCGGCCTCGCGGCGGCGGCGGCGGGCCGAGGACAGCCCGAGGAAGCCGCGCGCATGCTGCGCGCCGCGCTCGAGGCCGCGACGGCGCGCGGCGACCGGGCGGGCGTCGCCGAGGCGTCGAGCGCGGCCGGAGCCCTGGCCGAAGCGCGCGGCGACGCCGAGGAAGCGTGGAGCGCGTATCGGCGAAGCCTCGACGCGGCCGAGCGCGAGAGCGACCGCGAGGCGATGATCGCCGCGTACCTCGATCTGACGCGGGTCGATCAGCGGCGCGGGCACGCCGACGACGCGCTCGCGTGGGTGGTGCACGCGGTCGCGTCCGGCCTCACGATCGGTTCGCCGCGCGCCGCCGAGGCGCTCGACGAGCTCGCCGCGCTGGCGCGCATCACCGGGGGCAGCAGGCGCTGGCGCGAGAAGTGGCGCGGCGCGCTCGACGTCGAACCGCCGGCGGAGGTGGTGTCGTGGGTGGAGGCGTCTTGGTGGCGGCGGCGCTCGCGGAAGCGCTCGAGGGCTCGCGCGCAACCGAGCGCGTGAGCCAGCTCCCCGGACGGTCCGTCACACGGTGAGGCGGTCGACGGGATCGAGCAGCACGTGCGGGTTGAGCAGGCCCTGCGGATCGAAGGTGCGTGCGGCGGCGGCGACCAGCTTGAGCCCGTCGGCGCCGGTTTCCTTCTCGAGCCACGGCGCGTGCCAGTTGCCGACCCCGTGGTGGTGGCTCAGCGCTCCACCGGCTCCCACCAGCGCGGTGGTGGCGGCGCGCTTGAGCGCGGCCCAGCGTGCCACCGTGGTCTCGACGTCCTTCGCCGAGCGGAAGAAGAACGTGAAATACATCGAGGTGCCGTCGATGTAGGGATGCGAGAGGTGACACATCACCACGCACTTCTCGGTCTCCGATTCGAGCGCTCCGTAAAGTGCCGCGCGCACCGCGTCGTAGAGCCCCTGGACCTTGCTCCACGGCACGGCGGTCTCGAAGGTGTCGGTGGTGACGCCGACGTCCATCAGGCTGTCGCGAAGGTACGGGTGGCGGAACCGGTCGCGGCGCCAGTGCTCGCCGGCGCCGGTGCCGAGCCCGACACGGCCGAAGCGGGCGCCCACGCCGCGCGCGCGCGCCAGCGTCTTGCGCACCGTCGACTCGTCACCCACCGCACCCATGAGCATCAGGCAACCCTGCGAACCGATCCCTCGGATCTTCCAGAACCGGCGAATCAGGCCCGAGATCGCGCCGAAATGCGCGAGACCGACCGCCATCGCCACGTCGGTCTCGGGAGAGTCGGAGAGCCGGAGCAGCGCCAGTGGCACCTCTTCCTGGGCGAGCGCTCGGCACGCTTCGGCGCCTTGCTCCCACGACGGCATCAGCGCGGCATCGACCACCATGCGCGCGGGCTTGGGGCGAACTCGCACCGTGGCGCGGGTGATGACGCCGAGCCGGCCCTCGCTACCGATCACGAGCTGGCGAAGGTCGGGGCCGGCGGCCGAGTTGGGAAGCGCCGGGATGGAGAGGCGGCCCGCCGGTGCCACCAGCTCGAGCCCCGCCACCAGGTCGCTCATGCTGCCGTAGCGGAACGACTCTTGCCCCGACGCCCGCGCGGCGGCCCAGCCGCCGACGGTCGAGAGCTCCCACGACTGGGGGAAGTGGCCCAGCGTGTAGCCGCGCGCACCGAGCGCCGCCTCGACGCTCGGCCCCGGAGTTCCGGCCCAGAACGTGGCGAGCGCGGAGCGGTCGTCGAGGGTCAGCAAACCGTCGAGGGCGCTCAGGTCGAGCACCACGATCGGCGAGTCGCCCGGGATCACGTTGACTCCGCCGGTGACGGAGGTGCCGCCTCCGCGCGGGATGACGCGCACGCCCGCGGCCGAGCACGCCGCGAGCGTGGTCTCGACCTCGGCCTCGTTCGAGGGCCGGACCACCGCGTCGGGATAGGCGGGGACGGTGCCGGTACGCAGCCGGATCAGATCGGTGATTCCCTGGCCGCGCGAGCAAGCCAGCCGATCGGCTCCCTCCGTCGAGGTGGCGGCGGGGAACGTGGGCAGCGCCGCCGGCGCGGGCACGATGGCGTCGCTGCGGCGCGGTAGCGCGTGAGGAGTCTCTCCCAGCTGGCCGTGCAGGAGATCGAGGAGCTGGGGCGAGGGCGGGAACGATTCTCCCTCGAATCCCCAGGCACCCAGGTTCCGGCGGCGGGGGCTGGACGAGCTCGGTCCTTGGTTGGCGCTCATGGCGCGGAGATATAGCCCGGCTGGCCGGGTGGCGAAAGCACGATGTACGGTTCGAGCCCTGGAGGGGATATGCCCATCACCATCGGCATGCTGATCTTCGACGATGCCGAAGAGCTCGACTTCCTGGGCCCGTGGGAGGTGCTCACGATGGCGGCCAAGCTTCACGCCGCCGGCGACCGCGTGGTGACGATCGCCGAGCGCTCCGCGCCGGTGCGCTGCGCGAAAGGCCTGCGGGTGCTGCCCGATCACGCCTTCGGCGATGCGCCCAAGCTCGACGTGCTGCTGGTCCCGGGCGGGCAGGGGACGCGTCGCGAGGTCGACAATCCGGCCCTGATCGAGTGGATCCGCCAGACCGGCGCCGGTTGCTCCTGGGTGACGAGCGTCTGCACCGGCGCGCTGCTGCTTCACGAGGCCGGGCTGGCTCGCGGCAAGCGCGTCACGACCTACTGGAGCTTCATCGAGACGCTGCGCGCGCGCGGCGACGTCACCGTGCTCGAGGACGTCCGCTACGTGCGCGACGGCCAGCTCGTGACCGCGGCCGGAATCTCGGCCGGGATCGACATGGCGCTCTGGCTCACCGGTCAGCTGTGGAGCGTCGAGCACGCCCGGGCGACGCAGCGGGCGATCCAGTACGAGCCCGCGCCGCCCTACGCCGCCGAGGTCTGATGCCGCTCCGCACCAAGCGCTGGAACGATCCGGCCGAACCCGACGACGGCTTCCGGATGCTGGTGTGCCGCTACCGCCCGCGGGGAGTCCGGAAGACCGACGAGACCTGGGACGCGTGGGTCCCGGACCTCGCCCCGAGCACCGCTCTCCTGGCCGACTTCCACGGCAAGCACGGCCCGCCGATCGGCTGGGACGTCTACCGGCGGCGCTACTTCGAAGAGCTCAAGACGCGCAGTTCCGCCATCGCCAAGCTGGCCGCGCGCGTCGCCGGCGGCGAGACCGTGACCTTGCTATGCTCGTCGGCTTGCACGGACGCGACGCACTGCCACCGCACGTTGCTGGCGGCACACGTCGAGGCGCTCGTTCAGAAGGCCGGGCGCTCGCCCTGGGAGATCCTGTCCGGCTGACGGACCAGGATCGGTGCGACGGCGCGCTTCACGCCTTCGGAACGATCTGGATCACGGTCCGCTGGACCGGCTTCGGGCAGAGGGCGCCGACCGCTTCGTCGGTTCGCTCCGTGGAAGGCTCGATCACCACCACCTGCGCGCCCGACGCCGTCTTCCCGACCTTGTCCGCGGCGACGGCGCGGATCTCCCACACCTCGTCGACGCAGGCGCCTCCGCCGGTGATCACCGGCTTCTTGGCCTCCGGCGCGGCGGCGCTGGCGCCGCGCGGCAGCAATGCGCACGCGGCGATCGCGAGCGTGAGCGCCGAGAGCGACGGCCGAAAACGGATCGAAGGGCCCCTGCCTGGCATCGGGTTCATGGGCTGACCTCGTAGGTGTTGAGCACCATGGGGCGTTCGAGCAGCATGCTAACGGCTCGATTGGACGTTGCGAATGGAAGGGACATTCGAGCGTCAGGGCACGTGGCGGCGATCTTCCTTCAGATCTGGAGCGGCAAGCCGAGCCCGCGGCGGGCAATGATGTTCTTCTGGATCTCCGAGGTGCCGCCGCCGATGGTGTTGACCACGGTGTAGCGGTAGGAGCGCTCGAAGCGGCCGTCCACGGGCGCGCCTTCGTTGCCGCGCTTCAAGAGGCCGGCGGGGCCCATCAGGTCCATCGCCGCGTTCGCGATCCGCTGGTCGAGCTCGTTGGCGTAGAGCTTGTACATCGAGGACTCGACGGTGGGGACGCGGCCTTTGAGTGCCTCGCTCACGACGCGGCGCTGGATCATGCGCGCCGCCTCGAGCTGCGTGACGAGCTGCGCGATGGTGTGGCGCACGACCGGGTCGTTGCGTAGCGGCTCGCCGTCTCGCTCGGCCTTCGCGGCCCAGCCGCACAGCGTCTCGACCTTCATCTCCATGGCGCCGATCGGCATCATGCCGAAGCGTTCCAGGTCGAGCGCTTCGCAGATGTAGGTCCAGCCTTTGTTGAGCTCGCCGACCACGAACTCGTCGCTCACCCACACGTCGTCGATGAAGACTTCGTTGGTGCGCTCGTCGCCGATGGTCCAGGTGGCCTGGATCGAGATGCCCGGATGGCGCATCTCGATCAGGAGGAGGGTGATGCCCTTGTGCTTGGGAGCGTCGGGATCGGTGCGCGCACCCAGCCAGTACCAGTCGGCGAAGTGGGCGGAGGTCGTCCAGATCTTGCGGCCGTTGAGCTTCCAGCCGTTGCCGGAGCGCGTGGCCTTCAGGTTCATCGCCGCGGCGTCCGAGCCGGCCTGCGGCTCGCTGTAGCCGATCGCGAACTCGATCTCACCGCTGGCGATGCGCGGCAGGAAGTACGCCTTGAGCTTGTCGTTGCCGTGGCGAATGATCGTCTTGCCGATGGTGCCGACGCCTTTGCCCGGCTGCGGGGCCCCGACCCGCGCCAGCCGCTCGGTCAGCACGAACTCGTAGATTCCGCCCAGCTCCTGCCCGCCGTATTGCTTGGGCCACGAGAGCCCGAGCCAGCCGCGCTCGGCCAGCTTCTTCATGAAGGCGCGTTTGGGCGGGGTGTCCACCACCTGCGACAGCTGCTCGGGCATGGGATCCATGACCTCTGGGTCCCAGTTGGCGCGGATGAAGGCGTCGACCTCCGCGGCAAATGCGAGCAGCTCTTCGGGCAACTGAAAGTCCATGGCGATTCACCTCACGCGAGGGTCCAGCTGGGAAGCAACGTGCCGGCCTGGTCGTGAAATCTCAGCGCCACCCGGCGACCCATGGCGAGGCCTTCCCGGACGCCATCGGTTTTGATCAAATCACCTGTAGAATCAACCAAGTATCCGAGTAACCTCACGCCTCCGTCGAGCTCGACCAGCAGTACCACGAAGGGCACCTTGTCGGCGTAGGCGGGTAGCGTCGGGGGCCGCATCACGACCCACGACGCGATCCGGCCGTCGCCGCGAACGGGAGTCCACAGGGGCCCCGGGGTCTGACAGGTCGAGCAGATCGGGCGCGGCTGCCACAGCCACTTCGAGCAGGCGCCGCAGCGCTGGATCAGGAGCTCGCGCCGCGCGACGCCACCCCAGAACGGCTGCGTGTCGGCGTCCGGCACCGGCACCGGGAACGCGGTCTTGGGATCGGGTGTCGCAGTCATCCGAGCCCGCTCTCCCGACCGCAGGATGCGGACGCGACGGAGCGCATCCCTCCGGGCCGATCGATCGCCCCCCGGAGGGCGGCGGTCCCTCGCCGCCGCAACGTCACCACGGATCCCTCGCGAATACCAGCGCCCCTGTCGGGACCACGTTCCCGCTCGTGACCAGCACGTTGCCCACGTTCGGCGCCTGCGACGTCGAGGTGCCGCGCACCTGCCGCACGCCCTCGACCAGCAGGTTGAACCCGTGAACGTAGGCCTCCGAGATCCCGCCGCCGCTGGTGTTGTAGGGCGGGTTCTTGCCCTCGGCCATGTAGGCCGGCGACTCGCCCTCGCCGCAGAAGCCGAACTCCTCGAACGCGATCGGGATCTGCGGCGTGAACGCGTCGTAGATCTGCAGCACGTCGATGTCGCGCGGCGAGAGGCCGGTGCTCTTCCAGAGCTCGGGCGCCACCCACGCGTTGGGCGTCTTTCCCAGGGTCTCGTCGTAGAAGAACGTCATCGCGGTCATCTGCGGGCCCGACCCCATCGCGAAGCCGTGCACGTAGACCGGTTTCACGCCGAGGTCGCGCGCCCGCTCGGCGCTGGTCAGCACCATCGCGAGCGCGCCGTCGGTCTCGAGGCAGCAGTCGAAGAGCCTGAGCGGATCGCAGATCATGCGCGCCGCCAGGTAGTCGTGCATGGTGAGCGGCTTTTGCATCATCGCGGCGGGATTGCGCCGCGCGTGCTCGCGCTGGGTCACCGCGACGCGCCCCAGCACCTCGGGCGCCCAGCCGTATTTGTGCATCCAGTAGCGGGTGTGGAAGGCCATGCCGTCGACCGGCCGCGCCACGTGATAGGGCCGCTCGAATTGATCCTGGCCCGTCGCCAGCATCTGCTGCGACCAGGGCCGGACACCCGAGCCGCGGTTTCGCGCGCGCCACGTGACCACCACGTCGGCCAGGTGGTTCTCGATCGCCAGCGACGCGTGCGCGACCGTCGGACAGCCGGCTCCGCCGCCGTAGTCGACCTCGCCGAAGGCGCGCAGGTTGGGCACGCCGAGGATGCGCGCCATCTCCATCTCGGTGGTGCCTTCCCACACGTAGCGGAACATCCCGTCCACGTCGCGGACCGAGAGTCCCGCGTCGGCGAGGGCACCGAGGATCGCGAGCGCGCCGGAGTGGCGCTCGGTCATGCCGATCGACTTGGAGTAGGGGAGCGCGTGGATCCCCACCACCACCGCCTGGCGGTGCTTGGCGACGCGCAGCGGTGCCGGCACGACGAGAGCCTCTCGCTCGGCGCGCCGGAGCGCGCGAAGAGCCCTGTTTTCCCGCTTGAAACGAGGTGGACGGCGAAGATAGAACGTGTTTCACTTTCGGTCAACACGGGGGACGACTCGATGGCTCTGCTCAAAGCGGGAACACGGATGAAGAGCGCCGTGTGCGCGACCGAGGTCATGGTGATCGCGGCGCCGAAGGAAGAGGTCGCGGTCACCTGCGGCGGCGCGCCGATGCTCGGCATGGCGGAGGCGAAGCCGGAAGGCGGCGCGGTCGCGGCGGACGCCAACGGCGGCACGCTGCTCGGCAAGCGCTACGTGAACGGTGCCGGCGATCTCGAGCTCCTGTGCACCAAGGCCGGAGGGGGAGCCCTCGCCGCCAACGGCGCGGCGCTCGGTCTCAAGGAAGCGAAACCGCTTCCCTCGTCGGACTGACGACCGGGGTCTCGCGCCCATGAACCTGATGATGCTGCTCGAGATGGCCGCCTCCGGATTCCCGGAGCGGGTGGCGATCACCAACGGTGCCACCAACCTGACGTACCAGCAGCTCTTCAATGCCGCGGGAGCCTCCGCGCGCACGCTGCGCGCGAGTGGCTGCCAGCGCGCGGCGGTGCTCGACGTGTCGAGCCTCGCGGTGCCGGTGGGCCTCTTCGCGAGCGCCTGGGCGGGTGTGCCGTTCGTGCCGCTCAATTACCGGCTCACGGCCGAGGAAGTCGAGCGACTTCTCGAGCGCATCGCGCCCTCGTATCTGGTCACCGACGCGACGCGCCTTCCCGCGCTGGCGAACGCCGCCGGCGTGAGCCTGGTGGCGCGCGAGACGTTCCTCGACGCGGCGACACGAGGCGAGCCGGGCGACTCCGACTGGGGCATGGACGCGGAGGACATCGCGATCCTGCTCTTCACCAGCGGCACCACCGGCGCCCCCAAGGCGGCGGTGCTGCGGCACAAGCATCTGGTGTCCTACATCTTGGGCTCGATCGAGTTCGGCTCGGCCGGCGAGGACGAAGCGACGCTGGTCAGCGTTCCGCCCTACCACGTGGCGGGCATGGCCGCGATCGCGAGCTCGGTCTACTCGGGCCGGCGCATCGTGCAGCTGCCGAGCTTCAGCGCCGAGAGCTGGCTCGAGACGGCGCGTCGCGAGCGGGTGACGCACGCGTTCGTGGTGCCCACGATGCTGGCGCGGATCGTCGAGCAGCTGGCGGGCGCCGCGAGTGCCGAGCTTCCCAGCGTGCGCGCGCTCGCGTACGGCGGCGGCAAGATGCCGCAGTCGGTGATCGAGAAGGCGCTCCGGTTCTTTCCGAACGCCGATTTCACCAACGCCTACGGCCTGACCGAGACCAGCTCCACCATCGCGATCCTCGGTCCGGAGGACCACCGCGCGGCGATTTCCACGGATGACGCCGCGGTGCGCCGTCGCTTGGTTTCGGTGGGACGCCCGCTGCCGAGCGTCGAGGTGCAGATCCGCGACGAGAGCGGCCAGGCGCTCGGCCCCAACCAGCGCGGCGAAGTGTACGTGAGCGGCGAGCAGGTCTCGGGCGAGTACCTGGGCCGCGGCAGCGCCGTCGGCAGCGACGGTTTCTTCCCCACCCGCGACGGCGGCTGGCTCGACGAGGCCGGCTATCTCTTCCTCGAGGGCCGCATCGACGACGTCATCGTGCGCGGCGGCGAGAACATGTCGCCCGGCGAGATCGAGGACGTGCTGCTCGAGCACGAGTCGGTGGCCGACTGCGCGGTGGTGGGCGTCCCCAGCGAACAGTGGGGCGAAGCCGTGGCCGCGGTCGTGGTCACCAAGCCCGGGAAGGCCGCGTCCGTGGACGAGCTGCGCGCCTGGGTGAAGCAGTACCTGCGCTCGTCGCGCACTCCCGAGCGGATCGAGTTCTGGGAATCGCTCCCTTACAACGAGACCGGCAAGCTTCTCAGACGTCAGGTGCGCGCACAGCTCGCGGCGAGCTGAACGCCGCGCGGCGCACACGAGCCCACGAGTCGAGCGGTGGCGCCCAACAGCACGAGCTCCGTCTCGCCCGGATCCGCACCGCTCGTGCTCCGGGTCCGCAGCGCCGTCGAGTGGCTGGGTGTCCCGATCGCGGCTGACGATCTGTCGCCGCTCTCGGAGCAGCCGTACTTCATCGTCGATCTCAGGGGCGACTCGGGTGTCGTCGACGAGGCGCTGGTCGCGGGCGCTCGCGCGGCCCTGGTGCAGCTGCCGTGCGTGACCATCGGTCTGGGGCCGGTGGCGGCCACTCGCGCGGCGGCCGAGCTCGCGAGCGCCCTCGACGTGGTGCTCGACGAGCGCGCCGACCTCGATCGGGTGATCGAGCGCGTCACCACCTGGCCGCACGCGGCGAGCATGCTCGCCCAGACGTTGCGGCTCGGCTCGCACCTGCCGATCTCCCACGGGCTGTTCGCCGAGTCGCTCGCCTACGGCACGCTGCTCGACGGCGCGGAGCATCGCGCGTGGCTCGGCGCGCGCCCGCCGCGACGCCACCAGCCGCCGCATCGCGAGCCGGCCGTGCTCGCCTCGCGTACCGGCGATCGGCTCGATCTCACGCTCAATCGCGCCGCGAAGCGCAACGCGTATTCGGCCGAGATGCGCGACGCCTTGCTCGCGGGCCTCGACATCGCGCTCGGTGACGACTCGCTCCGCCTCGTGGTGATTTCGGGTGCGGGCCCGAGCTTTTGCGCCGGCGGAGACCTGGACGAGTTCGGCACCCATCCCGACCTCGCGACCTCGCACGCGATTCGCACCGCGCGCGCCGCGGGGCGCTCGATCGCCGCGTGCGCCGAGCGGGTGCGGTTCGAGGTCCATGGCGCTTGCATCGGGGCGGGTGTCGAGCTCGCGGCGTTCGCGAGCCGGGTGGTGGCGAAGCCCGACTCCCTCTTCGAGCTCCCCGAGCTCTCGATGGGACTCATTCCCGGAGCGGGCGGCACCGTGAGCCTGCCGCGCCGGATCGGAAGACAACGCACCGCGTTTCTCGCCCTGAGTGGCGCGCGCATCGACGCGGCGACCGCGCTGGCCTGGGGCCTGGTCGACGAAATCGCCGAAAACGAAGGAGAAGGAACCGATGGCTGAGACGGAGAGCTGGGACGACACGGTCGACGTGCTGGTGGTGGGCTCGGGCGCGGGCGCCATGTGCGCGGCGGTCACCGCGCACGATCAGGGCGCCAAGGTGCTGGTGATCGAGAAGAGCGACCGCTACGGCGGATCCTCAGCGATGTCGGGCGGCAGTCTGTGGATTCCCAACAATCACCTCATGAAGGGTGTGGGCGTCGACGACAGCGTCGACGACGCGCTCACCTACCTGCGCGGTGCCACCAAGGGCACGACCCCCGACGATCGCCTCACCATGTTCGTCGAGTGGGGCCCCAAGATGCTCAAGTGGGTGTGCGACAACACCCGCCTCAAGGTCGACGCCATCGCGGGCTACGCCGATTACTACCCCCGAGTCGCCGGTAGCAAGCCGGGAGCGCGCACCGTGGAAGCGCGCACCTTCGACGGCAAGCTGCTCGGCGACGAGCTGCTCAAGATGCGCGACTCGGGCCTGCAGACGCTGATGCTCGGGCGCGTGTGCTTCACCGCCGCCGAAGCGCGCGTCTTGCTGTGCCGCAATCCCGGCTGGATCAAGCTCACCATGAAGCTGATGATGCGTTACTGGTTCGATTTGCCGTGGCGCTTCAAGTCGAAGCGTGACCGCAGCCTGGCGATGGGGAACGGCCTCGTCGGTCCGCTCAGGCTCTCGCTGATGGACCGCAAGATTCCGCTGCAACTCAACACGCCGTGCAAGGACGTGGTGGTTGAGAACGACCGCGTCGTGGGCGTGATCGCCGAGAAGAACGGCAAGACGATCCGCATCCGCGCCACCAAGGGCGTGGTGTTCGGCGCGGGTGGGTTCGAAGGCAGCCAGGCGATGCGCGACAAGTACCTGCCGGCGCCAGCGAAAGAAGAGTGGAGCTGCGCCAATCCGGCCAATACCGGCGACATCCACGCGATCGGGCTCAAGCTCGGCGTGCCGCTCGATCGCATGGACGACGGCTGGTGGGGCCCCGTGACCGTGGTGCCCGGAGAAGCGCGGGCGCGGATGCTGGTAATCGAGAAGTCGTTGCCGGGCGGGATCCTGGTCAACAAGAAGGGTCAGCGCTTCGTGAACGAGGCGGCGCCTTACGTGGACGTGGTGAACGCGATGTACGCGAACAACAGCCCCGAGAATCCCAGCATCCCGGCCTATCTGGTGTTCGATGCGCGCTACCGCAAGACCTATCCCGTGGGGCCGTTCCTGCCCGGCGCGCAGCAGCCCGACAGCATGATCCCCAAGAACCTGAAGGCGGTGAACTACCTCAAGAAGGCCGACACCATCGACGCGCTCGCGGCACAGATCGGCGTCGATACGGCGGGCCTCAAGGCGACGATCGCGCGCTTCAACGACAACGCGAAGCAGGGCAAGGACCCGGATTTCTTCCGCGGCGAGACCGTGTTCGACAAGTACTACGGCGACCAGGCGTGGAAGCCCAACGAGAGCCTGGGGCCGATCGTCGACGCGCCGTTCTACGCGATGGAGGCCTGGCCCGGAGAGCTGGGCACCAAGGGTGGCCTGCGCGCGGATCGCTTCGCGCGGGTGCAGAAGGAAAACGGCGAAGTGATCGAAGGCCTCTACGCGATCGGCAACTGCTCGGCGCCGCTCGCGGGTTGCACGTATCCCGGCGCCGGCGGCACCATCGGCCCGGCCATGACGTTCGGCCACATCGCGGCGCTGCACGCGCTCGGCAAGCTCGCGTGACGGCTGAGCGGGAGGCGACGGATCGCGGGTGAGCGCTCGCGTGCGAGGGACCGCGCGCGCTCCAACCGGGTTGGAGGGCCACCGGTCCCTCGGAGGCCAGCGTTACGATCGCGCCAGCTTCAGCCATGCCCCTCCGCGTCGAGACGGTGATCCATCCGCAGGCGGCGCCCGACCTCGCCTCGTTCGCCGCGGCCGCGCGGCGCGTGGAGGCGCTGGGCTTCGACGGTCTCACCGTGCCCGAAGGCGGCCACGATCCGTTCCTGCCGCTGGTGCTCGCGGCCGAGCACACCAGCCGGATCCGCCTCGGCACCAACGTGGCGATCGCGTTTCCGCGCAGCCCGATGGTGACCGCCCAGCTCGCCTGGGACCTCCAGCGGCTCTCGCGCGGAAGGTTCGTGCTCGGCCTCGGTACCCAAGGGCGCGCGCACATCGAGCGGCGTTTCGCAGCGGAATGGCGCGATCCGCCTGGACCGCGGCTTCGCGACTACGTGCTGTGCCTGCGAGCGATGTGGGAGAGCTTCCAGGCCGGCGGTAAGCCCCGGCGCTTCGAGAGCGAGCACTACCGATTCGATCTGTTGCCGAGCTTTTCCAACCCGGGCCCGATCGAGCATCCCCACGTGCCGGTCTACCTCGGGGCCGTGAATCCGTTCGCAGTGCGCCTCGCCGGGGAGCTGGGCGAGGGCGTGCGTCTTCACCCGATCGCGACGTTTCGCTACGCACGCGAGGTGATCGTCCCGGCGATCGAGGAAGGCGCGGGGCGTGCGGGACGCTCTCGCGCGGCCGTCGACCTCGTTGCGGAGCCGTTCCTCGCGGTTGCACCCGACGCCGCGTCGCTGGAGGCCGCGAAGCGCGCCACCAAGCGCCAGATCGCCTTCTACGCCGCGGTTCCCGAGTACCGCCGCGTGCTGGCGCACCACGGCTGGGAATCGCTCGGCGAGGATCTCGCGCGGCTCGCGGCCGAGCGCCGCGCGTCCGAGATGGAGCGTGCGATCTCGGACGAGATGCTGGACGAGTGGGCGATCGTTGCCACCTGGGACGAGCTGGCCACGCGCATCGCCGAGCGCTGTGCGGGAACCTTCGACAGCGTGCTACTCGACCTGCCGCCCGACCTGGGATCGAACCACGCCCAGGTCGAGGCGCTGGTGACGGAACTCTCCGCCGGCCGCTGATCGCCCGCGTTCGGCCGGGAGCTCAGAAAGTGTGGACAAAATCGGATCATTGCCCGGAGCGCTTCCTCCGAAGCGATCTCCTGCCGTTTGGCAGGACCGCAGCCCATAGGCGACCAGGCGCAGACGCTCGAGCAATCTCCCGCCACGCATGCCGCTGATCCAGGCGGCTGAATTTCTTTCGTCTACACCCTCTCAGAGCGTGTGGGGAGCTTCCTTGTCCGTCGGTTCGGGGGCGCTCCACTCGCCGTCACCCCCGAACCGACTGCTCGCGTGGATCTCTTGTGGGCGCCGAGAGGCGCCCGGCAAACGCAGTGAGCCGCCTTGGGACTTGGACCCCGCGAAGATCGCCTTCGTAGGGGGGGCTCGAACAGCCCCCCGAGACTCAATGCGCCCGGACGCAGTCTTCCGCGATCACGTCGGTCCACTTGCCGTCGGTTTGCATCGAGCCGACGTGCTGGAGCTCGTTCTTGCCCTTCTTCGTGAACGTGTCGCGGGTCGGCGTCGGCGCCGGACCCATCCCGTGCGCCTCACCCGTCATCTCGAGCGAGTCGCCGTTCCAGCCGGTGGAGCTCTGCTGCGACCAGCCGCCGAAGCTATCCACCCATAGCTCCGTGAACTGCTTGGCGGAGGAGTCGTACGTCCAGTGGAAGACGCCGTGGATCGGCATCGAGTTTTCCTTGGTCTTGGCTTCGTCGACGTGCCCCGACATCCAGAAGCCGTCCAGGTCCGACGCGACCTTGACGTTCGCCTTGGTGGAGTGAGCCGGCCCCCACGGGGTTTCGGGCGACATGCCGCTGCAGGTCCACTGCCCGAGGAAGAAATCGAGCTGCTTCATCTCCGGTGCCGGCTTGGGTGGCCCGGGCGGCATGGAGGGCGCGGCACCGGCTGCCGGGGCCGCCGCGGGCTTCGCGTCGTCGGCCGCCCGGGCGGTGCGCGCGGGCAGTGCCAGCGCCAGGCTCGAGCACAGTGCGATCCCTGCGATGGTGCGCGTTTTCATGGTCGGGCCTCCGGAGCCGCCGTGCGGCGCTCGATGGGGTTCGGATGCCCTCTTATCGCCGAGCTGAGCCGCTCCGCAAGATGGTTCCTCGGCTGGTCGGGCGGGCGGCTCGTCAGATGCGGCGGGCGCGACCCTGCCAGTGGCGATCGCGCAGCGCCTTCACGTAGAGCTTGCCGTTGGGAAGGCGCGGCAACGCGGCCTCGAAATCGATCGAGCGCGGGATCTTGAAGCGCGCCAGCCGCGCGCCGACGAACGCCTTGAGCTCGGCCGCGAGCGCCTCCGACGGTTCGGCGTCCGCCACCAGCTCGACGGCCGCCTTCACCGATTCGCCCCACTCGTCGTCGGGTACGCCGAAGACCGCCACGTCGGCGACCGCCGGATGCGCCACTAGCACGCCCTCGATCTCGGCCGGATAGATGTTGACGCCGCCCGAGATGATGAGCGCCGTGGTGCGGTCGGTGAGGAACACGTAGCCCTGGGCGTCGACGTAGCCGAGATCGCCGGTGGTGAAGACGTGCGGCTCGGGATGCGAGGCGGCGGTCTTGGCCGGATCGCCGTGGTACTCGAACACGCTCGCCAGGGTGCGGTGCCGCGAGCGCAGCAAACCGATCTCGCCGGGCGGCAGCCGCACGCCTTCGTCATCGGCGGCGTAGACCTCGAACGACGGAATGGGCTTGCCGACGGTGCCCGGCCGCTCCAGCCACTCGGCCGAGCTCGCGAGCGTCGCCACGCCACCCTCGGTGGCGCCCCAGTACTCGACCAGCACCGGCCCCCACCACTCGATCATGCGCCGCTTGATCTCGGGCGACACGGGAGCGGCGCCGTGGAGCACCAAGGAAAGGCACGACGGATCGAACGCCACGCGCGCCTCGGGCTCGAGCTTGAGGAGCCGCACCAGCATGGTCGGCACCACGTGCGTGTGCCGCACTCGCTGCCGCGCGATCGTGTCGAGCATCGCGCGCGCGCTCCAGGACTCCATCACGATGAGCGGCGCGCCGTTGAGCAGGTCGTAGATCGCGAGCAGGCTCGGCGCCGCATGGTAGAGCGGTCCGGTCACGAGATGCGGGCCGCCGCCGTCGAGGCCGTAGGCGTGCCCGGTCTCGCGCAATCGCTCGAGCGCGGCGCGGAACGAGGCGGCGCGGGCACGCTTGACCCCCTTGGGTCGGCCGGTGGTGCCGCTGGTGTAGATCATCGTGCCGCCGGCGGGGGCGTCGAGCGACACCGGCTCCGGTTCCTGGCGCGAGAGCAACGCGTCGAGCTCGGCGCCCACTCCGATCGTGCGCGGCCCGGTGCAGCCGGCCGCGAGCGCTGCGTGAGGCTGGTCGACGAAGAGCGCCGACGCCCCGGAGTCGGCCACGATGTAGGACACCTCGTCGGCTCCGAGGTGACCGTTGATCGGCGTGATCCAGACGCCGGCGGCGAGGGCACCGAGCACCAGCTCGATCCCCTCGATCCGGTTCGCCACCAGGCACGCGACGTGTCCATCGGCGCCCAGCGCGAGCTCGCGGCCGAGCAGCGCGGCGATGCGGCTCACCCGCTCCTCGAGCTCGCTCCAGGTACGGCGCCGGGTGCCGTCGTCGAGCGCGATCTGGTGCGGTGCGGTGCGCGCCCGTTCGAGCCACATGCGCCGAACCATAGCGCGGCGCGCCGTGCTATGACGCCGCGTCTCGAAGCCGGAGGTGGGGATGCGCGTCGAGCTGTCGCTTCTCGGTCATTCGTTTCAGGATCGGCCGGTTTGGCCTGGTTTCGAGGGAATCGCCGCGAACGCGCGCGCCATCGAAGCGCTCGGCTTCGACGGTGTGCTGGTGCCCGAGGCCGGGCACGATCCGTTCTTGCCGCTTTTGATCGCCGCGCAAGCCACCAGCCGGCTCCGGCTTCGCACCGGAGTCGCGATCGCGTTTCCTCGCAGTCCCGGGGCGATGGCGCAGACCGCGTGGGACCTGGCGCGATTCTCGAACGGGCGCTTCGAGCTGGGGCTCGGCACCCAGGTGAAGGCGCACAACGA
The DNA here is from genome assembly GCA_964650975.1 of uncultured bacterium. GTDB lineage: Bacteria > JADJOY01 > JADJOY01 > JADJOY01 > JADJOY01 > CAZYWA01. The sequence goes on from CAZYWA010000079.1 coordinate 15,887, forward strand.
GCGGCGCTACGGCGCGCCGTGGAGCGATCCGCCGGTGCCGCGGCTGCGCGAGTACATCCAGTGCCTGCGAGCGATCTTCGCCACCTACCAGAATCCCGCGGCGCCCACCTGGTTCCGGGGCGAGCACTATCGATTCGATTTGATGTCGCCCTTCTTCAATCCCGGCCCCAATGAGGCACCGGATTTGCCGATCTACGTCGCGGTGGTGAACGACGCCATGGCGCGGCTGGCCGGCGAGCTCGCCGACGGCTACTACCCGCACCCCATGTGCTCGGCCGGCTACGTGCGAGAGGTGATGCGCCCGCAGGTGGAAGAGGGTGCGCGGAAGGCGGGGCGCGATCCGGGTACCATCGGCGTGCTCGGCTCACCGATGATCGCGAGCGGAGCCGACGCGGCGGAGGTCGCCAAGAATGCCTCACTCGTGAAGCAGCGCCTGGGCTTCTACGCGTCGACGCCGGCCTATCGGCCGGTGTTCGAGCACCACGGGCTGGGCGATCTCGCCGCCCAGCTCCACCGCCTCTCGAAGGAAGGAAAGTGGCGCGAGATGGTGGCGCTGGTGAGCGACGAGGTGCTCGCCACCTTCGCGACCGTCGCGCCCTACGACCAGCTCGGCGCAGCGCTGGCGGAGCGCTGGAGCGGTCTCCTCACCACGATGCACCTCGATCTGGTGGCCGAGCTGGATCGGCACGCCGAGGTCCTGCGCTCGCTCGCCGCCGTGCTCCACGCGGCTTGATCGACCGTTCCGGTCGAGCGCTACCCGCCGGAGACCGGCGGGCTCCAGCAGCTGGGTTGGAGCGCGCCGGTCCCCGGCGCGTGAGCGACACGGGCGGCTGGATCTTGTAACGAGACGCCACCAAGAAACGGTACGGATGGCGATCAGAACCGGATACACTCCGCCATCGAAAAGAGTTACAAATAGCTGATAAAGTTACTCATCGAGATCCAAGTTTCGGCTTGTTTCAAGCTGAAAACGCGTTTTTCAGCGCGTGAGACCGCCTGAATCGCGCTCACTTGTACGCGATCGCGGCGCTGCACGGGCCTGCGAGGTGGATCACCTCGCAGCGCTGGAAGCCCGCCTCGGTGCACCAGCCGCGGAAGTCGGCGCCGGTGAAGTCGAAGGCGTCGCCGAACTCGATCAGCATGTTGAGCGACATCATGAGGCCGAAGGCGTTCTCGCGGCGCGCGTCGTCGATCAGATTCTCGACTGCGATGAAGGCACCGCCGGCGGGCAATGCGTCGTAGGCCGCGCGGATCAGGTGCTTCTTCTTCTCCAGGTTCCAGTCGTGGAGGATCATCCCCATGGTCACCACGTCGGCCTTGGGAAGCGGCTCGTTGAAGAAGTCGCCGGCGGCCACGTGGATCCGGTCGCTGAGCCCGTCGTGCTCGATCCACTTGCGGGCGATCGGCGCCACCTGCGGCAGGTCGAACGAGGTGCAGCGGAGCTTCGGGTGGCGCTGGGCGACGAGCCGTGACAGGAGCCCGGTGGCGCCGCCCACGTCGAGCAGCGTCGCGTGCTTCGAGAAATCGTACTTCTCCGCCAGCGCCGCGAAGTTGCCGCGAGAGATGCCGCTCATGGCGCCCATGAACTGCTCCAGCCGGTCGATGTCGGCGTAGAGCTCCTCGAACATGGGCTTCTGGCTGTGCTTGACCTCGTTCTGGGGAAGACCGGTCTTGAGCGCCGGTCCGAGGTCGCTCCAGAAGCGGAAGAGCCGCGCGTTCGCCATCTCCAGGATGCCGCCCACGTAGCCGGCCCTACGGCGGTCGAGGAAGTGGGCGGTGTCGGGGGTGTTGCGATAGCGGCCGGCCGGGCCGTCGCCGTCGCGCTCCAGGAAGCCGAGCGCCAGCAGTGCGTCGAAGAAGTCGTAGAGACCCCGTGAGTGAAGCTCGAGCTCGCGGCCCAGCTCCTCCGCGGTGAGCGCGCGCTCGCCGAGCTTGGTGAAGAGCCCCAGCTCGACCGCGGTGAGCAGCACCTTCGAGGCCCAGAATCCGAAGCCGACCTGCAGGATGTGGGAAGGATCTTGCGGTTCGTTCATGGCTCTCCCGTGCGGTACGCGTGATTTCGGGGCACGAACCGTAACGAGGGCAGGGGCCCGGGTCAAAGGATTGGCCGGCGGAGCCAGGTGAGGCGACCGAGCGCGCGAGTTGTGGCACGCTCGCGGGCCCACTACCGTCCGCCGCCCACCATCCGGAGGCCAGACATGATCCTGCTCGATCCACGGGAAGCTCTTCCTGGCTCGCTCGATTCGCGCACCCGCGAGGTGCTGCGCAGCACGATCGAGTTCTTCGAGAAGAAGGGCAAGGCGCGCATCAAGGCCGACTTTCACGCCAGGGTCTGGTACGCGGATTTCGTCGCGCACGTGGGCCGCGAGCGCCTGTTCGCGACGATGTGCACGCCGGCCGGCGAAGGCGCGCCCGACGCCCGCTGGGACACCTCGCGCATCTGCCGGTTCGCCGAGATCCTGGGCTTCTACGGTCTCGGGTACTGGTACACGTGGCAGGTGTCGGTGCTCGGGCTGGGCCCGATCTGGATGAGCGACAACGCGGCGCTCAAGGAGAAGGCCGCGAAAGCGCTCGAAGCGGGCGGGATCTTCGCGTTCGGGCTCTCGGAGCGCGCCCACGGCGCCGACATCTACTCGACCGAGATGCGCCTGGTTCCCACCGGCGACGGCCGCTTCGTGGCGCGCGGGAGCAAGTACTACATCGGGAACGGCAACGAGGCCGCGATGGTCTCGACCTTCGGCAAGATCGAGGGAACCCAGGGCACCGACGGCAAGGGCGAGTACGTGTTCTTCGCGGTCGACCCGCGTCACGAGCGCTACCAGCTGGTGCAGAACGTGGTCGCGAGCCAGAACTACGTTTCCGAGTACCGGCTCGACGACTACCCGATCGGGGAGCAGGACATCCTGTCGCGAGGCCCGGCCGCGTGGGACGCGGCGCTCAATACGGTGAACATCGGCAAGTACAACCTGGGCTGGGCCTCGATCGGGATCTGCACCCACGCGTTCTACGAGGCGATCCACCACGCCGCGCACCGCCGCCTCTACGGCATGAGCGTCACCGACTTCTCGCACGTGAAGCGGCTCTTCACCGACTCCTACGCGCGGCTCACCGCGATGAAGCTCTTCGCGCTCCGCGCCAGCGACTACATGCGCTCGGCCCATGCCGGCGATCGTCGCTACCTGCTCTACAACCCGATGGCCAAGATGAAGGTCACGACCCAGGGCGAGGACGTGATCAACCTCTTGTGGGATGTGATCGCGGCCAAGGGCTTCGAGAAGGACATGTACTTCGAGCAGGCCGCGGTCGACATCCGCGGGCTCCCCAAGCTCGAAGGCACGGTGCACGTGAACATCGCGCTCATCGTGAAGTTCATGCCCAGCTACTTCTTCATGCCGGCCGATCTTCCCACCGTTCCGCGCCGTGACGACCCGGCGAACGACGACTTCCTGTTCGACCAGGGCCCCGCGAAGGGCCTGAGCAAGATCCAGTTCCACGACTACCAGCTCGCGTATCGCTCGCGCGAGACACCCAATCTCGCGATCTTCCGCGAGCAGATCGACGCGTTCAAAGGGATGCTCGCGAGCGCGCCGCCCCAGGGCGAGCAGATGAAGGACGTGGATTTCTTGCTCGCGGGAGGCGAGCTCTTCGCGCTCGTGGTCTACGGCCAGCTCATCCTCGAAGCCGCGCCGCTTCACGGCATCGACGACGATCATCTGGACCAGATCTTCGACTTCCTGGTGCGCGATTTCTCGCACCATGCGCTCACCTTGAGCGAGAAGCCCGCGGCGAGCGCCGAGCAGGCGGAAGCGGCGCTGCGCATGATCCGGCGCCCCGCCTTCGACGAGGCGCGCTACGGACGCATGTGGTCGCTGGTTCACGGCCTCGCGGATCGTTACCAGATGGGCCCGTGAGCCTCGTGCGCCAGGGTTGCGAAGGATGGGCCTCCGAGGCCTATCCTAGAGAGAGGGACCGCCGCCGCCGGCACCGTCGCCGGTGACCGTGCCGCCGAGGGATGACGGCGCGGTGGCCCGTGACGCGTGGCTCCCGAATCCACCCAGCAGTCCGAGTAGGTCGAGCATTCGATGAAGAGACGTGTAACCGGAGGTCGATTCGACGCAATTCTCCGAGCGGTCGTTCACGGCATGGCGGCGTCGCTGCTGGCGATTTCGTTCGCCGCTCCGGCGCGAGCGGACATGACCGAGAGCGCCGCCACGCAGATCCGCGGCTTGATGGCCGAGAAGGCCGCGCGCACCCCGGTCGAGCGCAAGATCGGCTCGGGTTTGCTGCGGGCGCTGCGCGTCCATCGCGGTCTGCCGGCGAGCGTCGCGGCGCCCCAGCTGCGCGTGGACGTCGCGCCCGAAGCCGACGGCCGGGTCCGCGTCGACGTGCGCGGCGAGATCGGCGACTCGCTGCTCGCCGCCATCCGCGACTCGGGCGGCGAGGTGACGAGCTCGGCTCCACGGTTCCACACCCTGCAGGCGTTGCTGCCGTTCGAGGCGCTCACCGCGATCGCCGAGCGCGACGACGTCCGCACGATCCGGCCCGCGTCCGAGCCGATTTTCTCGGCGACCAACGTGAGCGAAGGGGACATCGCCCATCGCGCGGACCTGGCGCGGACGACCTTCACCTCCGACGGCAGCGGCATCACGGTGGGTGTGGTGTCCGACGGCATCGGCGACCTCACCACGGTGCAGGCCTCGGGCGACCTGCCGCCCAAGTGCCCGGCGACTCCGTGCGTGCGGGTGGTGAACGGTCAGATCGGCGTCGGCAACGAGGGCACCGCCATGATGGAGGTGATCCACGACCTGGCACCGGGAGCGAACCTCAAGTTCGCGACCGGCCGGGCCAGCGAGGCCGATCAGGCGCAGAACATCCTGGCGCTCGCGGCCGCCGGATGCACGATCATCGCCGACGACACGAGCTACA
>CAZYWA010000080.1:0-20731 GCA_964650975.1 uncultured bacterium
CGGGCGGCGGTCTCGTGTCCGCGTCGAACGTGACGTTGAGCGGCAACACCGCCGATGCGGACGGCGGCGCGGCCGCCATCGGCCCGACTCCATTCGGTGAAGGCCAGGCGGGGGGAACGCTCGAATTCGAGAGCGTCACGATCGCCGACAACTCGGCGGCTCTCGGTGCCGCGGTGTTCCTCGCCGACCCTGAGCTCCCTGGATTCCCGCCCAACGTGCCACCGCCTTTCCCTTCGACGGTGAGCTTTCGCGACACCCTCGTGGACGGCGATTGCTACGACCCGCGAAAGGTCGGCAAGTACATCACCGGTGGTGGGAACCTCGAGAGCCCGGGCGCCACGTGCCGCCTGCGCGACAAGAGCGATCGGATGGGCGTCGCTTCACTCGGGCTGGCGCCGCTCGCGGACAACGGCGGCTCGACTCCCACGCACCTTCCGCTGCCCTGGAGTCCGGCGATCGACAGCGCGCCACGGAAGAGCTGTCCGGCTCCGGCGACCGATCAGCGCGGCGTCGCGAGGCCGCAAGACGGCAATGGCGACGGCCGCGCCTTCTGCGACCGCGGAGCGGTGGAGGTCGAGCGGCGCTGAGTTTCTGAGGGGGGTTTCAAGCCCCCCGCCCGAAAAAAGCGTGTTTTTTCGGGGCCCCAAGGCGGCTCGCTATCTGCTCGCAGGCGCGCCTACGGGCGCGCTTGCAGATTCGGGGTCACCGCGCTGCGGAGGGCGGCGGTCCCTCGCCGCCGCAGCGTCACATCTCGATCGATCGTTGCGGAGCGAGCGACCGCGCCCGGGGCAGGGCTCGTCGATCACTCACGAACTCCGAGATCACGGGCACTGAGGGGCCGCGCTTCCGCGCGGCCGCAGCTCAACCTGGGTCCGTGATCCGGAGCATCGTGTGGCTCGCGTGGGTAGAGAGCTTGATCCACAGCCAGCCGTGCGCCTGGTCGTCGAAGAAGCCGCGTGGCGCGGCCTCGAAGTCGGCGAAGGTCGCGAGCCGCGGGAACGAATCGCCGTCCGGAGGGTCCACGGCGGCACCAGCGAGGGGTCCCGAAGCGGTACGGACGATGTAGTCGCGGGGAGGTCCGTCGATCGTGAGATCGGCGGACGACGTCGAGCCGCAGCAGTGCGAGGCGGTGAAGACGACGTCTCCGGATTCGTCGTGAAGGGTGCGCTTCGACGTGGCCGACGGCGAGTCGGGCGGAAAGAAATCGAGCGTCAGCCGGCCCGCGGAGGCGGCGCTGCCGTAGCCCGTGACGTCGCTCGACACGTCGAGCGGTAGCACGCCGCCCTCGCGCAGGAAGGCGGGGATCCGGTCGAACGGGGTGTCGATCTGGAAGGTCCCGGGGCCGGTCACGTAGGTCGGCGACGAGATCGAGCGCCATCGGCCCTCGGGAAGGTAGACCGAGCGGCTGCGCGTGCCGGTCTTCCAGACAGGAGCCATCAGCAAATCCGGTCCCAGCATCAGCTCGTCCCACAGATCGGCGACCGCGTGATCGTCGGGGAAATCGAACACCAGCGGACGCGCGATGGGCCGGCCGCTCGCGTTCGCGTCGATCGCGAGGCTCATGAAGAGCGGGATGAGCTCGTGGTGGAGCGTCACGTAATAGCGGTAGATGTCGATCATCTGGTCGTCGTGGAACGGGTCGGTGGGCATCTCCCACGGCGCGTGGGTGCCGCCGCCGCCGATCTCCATCAGCGGGCAGAAGGCACTGAACGCCAGCCAGCGGGCGAACACCTCGCGATCGCCGAACTCGTAGTAACCGCCGGTGTCGCTGCCCCAGATCGGGAAGCCGAGCAGCGCCGAATGCGCGAGCTCGAGGATCGCGGCGCGCAATCCGAGGTCGGTGGGCTTCCCGCCGCCGAAGTAGCTGGTGCCCGGCGAGTCGCCGCCCCAGAAGATCGAGAGCGCCTGGCTTCCGGCGTAGCCCGCGCGCAGGTAGTGGACGAAATCGGCGCCGAGCTTTTCCTGGAACGCGTCGAAATGCACCTTCGAATAGAGCTCCGGGTAATCGTTCTTGACCTCGCGTCCGGTGCGGCCGTCGGCCCACACGTCGGTCTGCTGGTCGGGGATCGACTCCTCGCCGCGATCGAGCTTCATGCCCGAGATGCCCATGTCGACGAGGGTCTCCACCTTCGCCTTCCACCACGCGACGGCGTCGGGGTTCGTGTAGTCGATGAGCGTGTCGCTGCCGGGCGCGTACCAGTGATTGGCGGTCGCGTCCGTGGCGTTCTCGCCCAGCGCCCACGGCGCGCCGAACACGAACACGTGATAGCCACGCTTCGCGAGCGACGCGAGCATCGCGTCCGAGTTGGGGAACCGCTCGGGATCGAAGCGGAAACTGGTGAAACCCTGCTGGCCGTGATCGGTGGTGCCGGCGGTCCATGGCCGGTCGAACTCGTAGTTTCCCGCCGGAATGCCGTACTGCTCGTAGTGGGTGATGTCGTCGACGAAGTCGGAGTTCATCGCGGTGCCGTCGAGCATCGCGGGAGTGCCGATGCGGTGCTCGTCGCGCCACCGCAGGTGTTTGAACCCCCACTTGGGCGGCAGGTACGGGCGGCCGGTGAGCGCGGTGTAGGAGTCGAGGATCGAGTCGATTCCGCCGGCGAAGAGCGTCATGTCGTGCTCGCCGGTGGTCGGGCTCACCTCGAAGTCGATCGCCACCGTGTCGGGATCGGCGGCGGCCAGATCGTAGTGGCCGATCATGGTGCCCTCGACGAACGAGCCCCAGCCGCGCGAGCTCATGAGAAAGGGCGAGTAGAGCGCCATGGTCGGCGTCACGTACATCTCGACCGTCTCGCCGCGCCGGTCGAGGTGGCCGACCTCCTGCGGCGCGATCTCGCTCGTGAGCCGGTCGTCGACGATCCGCTCGGTGAGCCCGTAGAAGTGCTCGTTCGGAACGGCGCGCCAGCGGGTGATCACGCGCTCGCCGGGAAGCACGGCGGCGTCGGGACGGATGCGGCTCGAGAGCGATCGCGGATCGCGAAACTCGACGGTCCACGTGAGCCGTGACGTGCCGGCCTCGCACTCGAGCGCCACTCCGCGCGGGGTCGGCGAGATGGTGACGATCCGGGAGATCGGCTGCTCGGTGCCATCGATCACCAGCGCGGGTGGCGCCGCGGTCTGCGTGAGATAGGTGCCGGCGGCGTCCTCGAGCGTGAGCTGCAGAGCTTGCCGATCGAAGCGCGCGGTCGCGTCATCGGACGCGAGGACGATCTCGCGAGCGCCGATCGTGATCGCGTAGCCGGATTCGGGAGTCGGCGCCGCTGCGCCGTGAGCGCTGCCGCCGCAACCGGACGTCGAGAGCGCCAGCACGGCGACCAGGGTCGCGGCGGACGCGAGCCGTGTCGAGGGTGCCCGATTCGAGGACATCGACGCTGTTTGGGGACGCTCGACCGCTCGGGCGCCGATCATGCCGCGCACCGACCGCGAAGTCACGCGAAGCTGGCCGGCGCTGGTGGCTCGGCTCGATCCCACTTCCGGCAAGCTGGAAGCTTCGGCTGCGAGGGACCGCAGCCCTCCGACTGCCAGCCCTGGTTGTTCGGAGGGACCCGGTCCCTCGCGTCCGAAGCTTCGGTGTGATCGATCGATTCAGGGACGCCGTTTGGAGCACGCGGGCCCTCCGCGCGCAAGGCCCTCGGGCCGGTTACCGCTCGCGCGCCCTCAGAAGGAAACGTCGTCTTCGGTGCTGGCGGTCGCCGCGGCCGGCAGGGCGCCTCGCCCCGGCACCGGCGGCGCCTCGACGAGTGCCACGTGCTCGATCAGCTGCGTGGGCACGTCGGAGAGAAACCGGCTGGGCTCGGTCAGGATGCGGCCCGAGGCGCGGTCCGGCACGTTCATCGGGTAGGTGATGTAGAGCTGGTCGCGGGCGCGGGTGGCGGCGACGTAGAGCAGCCGGCGTTCTTCCTCGAGCTGCGCCGGGTCATTGAGCGACATGAAGCTCGGGAAGCGTCCGTCGAGCGCCCAAATCACGAACACCGTGTGCCACTCGAGGCCTTTGGCCGAGTGGATGGTGGAGAGCACCAGCAGCTCGTCGTCGCTGTCGCGGGGGGCAGCGCCCGCGACGCTCTGATTGGGCGGCTCGAGGGCCAGATCGGCCAGGAACTCGTCGAGGGAATGAAAGCGTTGCGCGATCGCGATCAGGTGCTCGAGGTCGCGGATGCGCTTCGGGTGATCGTCGTGGCGGGCCTCGAGGATCGGCCGGTAGTGCTCGAGCGTGCGCTCGATCGCCTCGGCGGGCGTCAGCGTGCCGCGCGTGAGAGCCGTCATCAGCTGCGCCAGCTGGTCGAGGCGGGAAGCCGCGACACCGTGGCGTCCGCGGACGTGCTCGGCGATCGCGGACGCGGGGTCGCCGGTCGCGGTGACGCGCTCGCCGATCGACTGCGCCTTCGCGGGCCCGACGCCGTCGACCAGCAGCAGCATGCGCAACAGCGCCACCCGATCGCTCGGGTTCCGCGCCACCCGCAGGTGCGCGATCACGTCGCGGACGTGTGCCGTCTCCATGAGCTTGTAGCCGCCCCGCTTCACGAACGGGATGCCGGCCTCGCCGAGCGCCAGCTCCAGGTCGAACGCCTGGTAGCTCGAACGAAAGAGCACCGCGATGCGGTCGATCGGCACGCCCTCCTCGCGTAGCTCGAGGATGCGTTGCACTACGAACCGCGATTGCTCGTACTCGTCCATCGCGCGCACCAGCACCGCGCCGGATCCCTCGCGCCGGTGGCTCCAGAGGCGCTTGGTGAGCGCCACCGGCGAGGCGGCGATGAGCGCGTTGGTGAAGTCGAGGATCGGCTGCACCGAGCGGTAGTTCTCTTCCAGCGTCACCGTGGTGGCGCCGGGAAACCGGTCGGCGAACTGGAGAATGTTTCGCACCTCGGCGCCGCGGAACGAGTAGATGCTCTGCGCGTCGTCGCCGACGACGGTGACGTTCGAGTGGGTGTCCGCGAGCAAGCGCACGATGTCCGCCTGGATGCGGTTGGTGTCCTGGTACTCGTCGACCAGCACGTGCCGATAGCGCTGCGAGAGCTCCTTCCGCGCCTCCGGTGCCCGCACCAGGAGCGCCTTCAAGAGCAGCAGCAGGTCGTCGTAATCGGCCATGTGGTGCGCGAGCTTGTAGCGCTCGTAGCGCTCGAAGAGGGCGACGAGCTCCGGCGTGAAGTGGGCGAAGTGCGGATAGTCGCGCTCCAGCACCTGAGGCAGCGGCACGACGCAGTTGATCGAGCGCGAGAAGGCTCGGCGGATGGTCTGCTTCCGCGGGAAACGTTTGTCTTTGCCGGCGAAGCCGGATTCGGTGCGGAGCAGGCCCACGAGATCCTCGGAGTCGCCCTCGTCGAGGATCGTGAAGCTCGGGTTGAGGCCGAGCTTGAGGCCGTACTGGCGCAGCACGTGATTGGCGAAGGAGTGAAAGGTGCCGCCTTGCACGCGCTCGACACCGGTCACGCCCAGCACCGCCGCGCGACGCAGCATCTCCTCGGCCGCCTTGCGGGTGAACGAGAGGAGCAAGATCGACTCCGGCGGGACACCCGACTCGACGAGGCGTGCGACGCGATAGATGAGCGTGCGGGTCTTGCCCGTGCCGGCACCGGCCACGATCAAGAGCGGTCCGTCGCCGGCCGCCACCGCGCGAAGCTGCGCCTCGTTGAGCGCGGCACCCAGGTCGATTCCCGATCGCGCGGGCCGGGTGCCGGGCAGGTCGGTGCGCAGCGCGTAGGTGCGCATCGGGCGTGGCGCGCTCGGCAGCGAAGCGCCGGGCCCGGCCGGATCCGCGCGCGTGAGGGCCTCCGCCGCCGCTACTCGATCGCGTTCTTCCGCATCACTCATCGAGCGCGTCCATCAACCGGCACCTGCGCGTGACGGAAACGCCATCGGCGCCCACGATCCTGCGCTCGTGGCTCATCTGGAAGCGCCGCGACACGGCGCGCGAGCGCACGCTCGGGTGTCGATGCGCGCGCTGCTGCGCGGCGACGGGTTGCCCGAGATCGAGCGCATCGAGGCGCTTCGCGACGCCGCGCCGGACTTCCTGCGCGTGGAAACGCTCGCCACGGTCGCTTGGGGCGATCGCTCTCTCCCGCTGCTCGTCTGCCGGCTCGGTGCCGACGATGCGGCTCGTCCGGTGTTCGCGCTTTTCGGCGGTGTGCATGGCATCGAGCGGATCGGCACTCACGTGGTCCTCACCTGGCTCGAAAGCCTCGTCGAACGGCTGCGCTGGGACAAGGACTCGCGGCGGCTGCTGCGCAAGTGCCGGGTGATCGCGGTGCCGGTGGTCAACCCGGGCGGCATGTGGATGCGGCGCCGCTCGAACCCGAACGGCGTCGACCTGATGCGGAACGCGCCGGTCGACGCCGAGGTCGAGACACCGTTCCTGGTCGGCGGGCACCGCATCACCCGTCATCTGCCGTGGTACCGGGGCAAGCCCGGCGAGATGGAGCTCGAGGCGCGCGCGATCGTGAGCCTGGTGGAGCGCGAGATCTTCACCGCGCCCGCGGCGCTGATGCTCGACGTACACTCGGGCTTCGGCCGCGTGGACCGGCTCTGGTACCCGTACGCGAAGACCGACCAGCCGCTTCCTTCCATGCCGCAGGTGAAGGCGCTCGAGGACCTGCTCGACCGCACTCACCCCTATCACCCGTATCGCGTCGAGCCTCAGCACGTTTCCTACACGACTCACGGCGATCTCTGGGATCACCTCTACGACCTGCATCGCGAGCAACACCCGGAGCGCCTCTTTCTGCCCTGGACGCTCGAGATCGGCAGCTGGCAGTGGGTGCGCAAGGACCCGCGCCAGCTGTTCGCCTCGGGCGGTGTGTTCAACCCGCTCGAGCCGCACCGCTACCACCGTGCCCTGCGCCGCCACGGCGTGCTGCTCGACTTCTTCCTGCGCGCCGCCCGCAACCACCGCCGCTGGAGCGGCCTCGTCGAGAGCGAGCCTGCGCCGGAGGCGCCCGTTCAAAACCCGTCGATCGGGTAGCGCTCCTTGCCGTCGACGCGGATTTCCTCCCACGGGAGCGGGTCGGCGCGGATGATGTCGTTCAGGAAGCGCAGTGGCTCGGCGCCCTTGGCGGCGACGTAGAGCCTGAGCTGCTGGCCGTTGCCGGAGCTGGTGAACGCGATGACGTCGCGGGATACGTAGCAGCGGATGGCGTGGAACCGCCACGGCGCCGCGACGGCTTCCAGGGTGCCGAGCACGGCTTGGAGCTGCGCCGGCGCGACCAGGCCGGTGTAGCCGCCGAAACGATAGGAGCCGAGCACCGTCGACTCGCGGATCGCGAGCGTCAGCAGGAACTCGTCGAGGCTGAGCGCTTCGGTCTGCCACTCCGGCGATCCGTCGCTCGACGCGATCGGCGGATTGGCGCTGCCGTCGGGCTGGAAGCTCCACTGCCATTCGCCGCGCTTCTCGACGCAGAAGATCCAGCGCGTGGGATCGGTGAGATCCGGCTCCGGCAGGGTGAGATGCGCTTGCCGGCAGAGGGTGCGCTCGTGCGGCAAGAGCAGCGCCAGCCCCGGCGGCATCTCCCCGTCGATGTTCCAGCGCGGGTCCGTGAGGTCGAGCCCGTGCCAGAGCTCGAGGAACGATCGCAGCGCGTCGATCGCCGGACGCCCGAGCAAGGCTCCGGTCAGCGAGGGGTCGGGCTCCGTCATCGGTGTGCGCTTTCCCGCGCGAATCAGCGACGCGCCGCCGCCGAGATCCGTCCGCCATCCGGGGAGTCCCAGACCCGCACGTTCTTGAAGATCACGTCCTTCATCTGACCGTACGCGGCGCCGCTCGAGTCGGAGCCGACGAACACGTAACGGAAGGTGACCGGGTGCGGATGAGTCTGGGTGGTGAGCAGATGGCCGTCGACCAGCACCGACACGGCGCCCGCGGGAGTCCACTCGACCCGCACCGTGTGCGTGGCTTGCGGATCGATCGGACCGTTGGGCGGCGAGAGCCGGGTCTCGATCCGGTCGTCGAAGCCGTTGCCGCTCGAGATGAACTTGAAGAGGCCGTCGTAACCCGCGCCGCAGCGCACGTTGAAGTAACCGGTGTGGTCCTGGCCGGCCGCGTCGATCGAGCCGTGAGAGGCCTGGTACATGTTCAGGATGTGGTCCTGGTCACCGTCGAACTCGGTGCTGGTGCTCGACGGATCCCAGTTGTCGAGATCCGCGGCGAAGGCGCCTTGCGAAAGCTCGGTGCCCACGTCCCACGCGATCTGCCCGGGCGATTTCCACCCACCGCCGGTGAACGATCCGCCGCTCTGCGCTCCCACGGTCGAGCCGTCCAGTGCATCGCAGAGCACCAGGTCCGGTGCCGCGACGCAGCCGCTGGTGGTGACGGCGTTCGCCGTCACCATCACGGTGTCCGGGGCGCTCGCGGCCCTGCCGTCGTTCACCGTGAGCGAGACGGCGTAGTCGCCAGGCAGGTCCGGCGAGAACGTGGGATGCGCGGTGTCGGCGCCCGTCAGGGCGGCGGTGCTTCCCGCGGGAGCGGATGCGAGCACCCACGCGTAGGTGAGCGGGTCGCCGTCGGCATCGCTCGACTGGGTGCCGTCGAGCGTCACCGTGCTCCCCACCGTGGCGGTCTGATCGGGCCCGGCGTTCGCGACCGGCGGCACGTTCTGCGCGAAGGCCGTGATCACGACGTCGTTCGGGGTGCTGTCGCTCTGGCCGTCGTTCACCACCAGCTCGGCGGTGTAGTCACCGGTCAGGTCGGCCACGAAGGTCGGCTGTGCGGTGTCCGCGCCGGTGAGGGCGGCGCTGCTCCCGGCGGGGATCGAGGTCAAGGTCCATGCGAACGTGAGCGGCTGGCCGTTCGAATCGGTGCTGCCGCGGCCGTCGAGCGTCACGGTGCTGCCGATCTGCACGTTCTGGTCGTGGCCGGCGTTCGCGACCGGGGGAGTGAGGGTGCCGCTCGCCGTGATGCTCACGGTGCTGGGCGCGCTCGCGACGCTGCCGTCGTTCACCACCAGGTCCACGTCGTACTCGCCATCCAGATCGGGGGTGAACGTGGGCCGCACCGCGGTCGCGTCGGAGAGCTGCGCCGTGCTGCCTCGTGGAACCAAGCTGAAGGTCCAGGTGTAGGTGAGCGGATCGGAATCCGGATCCGAGCTCTGGCTGCCGTCGAGCGTCACCACCGAGCCGGTCGCCACGCTCTGGTCGGGACCGGCGTTGGCGATCGGCGCGTGGTTGTCGGTGTTGCCCGACGCGAACGGGCTGCCGCCGGTGGCGCAGGCGGTGAGAAACACCGTGGCGAGCGCGAACCACCGAACACGAGGCGTATTCATGAGACTCGCTCCAGTCACGAGCTTGCGCGGGAAGATGACACACATCGATGGAGACAGGGTAGCGGATCGGGGCGTGCGCACGATGGATCGTGTTTCCGGTGGGAAACGTGCCGAGCTACGCGCGCGAGGGTATGCGAGCCCAAGAACGGCTGGTGCGGCGGCGCCGACCTCGATCGGAGCGGCGCCGTCGACGAACGGGACCGAGGATTCATGGACGCCGCCCAGGGTTGCGTGATCCACTGACGCCCGATCGTGAACGCCCGTCGCTCGCTCCCCCGGCCAGGACGCGCACGCGCGCTGCACGCCGTCGTGCTCGGTGCCGTCGTGGGAATCGCGGCCGCGCCAGGCACCGGCTGCTCGGGAGGAGGCCCCGCGGGAACGCCCGCGCGGCCAGCCGAGCAATCCGCGTTCACGCCGTGGGTGAATCCCAGCGCCAAGGCCGACGCGTTCCGGCTCTTCTACGCCGAGCGGCTCGCGCGGGTGGCGCTCGCCCACAACCGCTTCCTGCTGGTCGACGACGTGGTCCCGGCGATGACCCTCGGCCACGCCTACCTCAACAAGCAAGGCGAGAGCTGGGAGGACGTGCTCCATCCCGAGGACAACAACGATATCGGCGCCGCCGCGTTCCAGGGTTACCAGGCGTACCGGCTGACGCGTACGCGCGATCTTTCGCTCTCCGTGCTGCGGATGATGGAAGGCCTCTACGTCGCCGAAGCGATCGCTGGCATTCCCGGGCTCACCTCACGGGAGTGGCAACCGGGCTTCACGCTCACGATCGACGGTCCCGCGCACACGGTGACGCGCACCCACGACGGCGCCGCGGTCGAGCCGGCCGAGGCCTACGATCCGGCGCTCGAGCGCGAGATCGTCGACACGTTCTTCTCCGACGCGCGCTACGTCTATCGCGCCGACCCGTCCGACTACTACTTCACCGTCGAGCCGCTGCTCTCGACCGGCGATTTCGCGCTCACCTTCGTGTTCGCCGAGCTGCCCAAATACCTGCGCGTCTCGGACTGCTGCTCGTCGTTCATGGTGAGCCAGGAGGGCCCGTTTCGCGGCTATTTCTGGGGCAATCACAACTCCCGCGACAACTTCCCCGACTACGCCTTCGGCTACTTCGCGGCGCGCCAGTGCATGGACGACCCGGACGCCGACCAGGACCTGCGCGCGTCGTGCGCCAAGGCGTGGGCGTCGGGACAGCGGATCGGCGATTCGGTGCTCCATTACGGCTACAACCTGATGACGGTGAGCGAGTTCAAGGCCTACGACGAGAGCCAGCTCATCGTGGGCGGCGCGCGCCGCCCCGACGGCACGTACGAGGGCATCGACGGGCTCGGCTCGATGAACTCGTGCCAGATGTCCTACATGGCGAAGGCGCTCTCTTCGCAGGGGCTCACCTCGCCCACCGACACCGTCGAGGCGCCCGAGTCCTACGAGGTGCTCGCCGTCCAGGACTTGTTCATCTCGATCGGGCTTCCGCCGCCCAAGCTCACCAAGCACTGCACCTCGATCGACGATGCCTACATCGGCCTCTCGTGGGGCGATCTGCTCGATCTGAAGATCGGGAACGGTGATCTGTGGGATCTCTTCGGCCACCTGCTCGACACCCAGGGCGCCTCGACCGCGGATCTGCTGCAGAACTTGAGCGATGCCTTCGATCAGCCCGAGAAGAGCGCCGCGGCGCTGGTCTACTACGCGCGCGTCACCGGCAACGCGGAGCTGCGCGAGGCGGCGAAGGCGACGACCTACCACATCGTCGAGGCGCACCGCCGAACCGCGAAGCTGTTACTCGATTACGAGCAGGGTGAAGGGGCCGATCCGAACCTGGCTGCGTACGCGAGCGACCAGATCTACAAGGCCTCGGTCATCGCGCACATCGCGGGCGTCGGGAACGCCGACTTCGATCTCCAGGGTTTCGCCACCGGTCTCGACCAGATGAGACGCTACGAACAGACGCTCGAGCGCGACGACACGCCGGCCGCGGACCTGGTCGACGACGCCACGCTCGCCGCGGAAGTGCAGGGCGCATTCGCGGGTGCCAAAGTCGAGGATCAGCAGCGTTATCTCGACCGCTTCTCCGCCGGGCCGCCGGTGCGACGCGCCGGTGACGGCTACGAGGCCGTCGGTCTCGACGGCGCCTTCCACGCCATCCCGAACACCCGCTACGACTGGTTCGGCGCCGTGGAATTGTGGCGCGAGATCCCGATGTGCACGTTCGAGCCGACGGTGCTCGATTGCTCGTGGGCGCTCGCCGGCTGCGCCCGCGCCGACCTCGACGCGAGCGGCGCGGTCGACGACGCCGACAGCTCCGCGTTCGATGGCGCGCGTGCCCAGTTCGCCGGCCTCTCGTGCAAGCCCAAGAACGGCTGGTGCGGCGGCGCCGATCTCGACCGGAGCGGCGCGGTCGACGACGACGACGCCGCGTTCATGACCGCGGCGCAGGGTTGCCGGGTGCGGTGATCTCGTCGCCGGGAGCGGGACGCACCTTGAGCACGATCTCTTTCCGGATCTGAACCGTCCCGACCGGTGAGCCGCTCGGCTTGGTGACGAAGCGAGCTCGCGTCCCCGACACCGCGACCACGCCGCCGGCGCGCGCCTTGCTGTGATACGCGGCGACGGCCGCGGCGCGCTCGATCGTCTCGCGATCGGGGTCCTCGCCCGGCGGCACCTGGAGCACCACGTGGCTTCCCGGCATGCCGCGCACGTGGAACCACCAATCGTCGGGCCGCGCGATCTTGAGGCTCAAGCGTTCGTTGTCGGCGTCGCTGCGACCGGCGAGCACCCGCCAGCCGCCCGGCAGCTGGTACTCGAACGCCTTGAGCGGCGGCGGTCCGTGCGGCCGCTTGGGAGCGTCGGGCGGTTTGGCGCTCACGGCGTCGAGACCGGGTACACGCAAGCACCGCCGCAGGTGTTCTCGACCTGACCGTCGGGGCGCAGGAAGCGCCGCATCTGCTCGATCGCGGCGGGGAGGCGGCGCACGGCTTCGTGCGCCTGGTTGTCGTCGGGCCGGACGTCGCTCGCGGGCGGCAGCGGTGTCGGCTTCACGTCCCACTGGGTGTAGACGAGACCCGAGAGCGGTCCGTTCGCCTCGGTGATGCCGAACACCGGCTCGACGAGCGGCGCCAGCCCGGGAATGCCGAGCGTGCGCATCTCGACGCGCGTGGCCACGTTGGGCACCTGCGCGTCGCCGAGCGATTCCTGGAACACCGCTTGCTTCGGACCCGGCACGCCGGGAAACGGATCGGCGAGGTGAGGCGCGAACTCGATCGGATCCGTCTGATCCCACAGCGATTGCGAGAGCGCCACCAGCAACTGCTGGTCGAGCTTGTCGGGATAGAAGGCGTCGAGCACGAAGAGCGCCAGCGAGAAGTGCGACGAGCGCCACATCATCAGGTTCCAGTCGGCGCCCGGCACGTTGAGGATGCCGCGCTCGATGTCGGGTGAGAGCGCCAGGTACGTCGCTCCTTGAATGCCGCCGTTCGAGGCGCCGTAGTAGTAGGCATGGGTGGTGTCGTACGAGCGCCGGCCGCCGACTGAAAACGCCGGATCGTCGGCCAGCGCGTTGAGTGCCAAGCGGGTGAGCACCTGAAAGTTCGCGTGGGCTTGCATCAGGCGCTCGGTGAGCAGCCCGAACCTGTTCACGTCCGGAAGCACCTGGATGCCGATCAAGAGCTCGTCGCGGGTGGTGACGCCGGGCCAGTCGGTGCCGATGCCGACCATGCACAGATCCTCGAGCAGGTAGCGGTCGGCCATGAGCTCGGACTCGGCGGTGTCGAAGAGACCGTGCCCGACGATGAGCAACGGCACCGGCTCGGACGCCGCCGCCGCGCAGCGCGGGATGATCGCGGTGAACGGCCAGTTGGCGGGATCTCCCATGATCGGGATCTCGTCGGGGCCGAGATGGAGCAGCGACGGATCGGGACCGGTCTCGAACGACGGCGACTGGAACGTGCCGTTCACGATCCGGAACGCGTCGGCGTCGGCCGTGGGGTCGGGGTCGACCGCCGAGCCGACGTGGTACCCGAGCCCGCGCGGGGCCGCCGCGAGCACGTCGTCGCGCATGTGCAGCAAGCGGCGCGTCGACTGCGCTTCGCTCGCGGTGTCGAAATCCCAGGCGAGCGCCAGCGAGGAGCGTTCGATGCCGAGCTTCGCGAACACCGTGGCGTCGGCGTCCAGCCGATCGGCGATCTCGGCGAGCGCTGAGCTACGTGGGAGGCGTCCCGCGGCCCAGGCGGCGAAGTCGCCTCCGGCTGCGAGCGGCGCACCGGAGCGATCGTGTAGCGTGTTGCGGATCGCGACGGCGTAACGGTGATTCGGCGCGAGCCGAGCCAGCGGATGGACGAGCAGCGCTTGACGCTGGTCGCCGGTGGCGTTGGCGTCGACCTCGGAAAAGAACGGCACCCGCGCCTCGGCCGCGAGGTCGACGACGGCGATCGGGTTCGTGGGATCGAGCGAGTCGGCGCCGCGGTCGGCCGGCGTCAGCCCGCCCGGGTCCACGCCCTCAGGAAACCACGCCACCATCTCGGTCGAGGGCGAGTACCCGTCCATCGTGCCGAACGCCGCCTGCTCGACCCCCACGCCCTTCGAGTTCCTGGGCAACGTGCCGCTCGGGAACGTCACGTGAATCCCGGTGGCGGTGGTCGAGTCCGCCTCCTCGAACCAGGCGTTGGGGAAGGGCGTCACGCACTGATTCGCGGCGAGCGGGCTGCAACCATGGACGGTGTGCGGCGCCGTTTGTCCACCGGAGTTTCCGGCGCAGCCGAGGCCCGCGAGCAGAGCCGCACCGAGGGTGGCAGCAAGTCCCGTTGCGAGCGCTTTCTCGTGATTCGGGCCGATCACGCAACACCTTTACCACACCCCGCCACGGCGGCTCCCGGTGCGCCGGCTGTCAGCGCACCATCAGCGAAACGACATCTCTGAGTCAGTCCGCTTGCTTCGAAGCAAGTAACCTGTAGGTTAGAAACCTGGCGCGCCCCAACGTTTGCGGGCGGTGTCCCACGAGGTATCGATGAAGCTGTACTTGGTTGCTGCGAAGAACCCCGAATCTTTCTGGACCTTCGATCGAATCCTTCCGGCGCTCGGCAAGCGCGCGACCTTTCCCAATCTGGCGCTGCCGACGCTCGCGGCGCTGACTCCCGCCCACCACGAAGTGGTGCTCTGCGACGAGACCGTCGAGCCGATCGATTTCGACACCGACGCCGACTGGGTGGGAGTGACCGGCTACATCGTGCACCGCCAGCGGATGCTCGAGATCCTCGACGAGTTCCGCGCTCGAGGGAAGAAAGTGGTGGTCGGCGGTCCGTTCGCGACGCTCTGCCCCGAGCAGCTCCGCGATCACGCCGACGTGGTGTTCGTCGGCGAGGCCGAGGAGACGTGGTGCGAGTTCCTGCGTGACGTGGAGAGCGGCAGCTGGCGGGCCGAGTACCGGACCGGGGAGATGCCTTCCCTGGTGGGCGTGCCGGTGCCGCGCTTCGACTTGCTGAAGCTCGACCGCTACCGGAGCATGCCCATCCAGTTCGGCCGCGGATGTCCGTACACCTGCGAGTTCTGCGACATCATCGTGATGTACGGCCGCCGCCCGCGCACCAAGCCGGTGGTGCAGGTGATGGCCGAGCTCGAGGAGCTGCAGAAGCTGGGCGTGCCGAACGTGTTCGTGGTGGACGACAACTTCATCGGCAACAAGAAGCAGGCGAAGGAGCTGTTGCGCGCGGTGGCCGCGTGGCAGGCCGAGCGCGGCCATCCCATCGAGCTCATGACCGAGGCCTCGATCAACCTGGCGCAGGACGCGGAGCTGCTCGACCTGATGCGCCTGGCGAACTTCACGACGCTCTTCGTGGGTATCGAGTCGCCGCGCGCCGCGAGCCTCGCGGAGACCAGCAAGCACCAGAACCTGCGCGAGGACATCGTGTCGTCGGTGCACCGGATCCAGGGAGCCGGCATCGAGGTCATGGCGGGGATGATCGTGGGCTTCGACGCCGACGACACCTCGATCTTCGAGGAGCAGTTCCAGTTCATCCAGGACGCGCGCATCCCGGTGTCCATGACCGGGCTCCTGAACGCGCTCCCGCAGACGCCGCTTCATCACCGCCTCGCGGCGGAGGGGCGGCTCGATTCCGAGTACACCGGCGACCAGTTCGTGTTCTCGAACGTGTTGCCGGCCGGGATGTCGCGTCTCGAGCTCTACCAAGGGTACGAGCGGCTGCTCGAGCGGCTCTACGACTACGGGAACTACCGCACTCGCGCGATGGCCTTCATCCTCGAGCACGGCGAGGGGATCAAGGCGCGGATCGCGTCCGGCCCCGAGGAAGTGGGAGTCTTCCTGCGCACGCTGTGGAGCTGCGTGCTGCGCGCGGGACCGCGTCGCGCGTGGATGACGCTGCGCATGCTCGGCGAGACGCTGGTGCGCCGGCCCTCGGCGTTCCGGCGCGCGGTCAGCTTCGCGCTGATGCACAAGCACTTCCACGAGTACGGCCTGGCCGTGCGCCGCGAGCTGCGTACGCTCATCGTGGAGCTCGAGCGCGTCGCCGCGGTCGCGCCGATCCCTGCCTCCCCGTCCATCTGACCGGTACCAGCGGCCCGCCGCGCTTGGAGTGGTCGCCACGCGGAGGGTATGGAGTGCCGCGCCGGCGTGCGCTCGACGCGCGCCGTGCGCACGTTTTCGTGGGGAGGCCGCGATGGCTGACAAGCCGAAGCTCGGATTTCTGAAGCGGCTCAGGCTGGTGATGGGGCTCGAGTGGTACTTGCTGTTCGACGACGGCTCGCTGGCGTGGGAGGTCGACGCGCTGCTCCAGGGCGGAGAAGTGGTGCCCGCCGGCGCCGAGCCGCCCACCACGAGCCGAGCGGTTTCATCGCCGTCACCCGCGCCGGTCGCGAAGGCCGCGCCCAAGGGAAAGGACGCGAAACCCGAGCCGAAGCGAGTCGCTCCCGAGCCGCCGCGGCCGCCCGATCATGCCTCGGCGCTCCACTTGCTCGCGATCCTGCAACGCGACGGACGCTTCGTGGACTTCGTCGAGGAGGACGTGGCGTCCTTCTCGGACGCCGAGGTGGGAGCCGCCGCTCGGGTGGTCCACGACGGCGTGCGGAAGTCGTTGCGTCAATACTTCAGGCTCGAGCCGGTGAGGAACGAAAAGGAAGGCGACCCGATCACGGTCGCCGAGAATTTCGATCCCGCGCTCATCCGTCTCACCGGCAACGTGACCGGCAAGCTGCCGGCGCGCGGCCAGCTCGCCCATCACGGCTGGCGCGCCACCGACGTGAAGCTGCCCAGTCCGCCGGCCGGACAGGACGTATCGATCGTGGCTCCGGCCGAGGTGGAGGTCTGATTCGTGGCGTCCAGGAAAGCCGCCTCCGCCGACCTTGACGCGACCTTCGCGGTGGGCATCGATCTCGGCACCACCAATTGCGGGATCGCGTCGCTGCCACTCGCCGAGGATCGAGCGAGCGCGCCGGCGGCGTTCTCGATTTCCCAGGTAGTGAACCCCGGCGAGGTGGCCGAGCGTCCCTTGCTTCCCTCGTTTCTCTATCTGCCCGCGGAGACCGATTTGCCGGCCGGGTCCCTCGGTCTCCCGTGGGACGCGGCGCGCGGCTTCGCGGTCGGCGCGCTTGCGCGCGACCGCGGCGCGGCGGTGCCGGCGCGGCTGGTGTCGTCAGCCAAGAGCTGGCTCTCGTTCGGCGGAGTCGATCGCCGCGCCGCGATCCTGCCGTGGGCCGCGCCCGACGAGGTTCCCAAGGTCTCACCGGTGGCCGCGTCGGCCCGCTATCTGAGCCACCTCCGTGAAGCGTGGAATCAGGCGCATCCCGAGGCACCGCTCGAAGCCCAGGATCTCGCGATCACCGTGCCGGCGTCGTTCGACGCGGTGGCCCGCGATCTGACCGTCGAGGCCGCGGAGCAGGCCGGTCTCGGCGCGCGGCTGACTCTGCTCGAGGAGCCGCAAGCAGCGCTCTATGCGTGGCTCTCCGGTCACAGCGCTTCGTGGCGAAAGCAGGTCGAGCCGGGCGAGCTGATCCTCGTGTGCGACGTGGGCGGCGGCACCACCGACTTCTCGCTCATCGCGGTGAGCGAGGAAGGCGGCTCGCTGGTCCTCGATCGCGTCGCGGTCGGCGATCACATCCTCCTGGGCGGCGACAACATGGACATGGCGCTCGCCTACGCGGTGCGCGCCAAGCTCGAAGCGCAAGGGAAGACGCTCGACGACTGGCAATTCCGGTCGCTCGCTTACGGTTGTCGCGCCGCCAAGGAAGCGCTGCTCGAAAATGCCAAGGCTGCCACTCACCCGCTGGTCGTTCCCGGCCGCGGCAGCAAGCTGGTGGGCGGCACGATTCGTACCGAGCTCACCCGCGCGGAGCTCGACGCGACGCTGCTCGACGGCTTCTTCCCACGCATCGACGCGGCCGAGCGCCCGGCCAAGCCGCGCCGCACCGGTCTCACCACACTCGGCCTCCCCTACGCGGCCGACGCCGGCATCACCCGCCATCTCGCCGCATTCCTGGGTCTCGAGAATCGCACTCCCGAATCGCTCGCCGGCAAGGTCAGCATGAAGGGCAAGCGCTTCCTCCATCCCACCGCGCTGCTCTTCAACGGCGGGGTGATGCGCTCGACGCTGCTGCGCGAGCGGGTATCCACGATTCTCGACGGCTGGCTCGCCACCGACGGCGGCAAGCCGGTCAAGGTGCTGGTCGGCGACGATCCCGATCTCGCGGTGGCGCGCGGTGCGGCCTACTACGGCTGGGTCCGGCACGGACGCGGCATCCGCATCCGCGGCGGCACGGCGCGCGCCTATTACGTGGGGATCGAGCGCGCCGAGCTCGCGGTTCCCGGCATCCCGCCGCGCATCGACGCGGTGTGCGTGGCGCCGTTCGGCATGGAGGAGGGCACCGAGGTGGAGCTGCCGCAGGCGATGGGTCTGGTGGTCGGCGAGCCGGCCGCGTTCCGCTTCTTCGGCTCGTCGACACGGCGCGAGGATCAGGTGGCCACCGTGATCGCGAACGGCGCCGGCCTCGACGAGCTTCCGCCCATCGAGACCGAGCTCGAGGGCGACGCCGGTCGCGTGGTGCCGGTGAAGCTCCACGCGCGCGTCACCGAGGTGGGAACCCTCGAGCTCTCCGCCGTCGAGCAGGCGACGCAGAAGCGCTGGAAGCTCCACTACAACGTGCGGGTCGAGTGATCGCTCGCCGAGCGAGCCGCGTCGAGAGATCGGGAGAACGATCATGCATCCGGCGCCGATCGAGGCCCGTCGCGACGGATATCGGGTGAGCACCGATCCCAAGCGCCTCGACCTCGACGTGATCCATCGGTTCCTCTCCGAGACCTCGTACTGGGCCGCCGGGATCCCGCGCTCGACCGTCGAGCGCAGCGTGCGCGGATCGTGCTGCTTCGGGCTCTACGTCGAGCAAAGCGGCGAGCAGGTGGGCTTCGCGCGGGTGATCACCGATTACGCGACGTTCGGCTATCTGGGTGACGTGTTCGTGCTCCCCGAGCACCGCGGCCGCGGGCTCTCGAAGTGGCTGGTCGAGCAGGTGATGGCGCACCCCGACTTGCAGGGCTTCCGGCGCTGGATCCTCGGCACTCGCGATGCCCACTCGCTCTACACCCGTTTCGGTTTCCGGCCGCTCGCACGTCCCGAGATCTTCCTCGAGGTCCACCGGCCGGACGTGTACATGGCGTCGAGCTCGTAGCGGCCATGGCCGAGCCCAAGTTCGTGGTCGGGATCGACCTCGGCACCACCCACACCGTGGTGGCGTCGAGCCCGGTCGATCGCGCGCAGGTCGAGGTGTTTCCGATCACCCAGCTGGTCGCGGCGGGCGAGGTCGCGGCGCTCGATCTGCTGCCGTCGTTTCTCTACACGCCGGCCGAAGGCGAGCTGATCGAAGGCGCCACCAAGCTCAAGTGGAATCGCGCGAGCGGCGCCGCCGCGGCCGCCAGCGTCGACTGGGCGGTGGGCGAGTTCGCGCGCCGTCAGGGCGCCCAGGTGCCCGGGCGACTGGTCTACTCGGCGAAGAGCTGGCTCTCCTACGCGGGCGTCGACCGCGCCGCCGCGATCCTGCCGTGGGGCGCCGCCGACGAGGTGCCGCGGCTCTCGCCGGTCGAGGCGTCGGCGCGGGTGCTGGAGCACGTGCGGAACGCGTGGGACGAGGCGCATCCGGAGGCGCCGCTCGCGTCGCAGGACGTGATCCTCACGGTGCCAGCGTCGTTCGACGAGGTGGCGCGGGAGCTGACCGTGGAGGCCGCGGAGCGGGCGCGCGTCGGCCGGCTGCGCCTCATCGAGGAGCCGCAGGCGGCGTTCTACGATTTTCTGCAGCACCACGAGAACGATCTCGAGCGCGCGCTCGGGAATGCGCGGCTGGTGCTGGTCGTGGACGTCGGCGGCGGAACCACGGACCTGACGCTGGTTCGCGTGGTGCGCCCCCCGGCCGGTGGCACGCCCACCCTGGAGCGCATCGCCGTCGGCGATCACCTGATGCTGGGCGGCGACAACATGGACGCGACGATCGCACGTCACGTCGAGCTCAAGCTCTTCGGCAAGAACCAGGCGCTCGATGCCACTCGCTGGTCGGGTCTGGTGCAAGCGGCGCGGCTCGCGAAGGAGACGCTGCTCTCGGTCGAGGGCCCGGAGAGCTACGGCGTGGCGGTCGTGGGCCGCGGCTCGCGGCTCCTGGGCGCCGCGCAGTCCTACCCGCTCGGCCGCGAGGAAGCGCAAGAGATCCTGCTCGAAGGGTTCCTGCCTCGCGCCGCGCCAGGCGACGAGCTGGTGAAGCGCGGCCGCGTGGCGCTCACCGAGCTGTCGCTGCCCTTCGCCGCCGATCCGGCGATCTCGCGGCACGTGGCCGCGTTTCTGCGCCGTCACGCGGGCACCGCCGCGCGCGCCGGAGTTCCGATCGTGAGCGGTTTGCCGCGGCCGGACGCGCTGCTCTTGAACGGCGGGGTCTTCAACGGGCCGAAGGTCACGGAGCGTCTCGCGGAGGTGCTCGCCGGCTGGTTTCCCGGCGAGCCGATCCCGCTGCTCACGCACCAATCGCTCGATCTCGCGGTGGCGCGTGGCGCCGCGTACCACGGCCTGGTGCGGCGCGGTTTCGGCGTGCGCATCACCGGCGGCTCGGCGCGCTCGTACTACATCGGGGTCGCCGGAGAAGAAGATCGCCGTCACGCGGTGTGCGTGGCGCCGCGTGGCATGGAGGAGGGCGCCGAGGCCGAGGTGCCGGGCCTCGCGCTCAAGCTGCTGCTGGGAAAGCCGGTGGCGTTTCCGCTCTTCACCTCGACGAGCGATCGGGTGGATTCGCTCGGCTCGGTCATCGACGTGAACGACGACCTCGAAGCATTGCCCCCGCTCTGCGCCGTGCTGGGCGGTGGTTCCGGCCCACGCGGCGGCGCGTCCGATGCCGCCGCGGCCGGCGAGGTCGCGGTACGTCTCGACACCCACCTGACCGAGGTCGGGACGCTCGAGATCGCGCTGCGCACGGCCGAGCCGCCCGAGCGCCGCTGG
>CAZYWA010000081.1:0-20707 GCA_964650975.1 uncultured bacterium
CTGGATCAGCAGCGTCGACTTGCCGATGCCGGGATCGCCGCCGACGAGGAGCACCGAGCCGCGCACGAAGCCGCCGCCGGTGACGCGGTCGAGTTCGGCAATGCCCGACGGGGTGCGCGGCGCGTCATCGGTTTCGCCGGCGAGCGGATGGAGCCATGAGCCATGGGTAGCTTCGACGGCAAGAAAGCCCTGGTGGTGGGAGTCGCGAACGAGCGCTCGATCGCGTGGGCGATCGCCAAGCGCTTGGCCGACGAGGGCGCGCAGGTGGCGCTCACGTATCAGGGGGCGGTGCTGGAGAAGCGCGTTCGGCCGCTCGCCGAGTCGATCGGCGCCGCCGCGATGATCCCTTGCGATCTCTCGTCCGACGCCGAGATCGCCGCGGCGTTCACCCAGCTCGGCTCGGCGCTGGGCGGTCTCGACGTGCTGGTGCACTCGGTGGCGTTCGCGCGCCGCGAGGACTTGCTCGGCGATTTCGTGGCCACCGATCGCGAGGGCTTTCGCGTGGCGCTCGACGTGAGCGTCTACACGCTGGTCGCCCTGGCGCGCGCGGCACTGCCGCTCTTCGAGGGGCGCCCCGGAGCGAGCGTGCTCACGCTCTCGTACTTCGGCGCCGAGAAGGCAATTCCTCACTACAACGTGATGGGCGTCGCGAAGGCGGCCCTCGAGGCGTCGGTGCGTTACCTGGCGCAGGATCTCGGTCCGCGCGGGATCCGCGTCAACGCCATCAGCGCCGGCCCCATCAAGACGCTCGCCGCCGCGGGCATCCACGGTTTCCGCGAGATGCTCCACCACCACGAGGAAAAATCGCTGCTCAAGCGCAACGTCACCGCCGACGAGGTCGCGTCCGCGGCGCTGGCGCTGCTCGGCCCGCTCGGCTCCGGGATCACCGGCGAGGTGCTGCACGTCGATGCCGGCTATCACGCGGTCGGGATGTGAGGCTCGGGCCCGCTCTCGCGTGGCTCGCGGCGGTCGCCGCTCTCTCCGTCACGCCGGGGTGTGACCGGCGGGCGACCATCACACTCGATCTGGTCTCGCCGGAAGCTCCGGTTCGAGTGGTGACCGAGAGCTCGCTCTGGGATCCGGACGGCGACGGCGCGCCCGATTCCGTCGCGACACCGATCGCGCTCGGCAGCGGCTGGGCGCCGCCCGACGTGGAGGCCGGCCGGAGAGGAGTCTGGGTCCTGGAGCGCGAGGCCACGCTCGCGCTCACGATTCTGGAGCCCAGGAATCGACGCCTCGAGATCGCGCTGCAAGCGGCACCGGTGCCGGAAGGAGAGGCGCAGACGCTGGAGATCTTGGCCGGCGGCCGGGTGCTGACGACCGAGCCGCTCCGGGTCCGGCGCCATGAGCAGACGCTCGCGGTCCCGATTCCGGGCGACGCGCTTTCCGTCGGCCGTCCCCAGCTCACGCTGCGATTTGCGCAGGCGCGCCGCCCGGTCGACGTCGAGCCTGGCGCCACGGACACCCACACGCTGGCGGCGCGGGTCTACCGGATCCGTCTCGTGGCGCTCGACTCGAGCGGCTCCGTGATTCGCCAGCCCGCCGAACCGGCCGTGCGGCTCGATTCCGGTGCGTGGCTGGTTCGCGCGCCGGTGCTGCTCGAGCTTCCCTTCCGGCATCCCGGTGCCGCACGATTTCTCGCGGCAGTTTCCGCGCTGGCGCCATCCGGGGAGGTGTTTTCGCCAGGCGCGGTGGGAGCGGCCGAGGTGAGCGTCTCGGTGGTGCGCGATCTGGAACCGGTCAGCGCGCCCATCGCGACCGTGGCGGCCGGACCGGAGCCACGCGCGGCTCGCGGACCGGTGCGGGCGAGCGCCGAACCGGTGGGCGTCGTCGACATCCGGGTCACGGGAACACCCGGAGCCCGAGTGCGGATCGAGTCGCCGAGGCTCGTCTACCGGAGCGCGCGGTCCGAGGTCGCGCACGCCGAGGCTTCGCCCGGCGCGGCGGAGCGGCCGGCGCGGGCAATTGCCAGCATCTCGCCACCGAAGCGAGTGATCCTCGTGATCCTCGACGCCGCGTCGGCGCTCCACGCCAGCGCTTACGGCTACGCGCGGCCCACCACGCCCTTCCTCCAGCGGCTCGCGAGCCGCGGTGTACGCTTCGAACGCGTCTACGCGCCGGCCGCGTACACCATCGCGTCGAGCGCCGCGATCCTGACCGGTCTTTATCCGGAACGAACCGGTGTCACGATGCGTGAAACCAGCCTCGGCGAGCAGGTTCCGACCGTCGCCGGGCGGTTCCACGCGGTGGGTGCCCGAACCTGCGCCGTGGTGGCCAATCCCAACGCGGCTCTCGAGTACGGCGCACTCCGCGAGTTCGACGAGGTCCATGAAGTGTTCCGCGATCGCACCCGGGTGCTCGATCCCGAGGTGCCGCGCGCGCGCTCGATGTTCGCGGAGGTGCTGAACGACCTGGTGGTCGACTTTCTGTCACGGAACTCGGGAACGCCGGCCTTCGTCTATCTCCACGAGCTGCCGCCCCATCATCCGTACCTGGCGCCGCCTCCCTTTCGCGGCATGTTCGCGAGCGCCGAGAGCGGTGACCTGATCGGCACCTGGAAGTCGATCTACACGCGGCTGCGGCTGGGCCTCGACGACGGCGAGCGGAGCTTCGCCCGCGACCGCTACGACGAGCACTACCGCTACGCGGACGACGGTCTCTCGAAGCTGGTGGATGCCCTCGCTCGCGCGGGTCTCGACGACGACACGCTGCTGGTGATCACCGCCGACCACGGCGAGGCGTTCGGCGAGCACGGCCAGATGCTGCACAACACCACGGTGTACGAGGAGATGGTGCGGGTGCCGCTGGTGATCCGGCCGCCGGCGCGCTGGGCGCTCGAGCCGCGCGTGCTGCGCACGCCGGTCTCGACGGTCGATCTGCTGCCGACGCTGGCGTCACTCGCGCGCCGCGGCGAGCTGCCGAGGCCTGAAGCAGGATCAGACCGCCAGGCCGACCCGGCCGTCGACGGCATCGACCTGAGCGACTCGATCGTGAACGGCGTCGAGCCGCCCGCGCGGCTTCTCACCTCGCGCAGCATCGAGAGCTGGGGCCGCCAGGCGATCGTCGACGCCAGCTGGAAGTACATCGACGATCCGCACGAGCGGGACGTGGAGCTCTACGACCTCGCGCTCGATCCAGGCGAGACCCGCAACGTGATCGACGCTCGCCCGGTGCGCGCGCTCTACATGTCCACCGCGCTCGACGCCATCCTCGCCAGGCGCAGGGCGCGATCGTTCCCCACCGCCCGCGCCACCCTCGACGGCACCAGCCGGGAAACCCTCAAGGCCCTGGGCTACGCCGCAGACTGAGCGGTGTCACCAAGGGTGGAAGACTTCGTGGGTCGGGTAGCGCGCGGGCTGCTGGCCGCGACGCGCCAGGATCGGGCCGAGGATGAATCCGGCGATGAACCCGCCGACGTGCGCGCCGAACGCGACACCCGCGCCGCCGTGGGCACCCTGCATCGACGCGGCGCCGCTCAGGAACTGCATCAGGAACCAGAAGCCCAGGAAGAAGAAGGCGGGAATCTCGATCACCTGGAGGAAGAAGAAGATCGGCACCACGGTCAGCACGCGGGCGCGCGGATAGAACAGGAAATACGCACCCAGCACTCCCGCGATGGCGCCGCTGGCGCCGATCATCGGCACACCCGAGTCCGGCACCAGGAACACCTGTCCGAGCGCCGCCACCGCGCCGCACGCGAGATAAAACACCAGGAAGCGCAGGTGACCGAGCCGGTCCTCGACGTTGTCGCCGAAGATCCACAGGAAGAGCATGTTGCCGAGGACGTGCATCCAGCTCGCGTGCAGGAACATCGACGTGAGCACCGGCTCGAACCAGCCGATGAGGCGCTGAGGATGCGTGTGCATGTACCAGAAGAAGGTTTGCGGCACGAGCCCGTGGCGGTCGAGGAACCGCTCGATGTGACTGCCTTGCTCGAGCTCGTAGAACCACGCCACCGCGTTGGCGGCGATGATCCCGACCGTCACCACCGGCGTGGTTCGTGTCGTGATCGTGTCGCGAAGCGGCAGCATGAGACCTTCGGCGCGGCGCGCGTGAAGTCCGAGAAGCACGTGAAGTAAGTTCACGCGGACGCGCGAGTATCGGCGCACCCCTCCCCTCCGTCAACCGGACGCTTGCGCGAACGCTGCCATGAAACGAGCCCAGGCCGAGACCCGAATCGAAGAGCTGATCCGCCAGATCCGCCACCACGGGCATCGCTACTACGTGCTCGACGATCCGGAGATCGACGACGCCGCGTACGACCGCCTCTACCGCGAGCTGCAAGGGCTCGAAGCCGAGTTTCCGGACCTCGCACGCCCCGATTCGCCGACCCAGCGGGTCGGCGGCGAGCCGCTCGTCGAGTTCGAGCCCGTCACTCACGGTCGCGGCATGTTGAGCCTCGCCAACGCGTTCGACGAGGAGGAGGTACGTGAGTTCGATACCCGGGTGCGAAAGCTCCTCGAGCGCGGCGTCGACGAGCCGGTCGCCTACGTGTGCGAGCCCAAGATCGACGGCCTCGCGATCCGCCTGATCTACGAGGACGGCCGGTTCGTGCTGGGCGCCACCCGCGGCAACGGCGCCATCGGCGAGAACGTCACCGCCAACCTGCGCACCGTGCGCTCGATCCCGCTGCGCCTGCACGAAGCTGGCGGCCACGGCGTGCCGCGCCGCCTCGACGTGCGCGGCGAGGTCTACATCGGCCGCAAGGACTTCGAGAAGCTCAATGCGCGGCGCGTGGCCGCTGGCGAGCCGGTCTACAAGAACCCGCGCAACACCGCGGCCGGCTCGATCCGTCAGCTCGATCCCAAGCTCACGGCGTCGCGCCCGCTCCGGCTCTTCGCCTACGCGATCGGCGAGGTGGAGGGTGTCGCGCTCGCGAGCCATCACGAGTCCCTGGAAGCGCTCGCCGCGTGGGGCTTTCCGGTGAGCGAGCTGCGCCGGCGCGTCACGACCATCGAGGACGTGCTCGCGTATCGCGAGAAGATCCTCGCCGAGCGCGACACGCTACCGTTCGAGGTCGATGGAGTGGTGATCAAGGTCGACTCGCTGGCCGAGCAGCGCTCGCTCGGCGCGCTCACCTCGACGCCGCGCTGGGCGCTCGCCTACAAGTTTCCGCCGCGCCCCGAGCCCACGCGCGTGAACGACATCGTGGCGCAGGTCGGGCGCACCGGAACGCTCACTCCCGTCGCGCACCTCGAGCCCGTCGACGTGGGTGGCGTCACCGTGAGCCGCGCCACGCTCCACAACCTGGGCGAAGTGCGCCGCAAGGACGTGCGGATCGGCGACCGGGTGATGGTGCAACGGGCCGGCGACGTGATCCCGGAAGTGGTGCGGGTACTCGCCGACGAGCGCACCGGCGAGGAACGCGAGTTCCAGATGCCGGAGGTGTGCCCGTCGTGCGCGACACCCATCGAGCACCCCGAGGGCGAGGTCGCGTATCGCTGCCCGAATACCCAGTGTCCGGCGCAGGTGAAGGAAGCGATCCGCCACTTCGCGTCGCGCGACGCCATGGATATCGAAGGGCTCGGCACCAAGCTCATCGATCAGCTGGTCGACAAGCGGCTCATCGCGAGCCCCGCCGACCTCTACAGGCTCACCGAGGCCGACCTCGGCGAGCTCGAGCGGATGGCCGAGAAGAGCGCCGGCAACGTCGCCCTGGCGATCGAGGCGAGCCGCGAGCGCTCGCTCGACCGGCTGGTGCTGGGGCTCGGCATCCGCCAGGTCGGCCGCGCCACCGCGCGCCAGCTCGTCGTCCACTTTCGCGGCCTCGACGCGATCATGAACGCCACCGCAGAGGAGCTCGAGAACGTGCCCGACGTCGGACCGGAGGTCGCCGCCAGCATCCATGCGTTCTTCACCAACGAGCGGAATCGCGCGGTGGTCGAAGCGCTGCGCGCCGCGGGCCTCGGCAAGCCGTCGGCCGACGCCGATCGGCCGCGGCCGCTCGCGGGCAAGGCGTTCGTGGTCACCGGCACGCTCGCGGGCTTCAGCCGCGACGAAGCCCGCGCCGCGATCGAAACCCGCGGCGGCCGCGTCAGCGAAGCGGTGAGCAAGAAGACCGACTACGTGGTGGTCGGCGAAAGACCGGGCTCGAAGGCGGAGAAGGCCGAGAAGCTCGGCGTCGCCATCCTCGACGAGGCGGCGTTCCGGGCGCTGCTCGACGGTTGACGCGGACGCGGCCCCCAGCACGTCGCATCCGATCGTCGCTCGAAGCGCCGCGCTTCCGCGCGGCCGCGGGAGCGAGTGAACCGAGACACGGGCCGGCCATTCGCGCCGCAAAACCCGCGATCTTCCTGGACACCGTCGAGCGCGCTCAGGTACCCTCGCACGACCATGCGCACCGAAACGGTGAGCTTTCCGGGGCCCGACCGACGTACCGTCAATTGTCTGGTCTATCGGCCCGACGCGGCGCCTCGCGCCACCGCGTTCCTGGTGCCCGGGCGGCCGCTTTTCCCCACCGATTACGAGTGGCTGACGCGTCCGCTGGTGGACGCCGGGCTCGCCGTGGTGGGTATCTACCAGCGCGGCTTCGGCTCGGAAGGTGTCGACGATCGCTCCGGACCGAAGGCGGTCGGAACCATCCGCAAGGCGGTCGCGACCCTGGTCGACAAGAACGTGGTCCCCGAGCCGGTGGCGCTCATCGGACACTCGAGCGGCGCGCAGACGGCACTGCTCACCGCGGCCGCCGACGATCGTTTCAAGGCGGTGGTGGCGCTTTCGCCGCTCGCGGATCTCGCCGCGCACGTGCGAGCGTCGCGCGGCTTCCTGCCGTCGGTCGATGACGATCACCGGCAGTTCTTCGGCGAGGTGTTCGAGGATCCGGACGAGGCCTACCGCATGCGCTCGCCGCTCTTCGTCGCCGATCAGATCAAGAGCCCGGTGCTCCTGGTGGGCGGCGAGATGGATCACGTGTTCCCGCCCTACCACTTGCGCGCGCTGCACGCGGCGCTCGAGAAGGGCGGCACCGCGACTCGCTGCGTGGTCCTGCCCTGGCTCGGGCATTTCTTCGAGGCGTTCGGGTTTCACGGGCACCAGTTCGACCGGCTGCTCGACGAGCTCATGAGCTGGCTCTCGGCGCACGTCGCGGTGCTTCAGCCCGTGACGGCGGGCGGCGCCGACGGCAAGCCGGCTTCCGTGAAGCGCAACCCACCCGCGACGGCCACGGACGCGGGATCGGTTTCGGATGCGCGTGCCGCGCTGGGTGCCGACCCGGGGACTCAGCTCGGCACCGACGCCACCCCCACGCCGGCGGCCGCCTCCGAATCGAAGTCCGCCTAGCCATTCCCACCTCGACCCGTGCATCGCTGAGCCTCGCCGGCTGGGCTGGTGTCATGGCGTGCGCGCGGTGTTTCCTCCTGGCGAGCGCCGCGCTGGTGTGGCTGGCGTTTCCCGGAGCGGCGTGGGCTGCGGAGCGAATGCCATTCACCGAAGGGTGGCGGTTCCAGCTCGAGCCTTCACGCGATTGTGACTCGCTGGCCGACGACGACTCCGCGTGGCGCCCGGTGCGGCTGCCGCACACCTGGAACGACGTCGACACCTTCGACGGGAAAGTCGGCTACGCCCGCGGCCGCGGCTGCTACCGGCATGCGCTGACGCCCGATCCCGCGTGGAAGGGCAAGGTGGTGCGCGTCGAGTTTCTCGGCGCCTACGCGAGTGCCCGGGTGTGGCTCGACGGTGCGTCGCGCGGCGCCTTCGACGGCGACTACACCGGTTTCCACGTCGACTTCGACGGCAGCGAGCTCGTCGCGCACGGGCCGGCGCGCCTCGACGTGGCGGTGAGCAACGAAGCGTCGAAGGACGTGCTGCCCGGCCGACCCGACCCCGACTACAACCTCTACGGCGGTCTTTACCGCGAGGCCTATCTCGAGGTGCTCGACCCGCTGCACGTCGAGCCGGACGCGACGGTGGCGCGTCCCACGCCGATGAACGATCGGGTGTGGCTGGTGCCGGTCGTCGTGGGGCTGGCGAACAGCGCGAAGACGCCCGCCGACGCCCGGGTGTCGATCGAGATCCAGGCGCCCGACGGCTCGACCGAGGCCGTGGCTCAAACCGCCGTGCAAGTGGCGGCTTCAGGGACGGCGAAGGCGGTCGTGGACGTGGGGCCGATCGACTCGCCGGCGCTCTGGTCGCCGGCGTCGCCGGCGCTGCACTCCGTGAAGGTCACGGTGCTGACCGGCGAGCGCGTCGCCGACATGCATCACTTCGCCGTCGGCCTGCGCACGTTCGCATGGGACGCGGCGCACGGGTTCCTGCTCAACGGCAGCAAGCTTGAGCTCAAGGGCGCCAATCGCCACCAGGATTTTCCCGGGCTCGGGAACGCGCTGCCGGCCGGCTTCCAGGAGCTCGACGCGCGGCTCATTCACGACATGGGCGGCAACTTCGTGCGCACCTCGCACTATCCGCAGCATCCCGCGTTCCTCGACGCATGCGACCGGCTCGGCATCGTGGTGTTCGAGGAGATCGCCACCTGGAAGACGGTCGGCGGCGCGGGCTTCGTGAACGCCGCGAAGCGGATGATGCGCGCGATGATCCGCCGCGACCGCAACCATCCGTCGATCGTGCTTTGGGGAATGATGAACGAGGGCCGCTCGAAGGAGATGTTCGAGAAGCTCAAGGCGATCGCCGCCGAAGAGGACGGCACGCGCGGCGTCGGCTACGCCGAGCACCGCTTCGAAAAGGCCCTGAAACAAGGCACCGCCGATCTCGCCGACGCGATCGGCCTCAACTACCGGCCCGAGAAGCTGGCCGAGTTCCGCGCCGCCTACCCGCGCGGTGCGTTCTTCGTCTCCGAGCACACCAACCTGAGCCACACCGACCGCGGCGACTGGAGCGCCGAGCTCGCACAGGTGCGTGCCATCGACGCCGATCTTGGCCTCTTCGCGGGACTTCCGTGGCTCGGCGGCCACGTGCTCTGGTCGCTGCACGACTACGGCACCGAGCGACCCGGCAAGAAGACCCGCACCATCCACACCTCGGGGGCCGTCGACGCGGCGCGGATTCCGCGCGCCAGCTATCGCTATCTGGCCGCGCGCTGGAGCGAGGTGCCGAGGGTCGAGATCCTGACGCCGCCGGTCGCGAGCGCGGTGGGCGTCATCGTGCCGATCGCCACCAACTGCGCGCGGCTTGCGTTGCGCGTGGACGGGCGCGATCAGGGTGAGCGTGCCGCGAAGCCTCTGGTCGAGTGGCCGCTCGACCAGGCTCCCCGGTCGATCGAAGCCATCGGGCGCTGCGGCACCGGCGACGTGACGGCGCGCTGGGAGAAGCCCGGCCCGGCCGCGCGGATCGTGCTCTCGTCGACGCTCGACGTGCTGCCCCGTGACGGCTCGAACCTGGCGCTGGTCACGATCCGCGTCGAGGACGCGGCCGGCCGCCTTGCCGCGGACTTCCGCGGCGATGTCGTGATCGCCGCCGCGGGTCCGGCACGGGCACGAACGATCGCGGGAAGAGGGCTGGTGCCGGTGGTGGCCGGGCAGGGCGGTGTCGCCGTCGAGGCCACCGGCGCCGGGCGCGTGCGTGTGATCGCCGCCTTCGGCGGGCTCACCAGCACCAACCTGGTCCTGACGGCTCACTGATCGCGTGTCGGCAGCGCTCGCTTCCAAACCCGGGGTCGACCGTTTGGGAGGGACGCGGTCTCTCGCGTCCGCGGCGATCGCTCGCGAACGGCTTGTGGCGCCGTCGCCAACGCGCCCCGCGCGCGTCACACTCGGGACTGGACGTCGATCATGAGTGACCGCTCCCCGCTTGCCGCTCGCCCCGCCTCGACGGTGGTGCTGGCGCGCGCGTGCCACGGGGACTCCGGCTACGAGGTCTACTTCACGCGCCGTCCCGACCACTTCACGTTCGTGGGCGGCATCCACGTGTTCCCCGGCGGCGCCATGGACGACGCGGACCAGCGTCCGCCGATCCTCGCTCGCGTCCGTGGCCTCACCGCCGCTCAGGCGCAGGCGGAGCTCGCCGGCTCGCCCGACGGCACGGTGGCGCTCGCGCACTGGGTCACCGCGGTACGCGAGGTGTTCGAGGAAGCTGGCGTGCTGCTGGCCGTGACGCCGGGCGGCGCCGATGCCGACGGCTCCGCGGCGAGGCGGGCCCTGGCCGCGGTGCCTCGCACCCACGAGGACGGCGCCGCGGCGGTGTTCCTCGACCACCTGGAGCGCGAGGATCTCCTTGTCGCCGCCGATCGCATCCGCTACTTCTCGCACTGG
This sequence comes from uncultured bacterium, assembly GCA_964650975.1. Taxonomy (GTDB): domain Bacteria; phylum JADJOY01; class JADJOY01; order JADJOY01; family JADJOY01; genus CAZYWA01. The sequence continues at coordinate 10,203 of CAZYWA010000081.1, forward strand.
ATCACGCCGCCCGGACCGCCGCGTCGCTTCGACACCCGATTCTTCGTCGCGCGGCTGCCACCCGGCCAGGATCCGGTGCCTCATCCCACCGAGGTGGCGGAGGCGCGCTGGCTGAGCCCGACGGCGGCCATCGCGACCTGGGAGGCGGGCGAGCTCCTGCTCCTGCCTCCCGCGGTCTTCACCCTGCAGCAACTCTCGTCGCTGGGCTCGCTCGATCAGGTCTTCGCGCGCACCGACCTCGCCGCCGAGTCCGAGACCCGGGGCAACGCCCGCCTCGCCGAATCCTGGTAACCGGCGAACGATCGCGATCGACTCCACGAAGAACCGCGGGCCGCGGTTGCCGGAAGTCCCGCCACGTCAGTGCGCGCTCTTGCGGCGCGCGTCCTCGAGCGCGCCGCGCAGGATGTAGAGCGCCTCGAGGCGTTTCTCGGGCTCGAGCCCCTGGAAGCGGGCGCCGCGCACGTAGCGGTCGATGTCGGTGGCCTTGTGGGGGAAATCCGAGCGCAGCTCGCCGACCAGCTGCTCGATCCTGGATTCGGGAGTCTCGGCCGACATTCCTGCTCCGCACTCGCCGCGCGGGACGATCTTACGACGAGCGAGCGTTCACATGAAGCGGAGCGGCGGGTTCTCGCGGGCGAGGATTCCCTGCAGTCGGTCGCGCACCCGATCGTCCGTCTGCGCGCTCTCGGGGAGGATCCAGAACCGATCGTTGCGGATTCCCTCGATCGCGAGCTCGGCGACCTCGGCCGGCTCGGTGACCGCGAACTCGAGGCCCGCAGCCTCGATCATGCCGCGGATGTCCTCGAGTGTCGGCGGCGGAGCGTCGGCCGGCTTCTCGTCGGGAAAGTCGGCGGGCCGGTTGCGGAACGCGGTGAAGATGTTGGTGCGCACCAGATGCGGTCCGGGATAGAGCACCGACGCCTTGACCGCGGACCCAGCCATCAAGAGCTGCGCGTGCAGCACCTCGGAGACGCAGGTCACCGCCGCCTTGGCCGCCGCATAGATCGGCGTGGTCGGCAGCGGGAAGAGCCCGCCGTTTCCCGACGAGGTGTTGATCACGTGCGCTTCCTCGCCGCGCTCGAGCAAGATCGGCACGAACGCCTTGATGCCGTTCAGCACCCCGAAGAGATTCACGTCGAGGACCCAGCGCCAGTCGGTCTCGGGCGAATCCCAGAGCATCTGGCGGGTTTCGTCGGTGCCGACCCCGGCATTGTTGAAGACCAGGTGGACCGCGCCGTAGGTGGCGAGCGTCTTGGCCGCGAGGTCGCGCACCTGGTCGAGCTTGCGCACGTCGGTCACGAAACCGCTGACCTCGCCGCCGGCGGCGCGCATCTCGGAAACCGCGGCGGCGAGCGCCTTCGGCTCGACGTCGGCGAGCACGATCCTGGCACCTTCGCGAGCGAATCGCTCAGCCAGCGCGCGCCCGATGCCGCTGGCACCTCCGGTGACGACCGCGACCTTTCCGGCGAAGTCCTTCATGCCGCTTTCTCCGCCGCCACGGCCACGTCGAGACCGGGGAACATCGGATCGTCGTAGCGCTGGTGGATGAAGGGCTGGAGCCACTCGCCGGGAATCGAGCGCAGCACGGCGCCGTTCGATTCCGTGGCTCCGGTCTCGAGCTCGAGCGTCACGAGCTTTCGCACCGGAAGGTCGGCCACGGGATCGAACGGCGAGTCCTCGAGCAGCACCTCGCCCTCGAGCACTTGCGTCGCCTTGCGGCGGTGCTTCCACTCGAGGCGGCAGAGCAGCGGCTCGCCGTCGAAGCCCACCGCTGGCGGCGGGGATGGCAGCGCCTTGAACGTGTATGCGAGATCGACGCGATCGACCGGCGGGTGCGTGCCGATCACGCGTCCTCGGACTTCCAGGTACGGGATGCCCATGCGCGTGATCCGACCGACATGGACGCCGTTCTCCTCGGTCAGCGTGATCTCCGCGAGCTTCTTGGGCTCGCCGTAGATCTCGCGGCCGCCCACCACCGCGGCCTCGGTGGTCATGGGCATGGTGAGCGGGTAGAGCCCTTCGACGCCCTGGTACGTGCAGCGCACGCCGAAGGTGCCGGCGCCCAGCGGGAAGATCGCGCCTCCCGGCAAGTGAATGGTCACGTCGCTGACGATCGCGTGGACCTCGGGTCTCGCAGCCGGCTCGAGCGGTCGGGGCAACACCGCCGCGATCAGCTCGGGGGACGTCTCGTAGATCGCGCGGATCGAGCGCACCTCGGCTTCCAGAAAACCAGGCCCTGCCGCGCGCGCCTGGGCCAGCTGCTCGGCGGATTTCGCGTAACGCAGTCGTGCCATGTCGATCGCTCCTGGTTGCGAAGTTGGTGAAGCCGTCGTCGCGCCGCGCTCAGCCCGCGGAAGCCGCTCGCACCGGAACCGCCAGGCTCAGATCCTCGGGCCGCGGGCCGATCCGCCGGACCAGCGGCGTCAGCGCCGCGACGTCGAATCCGTAGACCTGCGCCGCCGTGCCGCCCAGCATCTTGCGCACGTCCTCGTCGGGGATGTCGTGAAACGACTCGGCCATGAATTTCGCGGTATAGGGCCAGGCGCCTTCCGGGTGAGGATAGTCGCTGCCCCACATCATGTTGTCGACGCCGATCGCGTGGCGCAGCTCCACGTCCGAGCGGCTGGTGACCGAGGCACCGACGAAGCAGTTGCGCTCGAAGTACTCGCTCGGCTTCATCGTCATCTCGTTCCGATACGGCGCCAGCTTCGCGGTGAAGTGGTTCGCCTCGTAGCGCTGGTCCATGAGGGCCTTTAGCTCGGGCACCCAGGAGGCACCGAGCTCGGTGATCACGAATTTGAGCTTGGGGTGGCGCTCGAAAACGCCGCTCCAGATCAGGAACCACACCGGGCGCACCGACCACCACGCGACCTCGGTGATGAAGATCCCGATGCAGCCCGGATAATCGCCGTAATCCTCGTTGGGCGCCGCTCCGCCGTGGATGTTGACCGGCATGCCCAGCTCTTCGCAGAGCGACCAAACCGGCTCGTAGACCGGCGAATGGTACGGCTCGTGCTTGCCCCACATCGGTGCGATGAACACACCCCGCAGTCCGTGTTCGCGAGCCCAGCGGATCTCCTCCACGGCGCGCACCGGATCGTGGGCCATCGGCACCACCGCCATGCCGGCGCGGCGCGCCGGTGCTTCTGCGCAGAACTCGGCGAGCCAGCGGTTGTGGGCCTGGGCGCCGGCCCAGATCAATTCGCTCGGCACTTCGGGGGGCAGGGTCAGGCCGGCGCCGAAGGGCGGCATGTTCCCGTCGTTGACACCGTCCGGGAAGATCACCTCGCCGACGATGCCGTCGCCGTCGAGCTGGCGGTTTCGCTCCGCCGAATCCCAGGCACCTTTCCAGCCCTCGCCGGCGTCCTTGCGCCACGCGGCCTTGAACTCGTCGGGCATGAACTTGCGGGTCAGCCGTTCCACCTCCTGCTCCTGGATCGGGAGCGCGGCGTCGAACAGCTCGCGGAACTGCGGGTCGACGTAGTCGCGATAGCGCTTGGGCGGCAGCCCGGCGTGGCAGTCCGAGGAGATCACGAGGTAGCGGTCGCTGGTGGTCATGCGTGAGCCTCCCGTTCGTGACCTTCGATGTGCCTTTCCACCGCTCGCGCGCGCGGCTCGGTCGCTGACGCCGAGTAGAACTGCTTCACCCAGCGGCGGAACTCGGCGAGCTCGCGATCGGCCTTGCAGAGCACCGGGTCGGTGCGGTGGATCTTGTTTTCCCAGATCGGGATGTCCTGCTTCACGCCTTCGATCGCCCACGGCAGGAACTCGGCGCCGACCGTATCGGCCAGATCTTCGCCGGTGGTGATCAGCCACCGCGAGACCGTACGGCGCGCGTCGATGGGGCTGGTCGACGTGTACATGAGCAAGCCGCGATCGCCGAATCCCAGCATGCGCACCGAGGTGAGCCCGAGCCCCCAGGTGTCGCGCTCCAGATCGATCGTGAATTTGCCGTACGGGGTGTCGTGGGTGTGCTTGCTGCGCACCCGCAGGAAGCGTCCACCCTCGCCGTACGAGGTCTCGACGCCGGCCTCGGGCGGCCCGTGGTGGACGTAGAGGAAGTGCATCGGATCGAGGTTGTTCTCGGCCATGTCCTGCATGTGGACGTTCACCTCGATCTCGTGGACCAGCGGCTCGGTCCAGCCTTCGCCGCCGATCTCGGGCATCTCCGGAACATCCCAGGAAGGCGGTTCGTCCGCGGCGTGGCGCCACACCAGGATCATGCGGTTCCGCTCGCACACCTCCCAGGACCGCACCCGCGCCCGCGGCGGGATCGAGTCGCAGTAGGGAATCGTCTCGCACTTCCCGCTGGGGCCGAACTCCCAGCCGTGAAACGGGCAGCGGATGTGATCGCCCTGGACGCGCCCACCCAGGCCGAGATGGGCACCGAGGTGTGCGCAGTAGGCGTTGAGCACCACCGGCTTTCCCCTGCGCGTGCGATAGACCACCAGCTCTTCGCCGAAGTAGTGGACCCGTTTCACCTCGCCGGGGCCCACGTCCTTCGACCAGGCGACGCAGAACCAGCCGTTGGGCAGGGGAAGAGAGGTGTCGTGGTTGACGGGAAGCTTCACCGGGACCTCCGCGGTCGAACGCACCGTGCACTGGGATGCTAGGGGCGAAGCGCCGGGCGCGCGAGGACAGCTCCGGCCAATCTCAGGACCCGGCCGGCCATCTTGACGTCGCGAGCAGCCTTCGAGAGTTTTTGACGACGATGAAGCCGACCCGCGCCGCAGGCAGCCCGTTACAACCGGCACGCGCCGCAGGCGCGCGGCGAGCCAAGCGAGCCGACTCGGTGGTGGGGCCCCGCGAAAACCGCGCCCTCTTGTCCAACGACACGTGCCGGGCGGGGGGCTGGAACAGCCCGCCGAGAAGATCCGCACGCTTGATGGCGCGGATCGCGTTGCCGATCGTCGCGCAGATCGAGCAGAGCGGCGCCGGGATCGACGCCGTGCTCGCCGGCGCCGGCGTTCGCCGGGCCGAGCTCGAGGATCCGGATGCGCGGATCGAGCACGAGCGGTGGGTGGCGCTGCTCGAGCTCGGCGCCGAGGCCACCGCGGACCCATGCTTCGGGGTGCACGCCGCCGAGCAGCTCTCGCGGCGCAGCTATTCGCTGCCGGCGCTCTTCATCCAGAGCCAGCCCACGCTCGCGGAAGGGTTGGCCCGTCTCGATCGCTACTTTCCCATCGTCCACGAAGGGATGGAGCTGGGCCTCTCGATGGAGAGCGGCATGGGACGGTGCCGGATCGGATTTCTGCCCGGTCTCGCGTACCCGAGGGTGCTGGCCGAGCACATGGCGGCGTTCGGGTCGGTGCTGGGAGTCCAGTTGCTGGGAAACGACTGCCCGCGCCCGCTCGAGGTGCGCTTCGCCTACCCTCCGCCGGTCAGCACGCGCGAGCACCAGCGCGTGATACGCGGTCCGGTGGTCTTCGGTGCGGAGCACACCGAGATCGTGTTCGATCCGAGGGTGCTCGATCTGCCGCTCGACAGCGCCAATTCGCACCTTGGGGCCATCCTCGAGGACGAAGCGCGGCGTCTCGCGGAGCGGCTGCCGGACGGCGGCACGATCCTCGGCCGGTGCGTCACGTGGATCCGATCCGAGGTGCACGCGGGGCGCGAGCCGCGTCTCGCGGGACTGGCGAACGAGCTCCGGCTCGGCGAGCGCACGCTTCGCCGCCGACTCGAGACCGGAGGCACCACGCTCCGCGAGCTGGTCGACGGCGTGCGCCGCGAGATGGCGCAGGCGCACGTCGGATCCGGGCGGCTCTCTCTCGACGAGATCGCGCTGCTGCTGGGCTTCTCGGAGGCGGCGGCGTTTCGCCGTGCCTTCAAGCGCTGGACCGGGCAAAGCCCGAGCGAATACCGGCGCGAGACGAATCCGCGAGGCTGACCGATTCGCGGCCGCGCGCCGCGGCCCGGCGGCTCCGCGCGGTTAGACTGGGCCGGTCATGGCGACGTTGCCCACGATCGAGACGGGAGCGCCGGGACGCTGGTGGCACCCCGTCCCGGGCTCGTCCAAGATCCACTGCGACCTCTGCCCGCGCGGCTGTGACGTCGCCGACGGGCAGCGCGCCTTCTGCTTCGTGCGCCAGAATGTGGGCGGCCGGATGGTGCTCACCACCTACGGCCACTCGACCGGCTTCTGCATCGATCCCATCGAGAAGAAGCCGCTCAACCACTTCTTCCCGGGCAGCTCGGTGCTGAGCTTCGGCACCGCCGGCTGCAACCTGGGCTGCAAGTTCTGCCAGAACTGGTCGATCTCGAAGGCGCGCGAGGTCGAGGCGCTCTCCGACTCGGCGACCCCCGATGCCATCGCGCGCGCCGCGGAGCGCGCCGGCTGCAAGAGCGTCGCGTTCACCTACAACGACCCGGTCTTGTGGGCCGAGTACGCGATCGACACCGCCATCGCGTGCCACGAGCGCGGCATCCAGGCGGTCGCCGTGACGGCCGGCTACGTGACGCCCGAGGCGCGTCCCGAGTTCTTCCGCCACATGGACGCGGCCAACGTCGACCTCAAGGGCTTCACCGAGGATTTCTACCGCAAGGTCTGCCTCGGCCATCTCGACCCGGTGCTCGACACGCTGCGCTGGCTCAAGCACGAGTCGAGCGTGTGGTTCGAGATCACCACGCTCCTGATCCCCGGCCACAACGACTCCGAGGACGAGGTGAAGCGCCTGTCGGCGTGGGTGGCCGAGAACGTCGGCACCGAGGTGCCGCTCCACTTCACCGCGTTCCATCCCGACTGGAAGCTCACCGACGCCCCCCACACGCCCGCCAGCACGCTGACGCGCGCCCGTGCGATCGCCCTCGCCGCCGGCTTGAAGCACGTTTACACCGGCAACGTCCACGACGGCGCGGGCCAGAGCACCTATTGCTCGGGCTGCGGCGCGGTGCTGATCGAGCGCGACTGGTACGAGCTCGGCCGCTGGGGCTTGCGCGGCAATCGTTGCGCCAAGTGCGGCACCGTGCTCGCCGGTGTCTTCGACCCCAAGCCCGGCAAGTGGGGCTCCCGCCGCCAGCCACTCCGCATTCACGAGTGACGGGTTCCCACCGGCGCGGGAATCGACGAAGATTCGCCGGACCGGCTTCGGCAGCAAGCATCAGCACGGAGGACCACCATGCCCGCGGACACGATTCCCTCGCGACTGCTTCACCAGGCCCGGATGCGGCCAGATCAGCCTGCCTATTTCGTGAAATCGGGCGGTACCTGGGTGGGCACCAACTGGCGCACCTATGCGGGACAGGTTCGCCAGGCCGGGCGCGCGCTCATCACGCTCGGCGTGAAGCCGGGCGGGTGCATCGCGATCCTGGGCTTCAACCAGCCCGAATGGATCATCGCCGACGTGGGTGCCATGTCGGTGGGCGCGGCCGCCGCCGGCATCTACACGACGTGCTCGCCTCCCGAGGTGGCCTACATCATCCGCCACTCGGAGAGCCCGGTGGTGGTGGTCGAGAACCTCGATCAGTGGAAGAAGGTCGAGCAAGAGCTGGCGAACCTGCCCCAGCTCCAGTGGGTCGTGACGATGCACGGCACGCCCGCGGTCGATCACCCCAAGGTGCTGAGCTGGGAGCAGTTTCTGGCCAAGTCGAGCGGCACCGAGGACAAGATCTTCGACCAGCACGTCGAGTCGCTGAAGGACGATCAGCTCGCGACGCTCATCTACACCTCGGGAACCACGGGACCTCCCAAGGGCGTGATGCTCTCGCACAGGAACCTCGCGTGGACCGCGAGCGTCACCCGCGACCTGATCGGCGTCAGCCACGAGGACTCGGCGCTTTCCTACCTGCCGCTCTCGCACATCGCCGAGCAGATGTTCTCGATCCACGGGCCGCTCACCCACGGCTACCCGATCTACTTCGCGGAATCGATCGACAAGGTGCCGGAGAACCTGAAGGAGGTTCAGCCCACGGTGTTCTTCGGCGTTCCGCGCATCTGGGAGAAGTTCCACGCCGGAGTCAACGCCAAGCTCAAGGACGCCAAGGGTGCCAAGAAGAAGCTGGTCGACTGGGCGATGGGCGTCGGGCGCCAGGTGAGCGCGCTCAAGAACCGCGGGAAGCAGCCGGGCGGAGCGCTGGCGCTCCAGTACCGGCTCGCCGACAAGCTCATCTTCTCCAAGCTCAAGCCGGCGATCGGGCTCGGGCGCGCGCGCATCTGCGTGAGCGGTGCCGCGCCCATCGCGCCCGAGGTGATCGATTTCTTCACCGGGCTCGACATCGTGATCCTCGAGGTCTACGGCCAGTCCGAGGGCTCCGGCCCGACCAGCTTCAATCTGCCGGGACGCACCAAGATCGGCAGCGTCGGCGTGCCGCTGCCGGGAGTCGAGGTGAAGCTCGGCCCGGACGGCGAGATCCTGGTGAAGGGGCCCAACGTGTTCCTCGGCTACTACAAGGAGCCCGAGGCGACGGCGGAGACGCTGGTGGATGGTGGCTGGCTCGCGTCGGGCGACCTGGGCGAGTTCGACGCCGACGGCTTCCTCAAGATCACCGGCCGAAAAAAGGAGATCATCATCACCGCGGGCGGCAAGAACATCGCGCCCAAGAACATCGAGGGTGCGCTCAAGAACTCCGAGCTCATCAACGAGGCCGTGGTGATCGGCGATCGGCGGAAGTACCTGACGGTGCTGATCACCCTCGATCCGGACGTGGCGGCCAAGTTCGCCACGGCGAATCGCTGCTCGCCGGAGAGCGTGCATGAGCATCCCAAGCTCCTGGCGGAGATCCAGAAGATTGTGGATGGGGTGAACGATCAGTTCGCGCGGGTGGAGGGCATCAAGAAGTTCAAGGTGCTGCCTCGGAATTTCACGATCGATGCCGGCGAGCTGACGCCCACGCTCAAGGTGAAACGCAAGATCGTGAACAAGAACTGGGGCGACGCGATCGAATCGATGTATGCGGAATGAGGGCGTCCGAGGGCGAGCGGACGCACCGCCGAGCCGCTCGTCGAATCCCCGTTGATGCGTAATCGAGCGCTGCTCTATCCCGCGTTCTTTCTGTCGGGGGTGTGCGGGCTCGTCTATCAGGTGATCTGGGTGCGGCAGCTCTCGCTGCTGCTGGGGAATACCACCGAGGCGGTGGCCACGGTGCTGGCCGCGTTCATGCTCGGGCTGTCGATCGGCAGTGCGGTGGCGGGGCGGGTGGCGGACCGGGCGGCGCGGCCGCTCCGGCTCTACGGCGGCATCGAGATCGCGATCGGGTGCGCGGCGCTCGCGGCCACGTATCTCTTCGACTCGCTCGGGCCGGCCTATCGAGCGCTCGCTCGATCGCTCGGTGGGTACGGCAGTACCTTCGCGCTGGTTCGGTTCGGGTTTGCCTTTGCGACGGTGACGGTTCCCACGGCGCTCATGGGAGCGACGCTGCCGGTGGTCGCGCGAGCCCGCCTGGCGCCCGGGGGCGACGGGGCGGCTCGCCACGTGGGCGGTGAGGTGGGGCGGCTCTACGCGCTCAACACGCTTGGCGCCGCGCTCGGCTGCGCGCTGGCAGGATTCTGGGCGCTCGGGCACTGGGGACTCCACCGCACGGCGCTGGCGGCGGCGATCGGCAACATCGCGATCGGTGTCGCGGTGGCGCTCGCAGGCTCGGCGGGACGGGCCGAATCGAAGGCCGAGCCGCCGAGCGCGCCGCTCACGGACGCGAGCGCCGGCCCGGGCAGCGAGGGGACGGCACTGCGTCTGGTATGGCTCGCGGTGATCGCGAGCGGATTCATCGGGCTGGCGCTCGAAGGGATATGGACCCGGGTGCTGCAGTTCTCGGTGGGATCGAGCGCCTACGCGTTTTCACTGATGCTCGCTGTATTTCTGGTGGGGCTCGCGATCGGCAGCGCCGGGGTGTCGCGGTTCGCCGACCGCGTGGAGCAGCCGGTGCGGGTGCTCGGACGCCTCGCGATCGCGCACGGAGTCGCGGTGGCGGCGTGCCTGGTGCTGTTCCTGCCCGCCACGCAGGCGATCGCGCGATTCGCCCCGCAATCGCGGTCGTTCGTGCTGCGGGCGTCGCTGGTGGCGCTCGCGCTGATGGGGCCGCCGACCTTGTTGCTCGGCACGATCTTCCCGCTCGGCACGCGGCTCGGCGCCTCGCTCGCGACGCGGGTGGGCCGCGACGTGGGCCAGCTCTACATGCTCAACACGCTGGGCTCGATCGCGGGGAGCCTGGCGACGGCTTTCGTCGGCATTCCGCTGCTCGGCACGGAGACCAGTCTGTTCGTGCTGGCGATCGCGAGCGCCGGCGTGGGCGCGGTGCTGCTGGCCCGGAGCGCCGCCGAGCGCGGTGCCGCCGCGGCCGGCGCGGTGACCGTCGCCGCGGTGGTCGCGGTCGCGAGCGGTGGGTCGTCGCATGCGCACGTGCTCATGCCGCTCTTCAGCGCGCCGCGCGGGCGCGACGAGTCGCCCGAGCCGGTCTTCTTCCGGGAAGGCCGTGCCTCGACGGTGAGCATTCACCGCTACGAGAGCTTCCGGAACCAGGGGGCGCTCAGGCTCTATACCAACGGCACGTCGATGACCGGCACCTTTTTCGAT
>CAZYWA010000082.1:0-20443 GCA_964650975.1 uncultured bacterium
CCGATCTGAGCGCACGGCGTCGAATGGCATCTTTCGCTACTGGATCGATCGGTCATCGCCGCTCGTGCGATCTGGTTCTACGCCGCGAAGCTCGCCTGGCCCCATCCCCTGATCTTCGTCTATCCACGCTGGGACGTGAGCTTCGGGCACGGGTGGAATCCGCTCTGGCCGCTCGCGGTGGTTGCCCTGCTGGTGCTGCTCTACTCGGCACGCCGGCGGATCGGCGCAGGGCCGCTCGCGCTGGCGGCGATCTTCTGCGTGACGCTCGGGCCGGCGCTCGGCTTCGTCGATTTCTATCCGATGAAATTCTCGTTCGTCGCCGACCACTTTCAGTACCTCGCGAGCGCCGCCCCGATCGCCGGTGCGGCCTGGCTGGTGGCTCGGTGGCGTGCGCGGCGGCTCGCTCGCGGCGGCTCGAGCGTGGGCGGCGCGGAGATCGTGGCGGTCGCCGCGATCCTCGCGCTCTCCATGGCGACCTGGAGTCGGGCACACGTGTACCGGGATGAGAGCACGCTCTGGCAGGACACCCTCGCCAAGAACCCGGATGCGTGGTTGGCGCACATCAACCTGGGCCTGATCGACATCAAAGAGGGACGGCCCGACGCGGCCGAGCACCACTTCGAGGAAGCGGTGAGGCTCAAACCCGACGAGGCACTCGCGCATTCCGATCTCGGAGTGGTCCGTGCGTCACAGGGCCGCCTCGATGAAGCGGTGGCCGAGGCCCGGCGCGCGATCGAGCTCGATCCGACCCTGCTCGACGCCCACTTCAACCTCGGGTACGCGCTCGAAAAGCAGGGGCACCTTCAAGACGCGGTCGATCAGTACATCGCCGTGGTCTCGGTCAAACCCAGTCATCGTCCGGCGGCCGCCCGACTCCGCGCGCTGCTCAACTGGAAGGCTCAAGGGCCAAAGGCACCGTGATCCGGTCCATGGCTCCAGCCGGCGATCGCGCACCTGACCATGAGCCCACGCGACAACCACGCGCAGCGCTGCGCCACGTGCAGGATGCACGCGACGCTCTGCATCTGCCCGCTGGTGCCGCGCCTCGAGACGCGCACCCGGGTCACGGTCCTCGTCCACCACCGGGAAGTGCGTAAGCCCAGCAACACCGGCCGCCTCGCCGCGCTCTGCCTCGAGCGCAGCACGCTCGAGATCGTCGGGCAGCGGCACCGTCTGATCGAGCCGCCGCGTATCGCCGACGAGGTGCCGCTCTTGATGTTCCCCGACGACGATGCCGTGCCGATCACCCGGTATGCGTCGAGCGAGAAGCCGATCGCGCTCTTCGTGCCCGATGGCAGCTGGCACCAGGCGAAGAAGATGCGGCGCCGTGGACCTGGCCTCGGGGCGTTTCCGTGCGTGACCCTGCCCGATCTCGGTCGAACCGAGTATCGGCTGCGCGCCGAGTCCCGGGAGGGCGGTCTCGCGACGCTCGAAGCCATCGCGCGAGCGATCGGCATCCTGGAGGGTGACGCGGGTCCGGCGATCGAGGCCGCGATGCTCACTGTCTTTCGAGTCATGGTGGAGCGGACCCTGTGGTTCCGCGGCAGGCTGCGGAACGATCAGGTCACGGGCGGGATTCCGCCCGCCGCGATCGCCGACGACCCGCGCGGCGCGACCACCCGGCGGGCTGCGCTGGACCTCGACGGCGTCGGCACCGTCGACGAAGCGCCGACCTGATCGGATCTGCAGGGTGACAACGACGTGGGCTCGATGCAGAATCGACAGCCTCGTCGGGCACTAGGTAGACTCCGGACTCGCCGCGCCGCCGAGCCGTGTCGATCAACCCCATTCACTGAGTCCCGATCGCCGCCGAGAAGGCACGCGATGGCCTGAACCCCGTTCACCCAAGCCATGGAAGGAGCCAACACCATGTCTCTTCGCATCAACGACACCGCACCGAACTTCACCGCCAAGACCACCCAGGGCACGATCAACTTCCACGAGTGGATCGGTGATGGATGGGCCGTGCTCTTCTCCCATCCGAAGGACTTCACCCCGGTCTGCACCACCGAGCTCGGTTACATGGCGAAGATCGAGCCGGAGTTCACCAAGCGCAACACCAAGCTCATCGGGCTCTCGGTCGATCCGGTCGGCAACCACGAGAAGTGGGCGAAGGACATCGAGGAGACCCAGGGTGCGGCGGTGAAGTACCCCATGATCGGCGACGACGATCTCGCGGTCGCGAAGCTCTACAACATGCTGCCCGCCGAGGAGCCCGGCACCTCCGAGGGCCGCACGGCCGCCACCAACGCGACGGTGCGCACCGTGTTCGTGGTCGGACCCGACAAGAAGATCAAGATGATGCTCACGTACCCGATGACCACCGGGCGGAACTTCGACGAGATCCTGCGCGTGATCGACTCGATCCAGCTCACCGCGAAGCACAAGGTCGCGACACCGGTGAACTGGAAGAACGGCGAGGACGTGATCATCGTGCCGGCCGTCTCCGACGACGACGCGAAGAAGACGTATCCGGAGGGCTGGAAGACCGTGAAGCCCTACCTCCGGGTCGTCAAGCAGCCGCGCTGAACGGCGCGAGCAACGCGATCCCCAGGCTTCGCCGGGCCTCGTCGGAAGGAGGCGCGGCGGAGCGTCCAAGGCCATCGGACCCGCTCCGGTGGCCGATTTTCTTTCCGGCATTCCGGGTCGTGGGCCCTTTCGACGCCACGGCCGGCCGCGCGGCGCGGCCCTCCAAACGGCGGTGAAGCGCGCCGTCGTGGAGGGCGCCGCTTGCGCGGTCGGGGCGAATCGAGGGAACGTCGCGGCCGTGACGAGGTGGTCGGGACGCCGGCTGGCGCGCGGAATCGGGCGCTGCGTTGCCGCGAAGACGGCTTCGTTCGCCGTGCTCACGGTGTGTCTTGCGCTCGGCTGCGGAGGCGCGAACGGCACGACCGACCCAAGCGCGGGCGGCCCGCCGGTCGCGAGGCTCCACGTGCCGGAGGTCGCCTCGTCCGGTGTCGCGGTCGGGGTGAGTGCGCTCGCGTCGAGCGGCGCCATCGAGCGCTATCGCTTCGACTTCGGCGACGGCTCGAGCCAGACCTCGCGCGGTAACGGATACGCGTTGCACGCCTTCCGCGCTCCAGGCCACTACACCGTGCGCGTGACCGTGAGTGGTTCGGCTGGGAGCGCATCCGCCGAGAGCGACGTGCAGGTGGGAGGCGCGTCAGGCCCGGTGGCGCGCTTCGACCTTCCCGCCGACCGCGCGCGTCCGTCGTGGGGCGAGGTCCCGTGGCCGAGCGATCTCTACCGCGACGAAGACGGCTACCTGGCGGTCGACGGAGTGAACGTCGCCAACGCGGTCGCGAAGCGCGTCGTCGAGACGGGGCTCGACCAGCTTCAGGGATTCGGCACCACCGCGTCGGCCTACGTGTGGCTCGACGGGGACCTCGACCCGCGCGCGCTCCCCGCGAGCCCGGAGGAGACCGTCGCGCCCGGGAGCGCCGTCGTCCTGATCGACGCCGATCCGGCCTCGCCCCACTATCGCGAGCGCGTTCCCGTGGTGGTGGGCTGGGACACACTCGATCGCCGGCTCTCCGTGATGCCCGAGCCCGGCCTGCCGCTCAGGCCCAAGACCCGCTACGCGCTGGTCGTCCGCACCGACCTTTGGGGCACGCGGGGCGACGCGCCGGCGGGGAGCATCACCGCGCCCGCGACCCTCGACGCCCTGCTGCGCGGCGGTACACCGGCGGTTCCGTGCGGAGCCAAGGCGAAAACCCTCACCGGCGAGCTGGCGGCGGCCCTCGCGGACGCGCCCGACTTCCCGTCCGGCGACCTGAGCGGCATCGCGGCCGCGAGCATCTTCACCACCCAGCCCATCGAAGACGACGTGCTCGAGATCCGGAACGCGCTCACGCGCGGCGATCCCGGAATTCCCGACCCGGCGCCGCGCTTCGATCCTGAATTCGTCTTCGGTGCCGGCGGGCGCGCGAGCCTCGACGAGCTGCTCGGCGCCCAGCCCGAAGACAGCCCTGGCCTCGAGCCGCGCGCACACCAGCACATCGCCGCGATCGTCACCCGCGCCTGGTTCCAGGCACCCCGCTACCTCTCGCCCGATCCGCACTTCCTCGACCCCACGGGCGGCACGTTCGTGGTCGACCAGGGGAAGCCCGTGGTGCAGGGCACATGGGAGCTCCCGTTCAGCCTCGCTCTTCCCGCCACGCCGCCCGGCCCCGCCGGGTATCCCGTGGTGATCGCGCAGCACGGCCTGGGCTCCGAGCGCTCGCAGGAGTTGATGGTCATCGCGAACACGCTCTGCGCCGAAGGCTTCGCGATCGCATCCATCGACGCGATCCAGCACGGCGACCGCCTCGACCTCACGAACATCTCGCCGCAGATGTACTCGCTGCTCGGTCCGGTCTTCGCGTCGCTCGGCTTCGACATCGCGCGGCTTCCGGTGGACGTGCGGCCCAACTACCCAGGCAGCACCCTCACCGGGCCCGACGGGTGGGCGGACGACGGAGACAGCGACGGCGCCCGCATCGGGCTCATCGACGGACTCATCAACCTCACCGGCTTTCGCGACAACCTCCGCCAGAACATCGTGGACCACATGGCGTTCGCGCGGATGCTGCGAACTTTCGACACCGAGATCCCCGGTGTCGGCCGGGTGCGCTTCGATCCCGCGCAGACCTATTACTCGGGGACCAGCCTGGGCGGCGTGCTAGGCGCCAACTTCGTGGCCTTCGAGCCGACGCTGCGCGCCGCGAACCTGCACAGCGCGGGCGGAGCGCTGGGCGTCAACCTGCTCGTCAACTCGCCGGGGATCGGCGGGCTCGTCGAGCCGCTCCTCACCACCGTCTTCGGCGCGACACCCGAGACGCTCGAGAACGACTTCTCGCCGCTCGTGAACCTGGCGCAGACGATTCTCGAAGCGGGCGATCCGGTGAACGTGGCGAGCCATGCGCTGCGCGAGCCGCTGGTCTACACGTCAGGACCCGCTGCGCCGCGCTCGGTGTTGTTGCTGGAGGCGATGTGGGACTGGCTGGTGCCCAACTCGTCGACCGAGGCGCTGGCGCGCGCCTTCGGGCTCTCGCTGCTCGAGCCCTCCTACCGGGCAGTGCCGGGAGTTCCCTCGGGAGGCGCGCGGATCGAAGGGAACGCGAACGGCAAGACCGGCGTGCTCGCCCAGTACTCGCCCGCCGAGCACGGCACGATCTATTCGTCGTGGCAGGGGAACATCTCCCAGGAGATGGGATTTCCCTTCCCCACCGGCGATCGGTTCCGGCCACTCGCGCACGACTTCACGGTGCGACAGCCGGTCGAGGCCGCCATCGAGCAGGTCCGCGACTTCTTCGTGAGCGCACGCGACGGCGGCCCAGGCACGGTCGAGATGAAGCTCGGCTACGCGCCGGTCCACGACTACGACGACGACGGCTTCCTCGACGACGACGAGATCGCGGCCGGCACCGATCCCAGCGATCCCGGTTCCCATCCGTGAGTGCGTGTCCGACTCCGGGTTCCTTGCCGTAGTCATCACGATGGCGGAACGTCTCGAACACCGCGCGACGGAAGCACGGAGTTGTCGATGAGCTCGGCCCCCGCAATCGAGATGCTCCACACGGAGACCTTGGTGGTCGGCGCCGGCGCCGCTGGGCTGGCCACGGCCGCGTGTCTCGGACGCTCGAAGCTCGAGCACCTCGTCCTCGAGCAGCACGACCAGGTAGCCCACGCCTGGCGCAACCACTACGAGCGCCTGCACCTGCACACCTCGAAGGGTCTCTCCGCCCTACCAGGTCTACCGTTCGGTCCCGACGTGCCTCGCTACCCGACTCGCGAGCAGGTCGTGAATTACCTGGAGCAATACGCCGAGCACCACCGGATCCACCCGCGCTTCGGCGAGCGCGTCGCGCGCCTGCGACCGGTGGACGGAGGCTGGCTGACCGAGACTCAGACCAGGCACTACCGATCCCGGAACGTGGTGATGGCCTCGGGCTACACCCGCGTACCGGTGGTGCCGACGTGGCCGGGGCAAAGCGAGTTCCGAGGCGAGTGCTTCCACAGCTCGAAGTACCGGACTGGCGCGCGCTATTCGGGCCAGCGCGTGCTGGTGGTCGGCTTCGGGAATTCGGGCGGTGAGATCGCGATCGACCTCCACGAGCAGGGCGCGCACCCGACGCTCGCGGTGCGGAGCCCCGTCAACGTGGTGCCACGCGACATGCTCGGGATTCCGATCCTCGCGGTGGGGATCGTGATGAGCAAGTTGCCCGCTCGTCTCGCCGACGCCCTGAGCGCACCGTTGGTCCGGGCGTTCGTCGGGGACATCCGTCCCCTCGGCCTCACGCCGCTCGCGTACGGACCGAACCAGCAGATCCGCGGCGACGCCCG
Source organism: uncultured bacterium (assembly GCA_964650975.1). Taxonomy (GTDB): domain Bacteria; phylum JADJOY01; class JADJOY01; order JADJOY01; family JADJOY01; genus CAZYWA01. Next base: position 6,325 of record CAZYWA010000082.1, read on the forward strand.
CATTCCGTTGCTCGACATCGGCACGATCGCTCTCGCGCGCCAGGGCAAGATCGCCATCCGGCCCGGAGTCGAGCGCTTCACCGAGGGTGGAGTGGTGTTCACGGACGGTCGCGAGGAGCCGTTCGACGCGGTGGTGCTCGCGACGGGCTACCGTCCGGCGCTCGAGGAGCTCGTCCAGGGAATCGAGTCCGTGGCCGACGACCGGGGCCGGCCGAAAGCAAGCGGGGCGCCGACGGCTCTCGGTGGGCTCTACTTCTGCGGCTTCCACGTCGCGCCGACCGGGATGCTGCGCGAGATCGGGATCGAGGCGCGGCGCATCGCCGAGGCCATCGCGGCATTTGACGCTCGTTGATTCGATAGTTAGAAATATTTCGATATGCCAATGGGTGGGCTCGACGACGCCACGGTGGTCAAGGTGCTGAAGGCGCTCGCGCATCCCAAGCGCTTCGAGATGGTGCAGTCGATCGCGTCCGCGGGGGAGCTCTCGTGCGGCCAGATCGGCGAACGTTTTCCGGTCGCCCAGCCGACGATCTCCCACCACCTCAAGATCCTGGCGGACGCCGGCGTGCTGGTGGCGCGACGCTCGGCGCAGCACTGCTATCTGTCGGTGAACCACGAGCTGATCGACGCGGCGTCGAGCGTGTTGCCGGCTCGGCTGAGCGCGCGCGCCGCGGGCGGCGCCAAGCGTCCTCGCAAACCCGGCAAGGCGGCTCGAGCGGCCGGCCGGGGCTGAGCGGCAGGGTCTCGATCGGGCGCGCATCGCGGGCCGAAGCGGGTGTTCCGCTCGGATCGAGCGTGGCGCCTCGTGGGGCGGATGAACGTGGGAGCTCAGGAAATGACGGGCACGAGAACTCTCGGCCGGGCGGCGCGAGCGGCGTCGGTGGCGCTGATGGCGAGCGTGGCGGTTTCCGCCGGTTGCAAGGGCAAGCCGCCGCCCCCGTTCGAGCGGCCGCCGGCGTCGGTCACGGTCGCGACCACGGTGGTGAAGGATGTCCCGGTCTACGTGGACGAGATCGGCAAGACCGTGGCGCGCGAGGTGGTGTCGATCCAGCCGCAGGTCTCGGGCCGGATCACCGAGATCCACTTCGTGGACGGCGCCGACGTGAAGAAGGGCGATGCGCTCTTCTCGATCGACCCGCGTCCGTACCAGGCGAAGCTCGATCAGGCCGCGGCGAGCCTGGCGCGGGCACGCGCGGTGCTCGACCTCGCGAAGAGCGAGTTCGCGCGGGTCGCCAAGCTCGCGGGAACCAAGGCGATCTCTCAGTCCGACTTCGACACCCGCAAGAATGCGGTCGCGGTGGCGGACGCGGAGGAGCGTCTCGACCAAGCGACGCTCGACACCGCCCAGCTCGACCTCGAGTACTGCTCGATCCGCTCGCCCATCGACGGCCGCGCCGGGCAGCGCCTGGTCGACATCGGCAACGTGGTCGCGGCGAACGGCCCGCCGCTCTTGGTGGTCGAGCGCGTGGATCCGATCTACGCCGACTTCACGGTCAGCGAGAACGATCTCTCCGCGGTGCAGCAGGCGATGGCGGTGGGCGCCTTGCACGCGGACGTGAGCCTGCCCGACCTCGCCTCTCAGCCGGTCACCGGCGAGCTCACGTTCCTCGACAACGCGGTGCAGGACGGAAGCGGCACCGTGAAGCTCCGCGCCACCGTGCGGAATCCCGAGCGGCGTTTCTGGCCGGGACGCTTCGTGAAGGTCCGGCTGGTGCTGCGCACCCAGCCGAACGCGGTCCTGGTCCCAGCCGAGGCGCCGCAGCTCTCCGCGAAGGGCCCGTTCGTGTGCGTGGTGAAGGCCGATTCGACCGCGGAGCTGAGACCCGTGAAGCTCGGTCAGCGCCAAGGCGACTCGATCGTGATCGAGGAGGGGCTCGCGGCGAACGAGCAGGTGGTCGTCACCGGTCAGCTCGCGGTGACACCGGGCGGGAAGGTCCGGATCGAAGAGCCCACGACGAAGGGCACGTGACCGGCCGATGAACTTCTCCGAGCGATTCATCCACCGTCCGGTGATGACCGCCGTGCTGACCGCGGCGGTCGTCCTCTTCGGAGTGCTGAGCTACCTGCGGCTGCCGGTCAACGACCTGCCCGCCGTCGATTACCCGGTCATCCAGGTCAACGCGTCCTATCCCGGAGCGAGCCCGGAGACCGTGGCGAACAACATCGCGACGCCGCTCGAGCGGCAGTTCATGCAGATCAACGGGCTCGAGCTGGTGACCTCGAAGAGCACCCAGGGAAACGCGAGCCTCACGCTGCAGTTCGCGCTCGACAAGAGCATCGACGCCGCGGCCACCGACGTGCAGACCGCGATCTCGCAGGCGACCGGCAGCTTGCCGCTCGACCTGCCCTCGCCGCCCACCTTCGCGAAGACCAACCCCAACGACCAGCCCGTCCTCTACCTGGCGCTCACCAGCGATTCGGTGACCCTCGGCCAGATCTACGACTACGGCAGCACTCAGGTCGGGCAGCGACTCAGCATCCTGCCGGGAGTGAGCCGCGTCATCGTGTACGGCGCGAAGGGTGCGATCCGCATCAAGGCCGATCCGTCCGCGATGGCGGCGCGCGGCATCGCGATCGACGAGCTCGCCGCCGCGATCAAGAGCGGCACCAGCTACACCGGCGCCGGCCAGCTCGATGGCTCGTCCGGCACGTCGCTGCTGCGGCCGCAAGGTCAGCTCGAGACCGCGCAAGCCTACGGCGACCTGATCGTCGGCACTCCCAACGGCGCCCCGGTCTACGTCCGCGACCTCGCCAAGGTCACGAGCTCGGTCGAGGACGAGCGCTTGAACATGCGGTTCTGGGCGCGCGGCTCGACCGTGCCGTCCGCGACCGTGGTCCTCGGTGTCTACCGGCAGGCCGGCGCCAACGCGGTGGAAGTCGTGAAGAGCGTCCGCCGGGTGCTGCCGTCCATCAACGCCGAGCTGCCGGCGGCGGTGCGGGTGACTCCGGTCTACGACCGCTCCGCCACGATCATCCGCTCGGTGCTCGACGTCCAGGAGACGCTGCTCATCGCGTTCGTGCTGGTGGTGGCGGTGATCTTCGTGTTCCTGGGCCGCGCCACCGACACGCTCATTCCCGCGGTCGCGCTGCCGCTCTCGCTCTTGCTCACCTTCGTGGTCATGGGGCTCCTCGGCTACAGCCTCGACAATCTCTCGCTGATGGCGCTCACCCTCGCGATCGGCTTCCTGGTCGACGATGCGATCGTGTTCCTGGAGAACACCGTGCGGCGCATCGAGCGCGGCGAGCCGGTGCTCGAGGCCACGCTCAACAGTGCCAAGGAGATCAGCTTCACGATCCTGTCGATGACCCTCTCGCTGGCCGCCGTCTTCATCCCGCTGGTCTTCATGTCGGGACTGGTGGGACGGATCTTCCGCGAGTTCGCGATCACCATCGTGGTGGCGATCTTCGCGTCGGGATTGGTATCGCTGACGCTGACGCCGCTCATGTGCTCGCGCCTGCTGGTCGAGCGCGGCCACGGCACCAAGCAAACCCGGATGGAGCGCTGGATCGCCGGCATCGGGGCGCGAGTGCTCGCCGGTTACGGCAGCTCGCTCTGGTGGTTCCTGCGCCACCGCTGGGTGTCGGCGGTGACGTGGCTCGCGTGCCTCGCGGGCACCATCGGCCTTTTCTACGCCGTCCCGAAGGCGTTCCTGCCGCCCGGTGACTCGAGCACCGTGTTCGGCGTGATGATCGGCCGGGAAGGCTCCTCCCCCGAGCAGATGCGCGAGCTGCAAGACCGCACCGACGCGATCGTGCAGCGCAATCCGAACGTCCTGGCCGATTTCACCATGACCGGGCTCGGCCAGTTCTTGTCCTCGAACCAGGGGATCCTGTTCGCGCTGCTCAAGCCGCCGCGCGAGCGCGCACCGATCGAGCAGGTCACCAACGCGATGATGGGCGAGCTCCAGTCGGTGCCGGGGATGTTCACGTTCCTGCGACCCTTCCCGGTGCTCGAGATCTCGACCGGGGCCACCAGCCAGAACCAGGGCCAGTACGCGTTCTCGGTGTCGGGCGTGAACCCGCCGGAGGTCTACGACGCCGCGACACGCCTCATGGGCAAGCTGCAGCAGTACCCGGCCTTCTCCACCGTCTCGTCCGACTTCTTCAACAACACACCCGGCCTCGACATCGACATCCAGCGCGAGCAGGCCAAGACCTACGGCGTCTCGGAAAGCCGCATCCTGGGCTTGCTGCGGAACGCCTACTCCCAGAACTACGTCTACCTGATCAAGAAGCCCGCGGATCAGTATCAGGTCATCCTCGAGGTCGCCGACGCGGATCGCTCGAAGGCCGAGGACCTCTCGCTGCTCCACATCAAGTCGGACGACGGCAAGCGTCTGGTTCCGCTCGACACGATGGTCTCGTGGAAGTCCTCGCTCGGGCCGCAGGCCGTCAACCACCTCAACCAGTTCACCAGCGTCACGATCTTCTTCAACCTGAAGCCAGGCGTCGCGATCGGCGACGCGATCGCGTATCTGGAGAAGACGGCGGCCGAGACCGTGCCCACGACGGTCCGCGGAACGCTCCAGGGCGAGGCGCTCACGTTCCAGGACACGGTCCGCAACCTGACCATCCTGATGCTGCTGGCGGTGTTCGTGATGTACGTGGTGCTGGCGATCCTCTACGAGAGCTACGTCCATCCCCTGACCGTGCTCTCGACGCTGCCGACGGCGCTCGTGGGTGGACTGCTCACGCTGCTGCTCTTCCGCCAGCAAGCGTCGCTCTACGCATTCGTGGGCATGTTCATGCTCATGGGCATCGTGAAGAAGAACGGCATCATGATCGTCGACTTCGCGATCGCTCGGGTGGCGCGCGGCGAGACCGCCGAGCGCGCGATCCACGACGCGAGCATGGACCGGTTCCGCCCGATCGTGATGACCACCCTCGCGGCGGTGATCGGCGCGTTGCCGATCGCGCTCGGCTTCGGCGCCGACGGCGCGTCGCGACGGCCGCTCGGCCTGGTGATCGTGGGCGGCCTGGTGGTCTCGCAGTTCATCACGCTCTACGTGACGCCGGTGATCTACCTCTACCTGGAGTGGTTCCAGGAGGAGGTTCTCGACCGCACTTCGTTCTTCGCGTCGCCGCACGCACGTCACGGCGCGGCGGCCACCGTGCCGATCACGGCGCCCACCGAAGCGGATCCGCCGATGTCGAGCCGGAGCGGAACGCGATGAACGCAGATCCTTGCGTCCCTGCCCGCGTGGGTGCGCTGCTGGCCTTGCTGTGCGCTGGCTGCGCCGTGGGGCCGGACTATCAGCCGCCCGCCGTGAGCTCGTCGGCGCAGTGGGGCGAGCTCGCATCGTCGGCATCGTCGACCGAGACCGCCATGCGAGCCCCAGGCCCGACCAGCACGCCCGACGCCGGCGAACCAGCGCTCGCCGAGTGGTGGACCACCTTCCACGATCCCATGCTCGACCAGCTCGTGGCCCGCGCCATCGCCGGCAATCTCGATCTCAAGGTTGCCGAGTCTCGGGTTCGCGAAGCGCGCGCCCAGCGCGCGGTGGTGGCGTCCGAGCTGCTTCCCGATCTCGAGCCGAATGCGTCCTACACCCGGGAGCGAGTGAGCGGCAGCTCGCTGCTGGTCAATTCGGCAGCCACGTCGACGGATGCCGCTTCGACGACGCCTGGGGTCGGATCCGCGGCGGTGGAAACGGATTTCTTCCAGGCGGGCTTCGACGCCGCCTGGGAAGTGGACGTGTTCGGCGGAGCGCGTCGCGCCATCGAAGAGTCCGATGCCGAGCTGGCGGCGGGAATCGAGGCGCGTCGCGACGTGCTGGTGTCGCTCCTGGGCGAGGTCGCGCGGAACTACGTCGAGCTGCGCGGCGCCGAGCGCCGCGTCGCGATCGCCCGCACCAACCTGGCGGCGCAGCAGGAAACGCTCGACATCATCCGCACCCGCGCCGAGGCGGGTCTCGCGAGCGACCTCGACGTGGCGCGCGCCGAGGCGCAGGCGCGCACCACGGCCGCCGAGATCCCGACCCTCGAGACCACCGCGCGGCGCGCGATCCATGCGTTGAGCGTGTTGCTCGCGAAGGAGCCGAACGCCCTCGGCGACGAGCTCTCCGTCGAGGCTCCGGTTCCGCCAGCGCCGCCGCGGGTGCCGGTCGGACTGCCGTCCGACCTCTTGCGCCGCAGGCCCGACGTGCGCCGCGCCGAGCGCCAGCTCGCGGCCGCGACGGCACGGATCGGCGTCGTCACCGCCGAGCTCTTCCCGCGTTTCTCGCTCACCGGCTCGTTCGGCCTGCAGAACACCAAGCTCTCCCACCTCACCGACGGCGATAGCCGCTTCTGGTCGTTCGGGCCGAGCGTGAGCTGGCCGGTGCTCGATCTGTGGCGCGTGTCGAGCCAGATCCACGTCGAGGACGAGCGCGCCCACCAAGCGGCGGCCGCTTACCAGCTGACGGTTCTCACGAGCTTTCGCGAGGTCGAGGACTCGCTGGTCGCGCTCTCGCGCGAGCAGTCGAGGCGTGACTCGCTGGCCGGCGCGGTCGATTCCAACCGGCGCGCGGTGGACCTGGCGAACCAGGTGTACCAGGCGGGACGCACCGACTTTCTCACGGTGCTGCAATCCCAGCGCGACCTCTACGCGTCGGAGGACGCGCTGGCGCAGAGCGAGCGCGACGTCGCGTCGAGCCTGGTGGCGCTCTACAAGGCGCTGGGGGGCGGCTGGGAGATCGAATCGCGCGAGGAGCCGACCGTCTCGTCGACGGGCGCGCCAGGCCATGCGGAAGATGTCCGGCCGCTCGCGAATTCTGCCGACTGGCGGGCGAGCAAGTGGGGCTCGTCCAAGAGGGTGTAGACGAGGTCGAAAGGATGGCCCGGTTACGGGAGGGGCACGGTTTCTCGCGTCGGCAGTGTGTGGCCTCGCGATCAGCGCCCCCAGAGAAACTATCGCGCAGCACCCTCGGCGCGCTGCCACATCTGCAGGTACGCCTCCGCGGAACGCATGAGTATCTGAAGCGAGTCGGTCCCGTTCTTTTCGTCGACCTGCCTCAAGTTCTCGAGCCACTCGGGCAAGAGCCCGTAGTGCTCGAGGCCGCCGGTCGCGTAATCGAACGAGCGGTTGCCGGTCCGCGGCGGCAGGAACTGCACCTGACCGTCGTACGACGTGAAGGGGTACGTGATCGTGACGTCCGGGTCCGGCGCCGCCTGTCCGGTGACGCCCATGATGTCGGTGCCGATGCCCACGCCGACGAAGTACGGGTACGGAGCCATCTCCTTCGCGTTCCTGAGCAGCTGGGGCGCGGTGGCCGAGGGAGGTCCGTTGAACGGCGCGACCATCCCGCCGAGCGCCAGGAGGCGCGCGCGGATGTCGTCGCGATCCTCGATCCAGCCGTGGCCGGAGACGACGCCTGAGTAGTGACGGGCCTCGACGACATCGAGGACATCGAGCAGCGTGTCGTAGCTCAGGTGATCGATCTCGACGAGCATGCCGCGGTCGACGAGCCGGTTGATGAAGTACCGCCCCACGTCCGTGAGCCGCCGCGGGTTGCAACCGCGCGCGTCGGGGTCCTGGAATGCGGCGTAGTCGGGCAACGGCGCCAGCTTGTCGATGAACACCGAGCTCACGAGGTCGCTGAGGGGCGGCGGCAGCGCGGGAAAGGTTTCGTCGAAGAAGGCCGGAATGCTGCGCAGGCTGCCGGTTCCTCGGACTCCGTCGGGACACTCGGTGACGTCCCAGAAGTGCCCGCCGGCGGGCCGCAGCAGGAGCTTGCCGGGCGTGACCAGGTCGACCAGGGGTCGATGTCGCCGGTGCTCACCTTGCTCGTGAGGTTCATCCACGCGCCACCGTCGCCGCCGTCGATCCGCGTGCCGCCGAATGCGTTGTCGAACCGGTGGATCGGGAACACCGAACGCACGCCGGACACGTAAAGCTTTTCGAGCTCGGTATCGACGTACTGCGGGGTGCAGCCCGCGTTGCTCTCGCGGCACTCGAAGAGCTCGCCGTACTCGACGCCGAGCACCACCGCGAGCTTGTTCGATGCGATGACCTCGCGCGCCTGCGCGGCCGAGGTCACCACGCGGAACCAGCCCGTGCCCGGCCCGCCCGACTGCGCATCGACGTAGTCCTGGATCTCGTAGACGTAGTGGGTCTGCCGCTCCACCTCACTCGCGGCCGAGCAGTCTCCCTCGATGAGATCGGGGTGAATGAGGCCCAGCAGCTGGCAATACGTCCGGTTGCCGGTCACGTGCGTGACCACCAGTCGCAGCCCGCCCAAGTACGCCCGTTCGATCCACCGGTAGTAGGCCTGCATGTGGGTGAAGCTCATGCGCGTCGGCCAGGCGGGAAAGTCGGGGTAGCCGGCCGTCGCGTGCCCGCCACCGGCGCCGGCCTCCGCGCCGAGCAAGTCGAGGATGCCGTTCGGTCCGTGCAGGGGCGAGCAGTCGGCCAGCGCATGCTCGATCCCGAAGCGGTCGAAGGTCCGGCCGGCGAGGGCGACCGCACCGAGCGCCTTCGGAAACGCCAGGTGGGCGTGCAGGTCGGCGAAGCCGACGACCGGATCGCCCGGGTTCCGGGCTGCGTAAAAACCGGGGGACACCTCCGCGTCGAGATCCGCCTCCGGAAAGGCCGTACACTCCCCGGCGGGCTGCTCCTCGAGCAGAAACCCCGCATCGCTCGCGCGCACCGGCTCGGCGCGAGGAACGAGCACCAGTGCCTGGTCGCGTACGACGAGACGCCGGTCGTCTTGCGTCGTCACGAGTGTGAACCGGTCCGCGCCGCGGCCGGCGAGATCGAAGATCGCCCACTCGGCGCGGTCATCGGCGGCCGCCAGTCGCACCACGCCGGTCTCGCCGGCCGCCAGGAAATTCCGGTCCCGATCGTAGAGCAGGAAAGTCCCGAGACCCGACGGCTTGAGCTGGAAGCGTTCGGCGGACCCGGGCTCGGCGCCGACGAGCGCATAGCCGTGATCGGACTCGACGGTCAGGAACCGGCCCGTCTCGGTCGCGACCGAGACGCATTGCTGTGCGAGGCGATGCGCGGGCTCTCGTTCCCGGGCCAGGCGGTCACCGCCGTCGGACGAGCAACCTGCGACGCAGATTGCGAGCGCGAGGGCGACGATGCCCGGACGAGCTGATCCGCTTACGCGCGTGATTCCAGAGCTGCGCGCGATGTTCGTCAAGAAAAAGTCACGATGCCGGGCGGCCGATCCACGAGGTGCGGCCGCGACCGCTGCGTCGGGCGAGTTACCCCATCAATAGGCCAAACCGCGGTGCGTGACCAGGGGGCTCGCGAAACCTCGTCGAGGGAACCGACTCACGATGGCCATGATTTCCGCGCCAAACGCGGGCCTTTGTGGTGCACCAGCACATGCCGGCGACCCGAGCTTCATGCCCGCGCATACCGCCGACTGGTCGACGTGCAATTTCCTTCTCCAGGACGGCGACGCATTCATGTCGGTCGGGTCGGGTCGGGTCGCCGCGAGCACGTTCGAGGGAGCGCTCGAGTCGACGCTCGGCCAAGCCGTGGCGGGCGCATGAGTCCGCGTCATCGCAAGCGCGGACCACGCGCGCGGTCGCCCTTGCAACGACTCGCGGCCCCGTCGCGCCGGGACGCCTGGTAGCCATGAACGGAGCTTCCACGAAGCGCGTGCGAAGCCGGAAGTTGCGGCCGAGAAGGAAAAGTCCCATCGCCAGCCGAAGAACGAGTGATAGTTTCGTTCCCCGGCGGCGAGAGGTGAGCGGTGGCGATACTCGAACAAATCGTTTCTCTGTCCAAAAAACTCTGGCTGTGGTTTGCGCCGCCGGCGCGCTCCAAGGACACAACCCGGCATGTCATCTTGGCCCTGGTCGCGCTTCTGCTCGCCGGCCATGCGCTCCTGAATTTCGAGCGGTTCGGGCTCAGCGTCATGCTGGTGGCCAACCTGGCGCTCGTGGGCGGCGTCACTTGGCATTTCGTCCACCTGGCGCGCCACTACCGCCGCCAGGATGACGCGGGCTTCGCGATCGTAAAGGAGCTGAAGCTAGAGCGCGACCCTTCGCGCGAGGGCGGAAACGGCGGGTATCCCTGCGACGGGGTCTGGCGGTGCTACCGCGGCATGTTCGACGGCGCGCGGATCCAGTGGCTCAAGGTTTGGGTGGGCAGCTCCCAGCGCGGCGGCACGGTATGGATCGCTTCCACGGAGATCGTCCCGGCGTTCGACCGCGAGTTCCGCATCGACGCTTCCTATGCGGCCGAACCGGTGCCGGCCCCGCACCCGCGGCTGCCGGCGAACCGGGAGCTCTGGTGGGAGCCCCGGGCCTGGGTCGGCCCGTGGCTGGACTCGCTGCCGGAGGCGGCCGCCGCGGCGCTCCATGCTTTCTTGCGCCAGGATGAGCACACCGTGGTGACGGGGCGCCTGGTCTTTTGTTTCGTAGGCGAGCTGGCCGACGCCGGGCCGCCAGCGGCGCTCGCGGCTTTCAGCCGGATCGTCGCGCTGGCCCGACTGCTGTCGGCCTCGGCCAGCGAGACCAACGTTTTCGATATCCACACCAGCTTTCACTACGTGCGTTACCAGGAGGGGAAGAACTCGTTCGAGCTGGCGATCGATCCGGGCGAGAACAGCTCGTGGGTTTACGTGCCTACTCCCGCAAACTGGCCGAAGCAGGTGCCGGCCTGGGCGGCAGGCCGGCGCGAAGAGATCGTCGCGCGGCTGCGAGCGCATCTTTCCAAGGAATTCGAGTTCATCGCGAGCTAACCGGTCTCCTCCCGCCCAACCGACGGACCGGAGGCGACAGGCTCTACATCGAGAGCAACACCCGGCGCAGCGAATCGAACGGCAACGCCGGGCCGACCGCGCACAGGTTGGTCCGCGTGGGGCCGAACGCGAGAGGGTCGCATGGCGAATGCGCCGCGGAGGGCTCGTCGAGGCCCGCCGGGAGCGGATTCGCGCCCGGATGGAGGCGTAGCACGTGTCCGCTCTCGTCGAAGCCGGCGATCAGCGGCGGGCGCCCGCCGGCGGTCGAGCTGGCGTCGACCCTCCGGGCGCGACGCACCACCGTGTAGCCGTGCCGCCAGGTGCCGGTGCGCGCCTGGACGGAGAGCAGTGCCGTGTCCCAGCGCCGGTAGCCGGGCGCCGTGCCACCGACGAGCACCACCGGCGATTCGAGCCGATCGTCGCGCTCGAGCGCGTCGATCCACGCGGTCGCGGCTTCGGTTCGCGAGCCGAGGAGCCGCTCGCCGGGCACCTGGCTCCAGTGGAAGGCGACACTCGCCACGACCGCCGCGGCGAGGCCCGCCGCCGCGACGCGGCGAACGACGTGGTGCTCGATGCTGGCCCACGACGCCGCGCAGAAGAGCGCCGCGCCGATCGTCGACGCGTAGAGCAGGTGAACGTTCTTCGGCCCTTCCCAGCTGGTGAACGGGAAGACCAGCAGCATGGGGGCCGCCGTGAAGATCACGCTCGCCGCCACCAGTCCACGGTGGCGGCGGCCCGCCCACCGAGCGGTGGCGAGCCAAGCCAGGGACGTGAGCACCACGATCGGAGCCCAGCGCGCGGCGGGATCTTTGTCCCAGACCGGAAACAGGAGAACCCGCGGTAGATCCCTCAAGAATCCACCGCTCACCCCCATCAGCGAGATGCCGCGCGCGAAGTCGCCGAACTCGCCGAACGAGTTGACCGGCAACGACCGTCCCGAGGTCGGATCGCGGACCATCTCGATCGAATGCAGGGCCAGCTGAACCACCGGCACGATCCACGTTGGCCACGACGCGCGCAGCGCGCTCCTGAATCTCGCGCCCGCGCCCGGCGAGGGGCCGGCGGATCGATCGTGCTCGAGAGCAGCGGTGAGCGCGACCAATACCAGCGGGAACGTGAACGCGGCGTCGCGGGTGAAGATGAGCCCGATCACGATCGCGGCGCGCGCGAGCCGGAGCGCCGCGGGCCTATTCGTCGAGCGGGCCTCCGTCCCGGGAAGCCAGACGAGCAATCCGAGGACGTACAGGAATCCGAGGCTGAGCTCGGGGAGACCGGTCGGGTCTCGCACCTGGCCTCGCGCGGAGGGTGCCACCACGAACAGGATCGCCGCCGCGAGCGCGGCGCCCCGGTCGAGACCGAGCCGGCGCGCCAATCGCTGCACCAAGAGCGCGGTTCCGGCGTGCAGCGCGAGGCTCGTCGCGTGATAGCCGGGTCCAAAACCACGAAAGATCCGATCCTCGACGTACCAGATCACGAGGTGCAGGCAACGCACCAGCATCGCCGGATGGGGGTGCACGTGCGTCCAGGCGGCGGCGAGCGCCGCGGGGAGACCGAGCCGATCGGTCTCGCGCACCAGGATCAAGTGGTACCAGTCCTCCGGATCGATGAACGGCAGATCGAGCGTCGGGAGGTAGGCCGCGAGGGCTGCGAGCACCACCAGCGCCAGCGAGCCTCGAGCGATCGAGCGTGACGTCCCTCGTTCGCCAGGCGCCCGGTCGTCCGCCTTCACGAAGCGCAGCGCGCAGCAGAAGAGCACCACGAACGGGACGAAGGGCCAGGGCGCCAGGGCGAATGCGCGTCGAGGCGCCCACGCCGTGAGCGCGCAGCACGCGGCACCGCCGACCGCGGCGCCGAGCGCCAGCAGCAGCGTGAGGTTACGCGACGGCGCCTGGCGAGGCATGAGTTTCGAGGAGCGAAGGCGGGCGAGAGCCGGAGCCGGCGAGTGTAGCCCGCGCGTCTTTCGGTCTGGACTTGGATTCGGACCCCGCTCGGCTTCAAATGCCCCCCATGCGTGAGCACGGGCAGCGGCCGGGGGGGCACCAAGAGGCTCCCGCCACCCAGCTCGATTGCTTCTGGTACATCGTCGCTCGCTCACGCGACCTGGGAAGCGCCCCGCTCGAACGGCGCGTCAACGGAAGACGCCTGGCACTCTTCCGCGACGGGAGTGGCCGGGCCGTGGCGCTCGACGCGCGCTGTCCGCACCGCGGAGCCAATCTCGCGCACGGGCGCGTGGAAGACGGCTACCTCGCCTGCCCCTACCACGGCTGGCGCTGGGACGGGGCGGGCCGGTGCCGCCGGATTCCGTCGGCGCCGCCCGACCTTCCGGTCCCGTCGAGCTTCGTGACCACGAGTTATCCGGTGATCGAGCAGCAAGGGTTTCTCTGGGTCCTGCCAGGCGTGAGGGCGGCGGCGCCGCCGCCGGTTTTTCCGGAGCTCGACGAGATCGATCTCCATCCGTTCTTCTGCGAGGAGGTCGTGGACGCGCCGTTCGACTGGTGGGTCGAGAACTCCTTCGACATCGCCCACGTTCCGTACGTCCACGGAAGGACCTTCGGCGGCGAGAATTCGGCGCGGACTCGGCGTGGAGTCGAGTGGCTTCCGGGCGAAACGAGCGAGCTCGCGTTCCGTGCGCGGGCCGTGACCGGTCAGCAGCAGTCGCTGCTCACCCGTCTGCTTCATCGTTCGGCGCCGCACCACGAGATCCGGCCAGGCGTGCGATTCCACATGCCCGGGACCGTCATCTTCGACACCGACCTCGGCGGCGGTAGGCGGCAGGTCCTCTTCTTCCTCGCCACGCCCGAGGACGGACGCCGCACGCGGATCTGGATCGGCCTGCTCCGCAACTACCTGCGCGTTCCGCTCGCCGACACGGTCGGACGGTGGCTGCTGCGCATGCTCATCCGCGAGGATGTGACGCTGGCGCGTGCCTCGGTCACGCGCATCAGCCTCGAGCAGAATCCCCGGTTCAACTGCGGCGCGGACCTCCCGTCGGTGGAGTTCCTGAGGCTGCTCCGCCTGTGGCGTGCCCGTGAAGGGATCGATCCGGTGCGGCCGGTCGCCGGCGCCGGATCGTCGTCCGCGCCGTAGAGCGCCAGCCCGGCGTGAAGCCGTTGGCGAGGACGACGGGCTTACACGGGTTGCAAAAGACGCCGGCGCTCGACGCCAGCAACCTGTTACTCGCCGCCTGCATTCGGTGTCACTCGGTGCCGACCATCTCGGTCACTGACAGTAGACCCGATCCGTCACTACTCGTAGACCGTTTCCGTCACTATGTGTAGACGGCTGAGTACGATTGTGCCTTGAATCCAGGCCTTTTCTGCGCGGACCTGTGCCGTCCGCCGTTCTCTCTCACCGGGACCGTTCGATCGCCTCCGGAACCGCAGCGTCCGGATGTCCTGCGGTACGCAGCCGCCTCCCGAATGGCGCGTTCGAACCATGGATCG
>CAZYWA010000083.1:0-20441 GCA_964650975.1 uncultured bacterium
CCCCCGCCCCGTCCGGAGTGAATCCGGCCGGGGCCCCACCCCCGAGTCGGCTCGCTGGGGCTCGCCGCAGCGCCTCTCGGCGCTGGGCTGAGATCCCGGCGAGGAGTCGGTTCGGCGTCAACGGAAGTGTGAGGCGTCGCCGAACCGACTGACGGCTTCCCGCCCTCAGGCGACCTCGGTCGGCCTCGCTCCGAAGCGATCACCACGACCGCGAGCCCTTTCACGCCAGGGCCTCGAGGGGGCGGTCGCCGTCGTTGGTGAAGGTGAGGGTGGCGGCGCGGGCGTTTTCCATCGGGTCGGTGCCGAGGATGAAGGCCATGGTGCGGGCGTCGCGGTACCACTTCTCCTCGGGGTAGTCGCGGATGAAGCCGGCGCCGCCCAGCACCTGGACGCCGTCGGTGGTGACCTTGCGCGCCATGTCGTTGGCCTGCACCAGCGCGTGGATCGACGAGCGCTCGGCGCTCGCGATGCCGCGATCGATCTCCCACGCCGCTTTCCACACCAGCCAGCGGGCCGCGTCGACCTCGGTGGCCATGTCGGCGATCATCCACGAGAGGCCCTGGTGATGGCCGATCGGCTTGCCGAAGGCGCTGCGCTCCTCGGCGTAGTGGATCGCGTAGTCGCACGCCGCGCGCGAGAGCCCGACGATGCGCGCGGCGTTCACCACCCGCGCCCGCGACAGGAAGCGGCGGAAGCCGCCCACGAAGTCGCCGCGGCCCGAGAGCCGCGCGTCGCGCGGAACGGTGACGCCGGCGAACGTGACGTCGACGATCGGCACGCCGTTGATGCCGCAGGTGAGATGCGGCGCCGAGACCGAGACGCCCGGCGTCGCCCGATCGACCACGAACGCCGCGAGCCCGTCCCAGCCCTTGGCGCGGCCGAACGAGGCGAACACCACGAACCACTCGGCGTGCGCGCCGTTCAACACGAACGACTTGGCGCCGTCGAGCAGGTAGCCGCTCGCGGTCTCGCGCGCGGTGGTCGACATCGCGTGCCAGTCGTCGATCGGCTTGGGCTCGAGCAGCGCGAGCGCCGCGGTGCGCGCGTGCGCGTCGGGCGCCGCGAACGGCGCCAGGTAGCGCTCGTCGTGGGCGCCCTCGCCGAGCTCGAGCACCGCGAGGCCCGCGAGCCCGGGACCGTCGAGGCCGATCGCCGCTCCCGGATCGCCGTACGCGAGCGCTTCCTCGATCAGCGCGCGGGTCACCAGGCCCATGCCGGATCCACCCACCGTCTCCGGGTAATTCAGCACCGAGAGCCCCATCTCGTGGTACTTGCGGCGCAGCGCGTCGGGGACCGCACCGGCGGCCTCGACGTCGCGCATCAGCGGGCGGACCTCGGCCTCGGCGAAGCGCTCGACGGTCTTCAGGATCTCCTTCTCGTCGTCGCTGGGCTCGAAGGAAATCATCGCGAGACTCCGTGGAAGGCCGGCCGCGAAGCCGCGCCGCCGGAAGGTGGGCGATCGAACCTGGAGCGTAGCGCGGGGGTCAGGAGTAGAGAAGGAATCGGCGCCGCAGCTCGAGGAACTCGCGATGCTGGTCGCGCCAGCCCGCTTCGATGTCCTCGAGCGCGGCTCCCGCTTCGATGCCGAGCCGGACTCGATCGCTACCGGTCAGCAGATCGAACGCCAGGCGGTCCGAGATGAACTCGTAGGTCTCGCGACGCCACTCGAACCGCTCGGGCCAGAGCCGGCGAATGCTCGAGATCAGGGCCAGGCTGGTGCGAAACGGGAGGAACGTCTGGCGCTCGACCACGTGAATCTGGACGCCACCGCAGCGCTGGCCTGCGAACTTGTGGAAGGTGGGGCGGAAGAAGAGCGGCCGGAGATGCACGCCCGGCAAGCCCAGGCGTTCGAGCTCGCGGATCAGCGCGAAAGGATCGACGAAGGGCGCGCCGCAGAGCTCGAACGGCTTGGTGGTGCCGCGAGCCTCGGAGAGCAGCGTGCCCTCGAGCAAGCACTGGCCGGGGTAAACGCCCGCCGTCTCGACCGTCGGCATGTTGGGAGACGGCGCGACCCACGGCAGCCCCGTGCCGTCGAACCACCGATCGCGGCGCCATCCGTCGAGCTCCACGACGGTCAGCTCGCATTCGATCTCTCGCGCCTCGCGCAGGTAACGCGCCACCTCGCCGGCCGTCATGCCGTGACGAACCGGCACCGGGAAGGCGCCCACGAACGACTCGAAGTCCGGCTCGACCAGCGGACCCTCGACGGCGGCGCCGCCGATCGGGTTGGGGCGGTCGGCCACCACCACGCGCACTCCGCAGCGCCCGGCCACCTCCATCAGATAGGCGAGGGTCGCGAGGAACGTGTAGTAACGCGAGCCCACGTCCTGCAGATCGAATACCACGACGTCCACGCCGTCCAATGCGGAGGGCTCGGGACGGAGGCTGGTCTCGCTGGTGCCGTAGAGACTGACGATCGGCAAGCCGGTGACCGGATCGGTTTCGTGGCCGACCGCGATCATGTCCTGGGCGTCGCCCCACAGCCCGTGCTCGGGCGCCAGGAGGCGCACCAGCCGGAACTGGCCGTGCGCCGCGAATCTCACCACCGCGTGCGACAGGTCGGGGAGCACCGACGCCTGGTTCGCCACCAGCGCCACGCGATCGCCCGGGCGCACGCCGAGCTTCTCGTCGAGGATGCGCTCGATTCCGATTCGGACGCGCACGCTGCTCCCGGATCCCGGGTTCCCGGATGCTGGCCTGGCCCACGCGCGTTTCCAGCCGGCGAGCGGGAGCGCGTTTATACTCGCCGCGCGCCGCCCGCCCAACCCGAGCGTCGAGCGAATCGAGCGAATGAGCCCTCCCACCGCGACCGACTCGCCAGGAATGTCCAGCGCGCTCCGCATCCTGGTCATCGACGACGAGCCCGGAGTGCGCGACATCCTGAGCGAGCTCTTGACCGAAGAGGGCCACGACGTGGCGATCGCGCCGGATGGCGTCGCGGGGCTCGCTCTCTTCAGCGAGCGCTCGTTCGACCTGGTGATCACGGACCTGACGATGCCGCAGATGAGCGGGCTCGCCGTGGTGCTCGAGGTGCGCAGGCTCGCGCCCTGCGCGGTGTGCATCCTGACGTCGGGATGGACCGAGCGACCGGTTCCCGGGGGCCTCGACGTCAGCGTGGCCGACATGGTCCTCCAGAAGCCGTTCCAGTTCGACCAGGTGCTCGACTCGGTGAAGCGGGCCGGCGAGCTCCACCATCAGCGGATCGCCGCCACGGTTGCTCGTCACGGGACATGAACGCGATCGACCCAGCTCCGAGCGGCGGCATGCGCGCGATCCGGGGCTCGCTTGCGCGGGCCGCGCTCGCCGTCCTGGTGCTCGCGAACGCCGGTTGCAGCGTCTTCACCTCGTACGTGCGCGAGACCGCGGACGCGCGCCACAAGTTCGAGTCGCTCGACGCGGACGGCGCCGTCACCGAGCTGAAATCAGGCACCGACAGCACCCTCGACCGGCTCTGCTACCTGCTCGAGCGGGGCGTCATCCTGCACGCCGCGGGCAAGCTCGACGAGTCGAACCGCGAGCTCCTGGCGGCGGTCGCCGACATCGACGAGATGGAGCGGAAGGCGATCATCAGCGCCTCCGACACCGCGGCCGAGGCGGGAAGCCTGCTCATCAACGAGAAGACCATCCCGTACGCCGGCGAGCCGTTCGAGCGGGTGCTGCTGCACGCCTACCTGGCGATGAACTTCCTGTTCACGGGCGACCTCACGGGAGCGCGGGTGGAGATCCGCCGCCTGCAGGAGGTCCAGAAGGACATTCGCGAGAAGGCGCGGAAGGAGGCCGAGGATGCCGCGCCGCACGGGAAGGACGAGGCGCGCACCGCGGACGCCGTGGACCGCTCGCTCGGCAACGCCTACCGCGATCAGGACGCGATCGCCGCCCGGGTCCAGAACCTCTACGACGACGCGCTCGCCTACGCGCTCTCGGCGCTGGTCTACGACATGAACGGCGAGCCCAACGACGCCTACATCGATCTCAAGCGCGCCATGGAGCTGCGCCCCGAGCTGGCCGAGCTGCGCGGGGACGCCTACCGCGCCGCGGTCCACAGCGGGCTTCGCGACGAGGCGAAGGAGCTCAAGGAGCGCGATCCTTCCGTCACCGACGCTCCCAGCGATCAGCCGGAGCTGGTGGTGCTCTTCGAATGCGGCGACGCGCCGCTCAAGGGCGAGATCTCGTTGCCGATCCCGACCGGCAGCGGTCTCACCGCGATCTCCCTGCCCAAGTACCAACCGCGCCCCAATCCGTACCGCCGCGCCACGGTCCGCGACTCCGAGGGCAAGGTCCTGGCGACGACCGATCTCTACACCGACGTGGAAGCCATCGCCGTCCGCGGCCTGCGCGACCGGATGGCGGTCTTGGCCCTCAAGCAGGCCATCCGCGCGGTGGGCAAGGCGGTCATCTCCAAGCAGATCTCGGATGCCAGCGGACCCCAGGGAAGCGGGGGACGCGCGATCGCGATGATCCTCACCTCGCTCTTCAACGTGGTGAGCGAGCAGGCCGACGTCCGGAGCTGGACGACCTTGCCTGCTAACCTGCAGTGGGTGAGGATTCCGCTCGCGCCCGGGGAGCACCATCTCACGCTGGCGCTGGAAGGACCGGGGAGCGCCGACTTGCAGACCCGTCCCATCGTCGTGACGCTCGAAAAGGGACGCAAGCGTTTCGTGAACGTGCGCACCACCGGCCCGGCGGTCTATCTCAACGTGTATCCCCAGGAACGCCACCAGGAGGAAGGGACATGACGTCGATGCGGCGAGTTTGGACGAGCGCCTTGGTCGCCGCGATCGCGGCGACGGGTGTGGCTTGCGAGAAGAACACCTCCTCGAACGTGGTGATCGGGGAGACGGCGGGCGGAGACCAGCTCACCAAGAACATCGTGGTGCACAACCCCAAGTTCGCGAAGAGCGTGAAGATCCTCGATCTCAAGGTCCGGCGCGAGAAGGACCTGCTCGAAGGGTTCGTCACGCTGCAGAACCAGACCGACGACACCGTGCCGTTCGAGTACCGCATGGAGTGGTACGACCAGGATCAGATGCCGATCGACACGCCGATCACGTCGTGGAAGCCGTTGACCGTCGACGGGCGCATGACCAAGGTGCTTCACGAGCTGTCGCCGCGCACCGAAGCCACCGGCTTCAAGTTCTACGTGCGCGAGCCCAATTCGGTGGAGCGGTGAGCCGGCGGTGAGCCGTTAGACTTTCACGACGCGCGCTCGCGGGAGCGCGCAGGAGGACCCAGATCATGCGCTTCCGTTGGTTCGTCTTCGCGGGCTCGATCCTGGCGCTCGGCGCCTGCACGCCTCACGTCCAGTACGGCGATCCGGAGCAGACCGAGACGCTCACCACCGACTTCGGCTCGACCGACCTGCAGACCATCGCGTCGAAGATGGTCCAGTCGCTGCTCGCGCACCCGTCGATCAACGGCAAGGAGAAGCCGCCGGTGCTCTACGTGTCGACGGTCAAGAACAAGACCGACGAGCACATCGACACCAAGTCGATCACCGACAAGATCCGCACCACCCTCCTGCAATCGGGGAAGGTGCGCTTCACCGCGATGAGCGACATCCCCAAGGACCTGGTGGATCAGCTCGACTACCAGACCAAGTCGGGGCTGGTCGATCCGGCCACCGCGCGCGCCGTGGGCAAGCAGGTGGGCGCCGACTACATGCTGATGGGCGAGATCACCAGCATCGTGAAGAAGGCCGGCAGCACCAAGGACGTCTACTACAAGATCACGCTCAACCTGGTGGACATCCAGACCGCGCTGATCGAGTGGGCCGACGAGAAGGAAATCCGCAAAGGCGAGACCTCGAGCGTCTTCGGTCCCTGAGCTTCCTCCGAACCGATCTCGTGCCGTTTGGAGGGACGCGGTCCCTCGCGTCCGCAGCGTCCCAACCAGGATGGACGCCTGCGGCTGCGAGGGACCGCAGCCCTCCGACGACCAAGCACGGACGCTCGAGCGACTTCCTGCCACGCATGCCGGGGATCCGGCCGGCTTCCCTGGTCAGTCGGTTCGGGGCGCTTCCAAACGGCGTCATCCCCGAAACGACTGCTCGCCTGGATCTCGCCCTGGCGCCGAGAGGCGCCCGGCGAACGCAGTGAGCCGCCTTGGGGGTGGGGCCCCGGTCGGATTCACTCCGGACGGGGCGGGGGGCTTGAAGAGCCCCCCGTAATTAGCCGAAGAGGCCGGCGATCGCGGCGAACGGCAGGAACACCACGTCGAGCGGCAAGGTGAAGATGAAGAGCGGCACCTTGCCGGCCGGGTTGATCGACGAGTTGGCCAGCCCGCGGGTGAGCGCGAACAGGTATTCGCTGTTGTAGCCGGACGTGTCCTGCGCCTTCTCGAAGTCGGACAGGCTGCCCTTCGAGCCGGACTGCGCGGAAGACGAGGACGAGTCGTCGGCCGCGATGCGCGTTTCCTGAGCGGCGGCTCGCGAAGGGGCCGCCGCGACGGACGGCGAGCTCTGCGGAGCGGCCGCCGCGACGGCCGGAGCGGCGATCAGAGCCAGGGCGAGCGACCAGCCTGCGATTTCTCGTGCGGTGTCGTTCATCGAGGAATCTCCACGTGCTCGAGTTGACCGAGCGCAGTATGACACGCGGAGAACCGGTCGTCTCCGACGCCTCGACCCTTCTCAGCCCTTGCGCTTCGCGGCGAGCCCCTCGGCGCGGGTCTTGAAGGCCGCGAGCATTTTGGGCAGGTCGGCGCTCGCCAGCGTGTTCACCACCGCCTTCGGCACCAGCATCCCGACCTCGAGATCGACCGAGTAGGTGGCGTTGATCTCGTTCTTGCCCTTCTTCTCGAGCTTCCAGGCGCCGCTGTTCGCCTTGAGCAGGTCGCCCTTCACGAGACTCCACGAGAGGCTCTTGCCGGGCTTGCCCTCGAGGCGCAGGGTGAAGGAGATCCGCTTCTTGAGCAGCTCGATCTGCTGCTCGACGACGTAGACCTCGCCTTTTTTCTCGAGCACCGTGGCCTTCTTGAGGCTCGGCACGAACTCGGCGTAGTGCTCGAAGTCGGTGATCACCTCGAAGAAGAGCTTGGCGTCGCACTTCACGTCGATCGACTGTTCCACGGCCGGCATCGGGCTCTCCCAACTCCGCGCTGGCAGCGATCCGGAGCGAATCGCGCCGCGGCGAGCGCGCGCATTCTGCACGCCCGCCGCGGCGCGGGTCAACGAAGTACCCGGGGGGCTTTTCAAGCCCCCCGCCCCGTCCGGAGTGAATCCGGCCGGGGCCCCACCCCTGAGTCGGCTCGCTGCCCACTTGCCGGCGCGCCTTCCGGCCCGCTGGCGAATTCGGCGCCATCACGCCGGGAGATGCCCGCGCGCGCGTCGCGCAGCGGTCCCCCACGCACCGGCCGTCCGCGCCCGATCCGGTTAAGTGGGCAGATCGATTGGGAGGCGGCGCGGCAGCGGGCGCTCGCCCCGGGGTGCTCGAGGCCGAGCGTCGCGATGATGTAGTCGTCGCGATGACGTTGGCGCGAGGCCGAATGCAGGCCGGCCCGCCCCAGCGTCGAAGCGATGGCCGGCCGTGCCCCGGGGCGGGCGCCCGCTGACGCGCCGCCAAACGGACACCCGCCCGGACTCGAACGGATGCATCATCCCCCCGAGGAAAGTCAGCCCTGTTTGGTCAGCTCGACGTCGAGGGTGATCTTGACCTCGTTGCCGACCGTCAGCCCGCCGCCTTCGAGCGCCTTGTTCCACGCGACGCCGAAGTCGGTGCGGTCGATGGTGGTGGTGGCCGTGAGCCCGCGCCGGGCGTGGCCCATCGGATCCTTGATCTCGGGGGAGAGGTCGGTCACGGCGAGGACCACCTCTTTGGTCACTCCGTGCATGGTGAGGTCGCCGACCACCTCGAAGCCCGTCCCGGTCCAGTTCCGGATCTGCTTCGACTTGAAGGTGATGGTCGGAAACTTCGCGGCGTCGAAGAAGTCGGGGCTGCGCAGATGGTCGTCGCGCTTGTCGTTGCCGGTGTCGATGCTCGCGACGTCGATGCTCGCCGACACGGTCGCCGACTCGGGCTTGGCCGCGTCGCCCTCGACGGTCGCCTCGACGGTCTTGAAGCGTCCCTCGACGTTCGAGATCATCAGGTGCCGCACCTTGAAGGTGACCTTGCTGTGGGCGGGGTCGAGCTTCCAGGTCTCGGCGCGCGCGGTGCTCGCCGCGCAGGTCACGAGTGCCGCGGCCAGTGCGAGGTTGCGCCAGCTCGATCGAGCGATCCAACGTTTCATGGCTATTCTCCCTGGGTCGTTCGCGACCCGTGTGATGAGGACCGGTGTTGCCGGGTTGGGATGGACGTTTCAGTGATGAATATTTCGTCGCGTACGCTTCGGTCGGGGCGCCGGCTCGGGAACGGCGCTGGCCGCCGCCGGCGCCTCGAGCTTGGCCAGGCGCTCGAGAAGCTCGGAAAGCGTCGCCTGCTGGTTCGGCGTCAGCGCGGCATCGAGGGCCGCGACCATGAATCGGTAGTGTTGCGGGTAGATCCGGTCGAACAGGCGGTCTCCGGCGAGAGTGAGCCGGGCCACGACTTCCCGGTCCGAGGCCGCCCCTCGGTTGCGGGCCAGCAGGGCCTTGCTTTCCAGTAGTTTGACCACACGTGTCACGTTCGCCGGCGAGGTCAGCGTGCGCTGCGCGATGTCACTCATGCGCAGCCCGGCGGTGTTGCCGAGCGTCGCCACCACGTCGAACTCGCTGTCGGAGAGGCCGAAGCGCGCGATCCCGATCCCGTCCACCTCGCGCACCTTGCGGTACGCGCGATGGAAGCGCCGCAGCAGGGTCACGGCGGGAGTGGCGCGAAGGCTCGCGGTCATGCGTGGGCTCGCGTGTAATGCTTCACGAATGAAATGTTAACCGATGACGGATGGCTGTCAAGCCGGGGAGGGCGGCAGGGTCGTCCAGTGGCCGAGCTCGGAGGGACGCGCTCCGTCGCGTCCGCAGCGTCGAATCGCGATGGAGCGCTGCGGCTGCGAGGGACCGCAGCCCTCCGGACCGCAATCGGCCGAGAGACCGACCGTTCAGGGGCGGAGCGAGTAGCGGTTGTCGGCCGAGCCGGTGTCGACCTCGACCCGCCCCTCGCCGGCGAGCTTGTCGAGATGTCCCTGGACCGTGAGTGCCGCGATGCCGTGGACGCCCTCGGGGTAGCCGGCGTAGATCGAGGCTACCATCTCGGGCACCGTGCGGCGCCCCGACTCGATGCACTCGAGCACCTGCCGCTCGCGCAGCGCGCGATGCTCCAGGTATTCGTCGACCTTGCCGACGGGGTCGTCGACCAGCGGACCGTGCGCCGGCAGCAAGCGTCCCACGTCGAGCTCGCGCACCCGCTTGAGCGACGCCAGGTAATCGACCAGCGACCCGCCCGGCGGCCCGACCCACGAGGTCCCGGAGCCGACGATCAGGTCGCCGGTCAAGAGCAGCCGCTCACGCGGCAGCTCGAACACCACGTGGCCAGGGCTGTGGCCCGGGGTGAACACCACCCGCAGCTCGACGCCGTCGCAATTCATGACCTGGCCGTCGGCGAGGGAGGCGTCGGCCTCGCTCGCCTCGATGCTGGCGAACGCGTTCCCCGATTCGAGCGGGTGGACCCAGAGCTCGGTGCCCCAGCGTTCCTTGAGCCACGGCCACGAGCCGACGTGGTCGCGATGCAAATGTGTGACGAGCAGCCGGCGCGGACCGTCGATCCCGGCGTCGGCAAAGAGCGCGGCGAGAACCGCCTCGCCCTCGGGACCGGGCATGCCGGTATCGACGAGCGTCGGCTCGCGCTCGCCGATCAGGTAGACGTTGTTGCCCTGCGGGAAGCCGAACGCGAAGCCCGGCACGTGCGCCATCCGCACGCCGGGCGCCACGAGTGTCGAGGTGGCTTCGATCACGCGGACCCGGTCACGGGCCGCCGCCCGAGCGCCTCAGGTCGAGGACGGCTTGGCGGCGGGCTTGGGATGGATGGGGAAGGGCGGCGTGCTGCCCTTGGCGCGCAGCTTGGCGCGGCGCGACGGGTTGGCCCGCCGGGTCTTCATCTTGCGCCGGCGATCCGAGACGTGAGTGGGCGAAGCCATGTTTCCTCCAGCGGTCGATTCCAGGTCGGCCCGGCAAACTAACGCCCGCTGCTTGCGGGCGTAAAGCTCGCGCCCTCTCGAACGGGCTCGATCGCGATGTGGCGAACCGCGAACGGGGCGCGCGCCGCTCGGTGGGAGGCCCCGCCAGCGTCGGGAATCGACGTCCAGCGCAGCTCGTTCATGCCGGTGACCACGCGTCCGCGGGGTAGCGGAAGGCGGTGACTTTCGAAGCCGTCGCCCACCGGGAATCGCCCCAGCTCCTTGCCGTTCAGGCTGAGCGACACCTCGCGCCGCGGCGCGGCCGGGTCGGCCGGCTCCGGGCCCTCGGCCCGGGTCTCGAACGCGATGGAGGCGCGGCGCAGCATCCGCCCGGGTGCCAGGCGTGTGATGGAGCGCGCGGTGAAGCCCGACTCGGGCTCGACCATCTCGAGCACCGTGCTGCCGCCGCCGCTCCACACCGGATGCAGCCACTCGGGCGGGGCCTCGACCACCCGGGCGAGCCGCGCCCGCGCATGATAGGAGCCGCGCAACCGGAAGCTGTGCTCGTCGGGGCTCAGGTGGAGCACCAGGTACTTGAGGCCCAGGATCTGGAACATCGCCTTCTCGCTGGCCGCGCTGGGAAACTCGTCGGCGAGGTCGAAGAGCAGGTTGCGATGGAACGGATCCATGTAGCTGGCGTTGAACCCGTTCACGAGATCCTTCCAGTGGTAGGACGAGTAGACCAGGTAGAACGCGTTGAGCTGCCAGGTGCTCGGCAATTCGAGGACACCGAACGAGCCGGGCTGAGCGGCGAGCCACCCGTAGACCGGCGGCGGTGGATCGTAGCGATAGGTGTCCTCGCCGATCCCGTCGTAGGTCTCGCCCAGGTGGAGCAGCAACAGACCGGCGGCGAGAGCCGTGGGAGCGAAGCGCCACCGCGCCGCCCATCGCTCACCGAGCGACGCGGTCGCGTACGCCGCGAGCCCCGCCAGACCGAGCAGCCCCACCAGGGTGAAGCGCGACGGCGCGCGGATCATGTGGAGCGGAGTCAGGTGCCGGAAGAGGAACAGGTACCCGGGAAGGTGCGCGCCGACGCTGAGCGCGAAGCCGCCCACCGTCAACCCCGCCAGCAGCCAGAGCCACGTCCGTCGTTCCCGGCTGCGGGCGAGCTCCGCCGCGCCGGCGATGGCCGCAAGCCATACGATCCAGCCGGGAAGCAGGTTCGCCTTCGGCTCCGGCGCGGCCGGCGACGGTGGCTCCGGCTGGTCCGAGTCGGCGTCGTCGGCGGCCTCGGAGGGCGGACCGCCGAGCCAGCGGTGGAAGGCGCTGTTGAGGCGCAGGAGATCGCCTGGATTCGGGCTCTGATGAGTGACGTCGCCCACCGAGCGGACTCGGTGGCGCTCGGAGGCGCCCAAGAGGTAGGGCTTGGCCAAAGGGTAGAAGCACGCACCGGCGACCGCGATCGCGCCGGCGGCTCCCGCGAGCCCGCGCCAGCGCGTCTCGCGCTTCGCGACCGCCAGCACCACGACCGTCCAGCCGAGCACGCCCGCGGCGAACACCGCTTGATGCCCGCCGCTCGTGATCGCCAGGAACAGCACGGCGGCGAGCACCGCGGCGCGGACCGGCGTGGGGCGCTCGAAGAGCCACTGCGCCGCGAGCACCAGCCACGGCAGCATGTGAATGGCGAGGATGTTGAGCTGGCCGATTCGTCCCAGGTGCAGCGGGTTGAAGGCGAAGATCGCGGCCGCCACCACGCCGGCGGCGCGCGAGCCGGTGAGCTTCCGGCCCAGCAGGTAGGCGCCCCACGCCGCGATCGCGAGCGACGCCAGCGCGGTCAGGTTGTAGATCGCCAGTGGGTCGGCGGTGAAGAGCCGGAACGGCGCGCTGAGCGGGATCAGCCCGTACGCGTAGTCCATGGTCGCGTAGGCGCCGTCGTCGGGATAGAAGTTGTTCGCGTCCTGGAAGCCGCGATGGTGCAAGCCGCCGAGTGCGTGGATCCCCCACTCGAGCCGCCACATCATCTCCTGCGTGTCGGCGCTCGCGCCGACGTGCATCGACGTGGGGTGAAGGCTCAACGGGTAGAGGTGCGCGACCCCGAGCACCAGGAGCGCCAGCACCGGCGCCGCCCGGCGGAGGCCGGTCACGCGGCCCGCGTCGGTCATGGGTGCGCGGAGGCCACGCGTACGCGCAGCCTCGATCCCGCGAGCGCCAGCGCCGCGATCCCGATCAACAGCGCCGCCACTCGTGGCTCCACGCGGCGCGCGTCGCGGTTCCGGAGCTGGGATTCGAGCTGCGCCGGACCCGGCAGGTCGGGAAACACGTCGCCCGCCGCGAACGCGCGAAACGGTTCGTCGGGCGGTGCCCAGCGCAGCTCGCAGCGATCCTCGCGGCCCTCGCGGCGCACCGCGGAGTATTCGAGCCGGTGCGTTCCGATGCGGAGCCACATTCGCTCACGGGTGACCGCGCCGTGCTCGGCGGCGCCGTCGTGCTCCAAGAGCGGCAGGCCGTCGATCGAGAGCGCGGTCTGCAAGCCGCCCCCGACCGAGAACCAGTAGAAGCCGTCGCGATCCGCGAACACCCAGCCATGGGTCCGCTGCTCGAGCGGCAGCGGCACGCTGAGGCCCGGTGGATCGGCGCGCCCTTCGAGCAAGGATCCGGCATCGACGTTCCCGCCCAGCCATGGCCCCGGCCCGCTGGTGGCGAGTGACCGGTACTCGGCCCGGAAACCGCCCCGCAGTGCCTCGTTCTGCATCCACGCCGCGACACAACCGACCAGCACCAAGGCGAGGCCGGTGAATCGGCGCCGCGTGGGCGTTCCCGAGAGAGCGGAGCTCGTGGCGATCAGGATTCGCGCCGAGCTTCGACGGCCTCCTTCCGACCCCGCGACGATCAGCGCGAGCCCGAGCGCCGCGAGCGCGGCCGCGCCGGCTCCGACGCCCGTGAGCAACCCTCGGTGGGCCAGCGCCGGCTCGCGCGCGTTCTCGATCCACCACAGGGTCATCGGACCGGGGGCGGTGGCCACGAAGCTCGCCGGATCGATGCGCTGTCTGGGAAGGTCGGGCGGATCCCAGGTCACCTCCAGCGCCAGGTCCGCACCGGCCTGGGTGTACTCGAGCTCGAACGGATACCACCCGGCCAGCAGCGTGCGGCTGGCGCCTCGGGAGCGCGGACCGTGGATGCCGCCGTTCTTCACGACCCAGCTTCCGTCGAGCCCGAGACGCGACCCGTCGTCGGAGAGCGTGGCGAAGCCATAGGTGCCTTCGGTGGGGACGCGCAACCAGCCGGTCCAGCGCGCGTCGAAACGGTGCTGGCCGTCGTCGAGCCCGAGCGCCCGGATCCGTGCCAGGTCGGGAGCGGGATCGGGCCCCTCGAAGAGCGGCGTCTCGCCGGTGGAATCCCGGTCGGTGATGCGCAGCTCGAGCCCTCGCCCGTGACCTCCGTCGGCGTGCAGGAGGTCGCTCACGTCGTGGATCAGATAGCCGCAGACGAGCGCCAGCGGGGCGCACGACACCAGCAGTGCTCGACCCACACGCTGCATCGAGCGACTCGAGTCACGGGGCGGACGCGCGACGAGCATCGCGCGCGATCGCCGGGCGGTACGTTGGGCGGGCCGAGGAAGATCTTCTCGGCGCCGGGTGCGTCAATCCAGATGGAAGAGCGCCGGAACGTGGTCCACGACCCAGTAGAACGGATCGACCACCAGGAAGCCGAACGCATTGCCGACCGGTGCCAGCAAGTGGCCGACGAGGTGAAACGGGTTGCCGCGGGCGTCCTGGTGGAATTCGCCGGTAGCCGATGCCGGCTGAGCGAAGAGCGCCACCAGCGCCAGCGCCGACACGAGGCGAGCCACGGACGACGCTTTCGAGGACGATGCTTTCGAAGAGGTGCGGACCGAGCGCTTCATCGGGAGCCTCCACATGGGGAGCGGGGTTCGAAACCAATCAAGCGCTCGATTCGCGGGCCGTCAAGGCGACGGAGCAGCGGCCGCGGGCGTGGCGGCAGCCGCCGGCGTGGCCGCCGCGGCCGCCGGCTTGGGTGCGCCCAGGCCGATCAGCGCGGTGAGCATCGCGTCGAAGGGTGGGTGGGTCCACTCGTGAGGGCCGACGAACTTCGCCTGGATCTTGCCGCTGCGGTCGAGCAGGTAGGTCTCGGGAAACTTGTAGGTGCCGAACCGCTGCGCCACTTTCCCGCGCGGGTCGAGCAACACCGTCATCCCGAGCTTCCGCTTGTCGACGAACTGCTGGATGGTGGCCGCCGGCGCGTCGTCGACGTTGACGGCGATGACCTTGAGCCCCTTCGCGCGGTAATCCTCGGCGAGCGCCGAGATCGACGGCATTTCCTCGAGGCAAGGCCCGCACCACGTCGCCCAGAAGTTGAGGAACACGGCGCCGCCTTTGAGCTCGCTCGAGGGCACGGTGTGCCCGTCGAGCGCCGTGACCTGGAAATCGGGCGCGGGCTCGCCGACCTTGGGCGCGGCGGCCGCGGCCGCAAGCGGCGGCTCGCCGCGATCCAGCGCCACGAACGCGGCACAACCGAGGACCACGGCCACCGCCAGGGCGCGAAACCGCCGTCGCGCGTTCATGGTTGGACTCATGACACCAGGATCGCGATCATCGCCACGAACCACAACACCTTGAGGAACATCCCGTACTCGCTGCGGTCCCAGTCGGCGAGCGAGTAGTCGCTCTTGTCCCACTCGCCCGGTCCGTCGAGGTTCTTGAAGTCCGAGAGCCGGACGAACGCGCGATCGGTGGGAAACGGGTAGCAGCTTTCGGTCGCCGTGATCACCTTCTTGATCTGGTTCTGGCGGTTCCGGTTCTCGGACAGGAAGCCGTTCACTCGCCAGCCGAGGAGCGCGATGCCCACCACCGCGGCCAGCCGCGCGATCCAGCCGGGGCCGGGACGGGTGGCGAGCAGCGGGTCGGCGGTGATCAGCACCAGCACGCCCGCGAATCCGAACGTGATCCAGTCCTCGCGGTGGCGCGAGGCGCGCAGCTCGTCGAGCATCGCCTCGAAGAGCGCCAGGGAGTGAGGGGCGTCGGCGGGCGGGCGCGGCCGGTCGGGCACGCTCTGAGCCGAGCCGTCGGGCGATCGGGCGCTGGAGTCGGTTCCCGTCTTGGGCATGTGGGTTTCCCGGTTTCGCGGTGGTGTCGGGCAACACGGCTCGAGCGCAGCTCGGGCGCGGCTCGGCTACGTTGCTCGCGTCGGAGCTATCACAGGCGCCCGGGGGCGTCCATCGGCTCTCGTCCTCTTAACCAACCCGGTTCATGGTGGTTCCCACCTCACGAGGACCGGGCGCGGGCGCATGAGCGATCCCGACGAGATCCTGGTCGAACGCCACCGCCGGGGGGATCCCGCGGCGTTCCGCGAGCTGGTCGAGCGACATCAGCGTGGGGTGCATGCGCTGTGCTTCAAATGGCTCCGCGATCCGGACGAGGCCGACGAGGTGACGCAGCTGACCTTCGTGCGCGTGTTCCGGCGCCTGGAGAGCTTCGGCGGACGCGCCTCGTTTCGAACCTGGCTCTACCGCGTGGCGCTCAACGCGTGCCGCAACCGGGTGCGCGATGAGAAGCGGCGCCGCACGGAGGAGCTGGTCGATGTGCCCGACCCGCGCTCGGACGCGCTCGACTCGCTGGTCGGCGGCGAGCTCGCCAAGGCGGTGGAGCGGGCCGTGGCCGAGCTGCCGGAGCGGCAGCGCGCGGTCGTCGAGCTCAGGCTCTATCGCGACCTGCCGTATCACGAGATCGCGCGCATCGTCGGCTCGAGCGCCGGCGCGGCGAAGGTCAATTACCACTATGCGATTCGCACACTGCGCGAGAAGCTCCGGGCCAGGGGTGTGGGCCGGGGCTGAACGCTCACCGAACCGGGCGCGACGACGAGCACGACGATGAGCACGACCGACAAGACGAATACGGGGAAGAGTCACCTGGAGAATCTCGCCTGCAGCGAGGCGCGGGATCTGCTGCTCGATCGGGCCCACGGCGAGCTCGACGCTCGCGATCAGGTCGCGGTCGAGATGCATCTCGACGGCTGCGCGGGTTGCCGCCGCGAGGCTCGAGAGCTGGACGAGGATCTGGCGCTCTTGCGCGCCAGCGAGCGAGTTCCGCCGGTGCGCCCATATCTCGCGACACGCATCGCGGCGCGCCTCGCCGAGGGCGAGACCGGCCGCGCGCTCGACTCGCCCCGCTGGTGGTCGCGCCCGGGATTGGTTCTGGCGTGCGTGGCTGGAGGCTCGTGCGCGGCGCTGGTGGCGTGGGCGCTTGCCTTGGGCGGGTGGATGCCGGCTCATCGAAGCGCGGCACCCACCGCGGTGGCCTCGGAGCGGATGGCTCCGGCCGAGCCGGCGGACACCGCGGAGGTGGTGTCGCTCGATGGGGAATCGCGAGCGCTCACCTCGGATCAGGTGTCGCGCGTCGGGGAATCGCTGGACCAGTCGCTGGCGCTCGAGATGGGCGACGCGCTGGTCGCGAGCCCCTCGGTGCCCGGGCTCTGGTACGAGAGCGGTCTGGGATGGAGCGTGGATGCATACGATGACGGAGCCGCCGTGGACCGAGCGATCGGAGCGCTCGAGGAGCGCTACGGGGTTCCCGACGCGGAGTTTCTGGATCGGATCCGCGGTGTCGAGGCCGAGCCGGGAGTCACCGAGGGCTGACGAGCCGTCGACGGAGGATGGTCATGATTCGGCTGCGATGGTGGGCGCCGGCAGCGTGCGTCCTGGGGCTCAGCTGGGTGCCGGCGGCGATCGCGGATCCGCCGCGAAATCCCGCCCCTCCCGCGTCTCCCGCGCCGGCCGGTCCCGCGCCGGCGTCGCCCGCGGACGTGGGCCGGCGTCTGGAAGTGATGCGCATGTGGGGCCTGTCGCGAGAGCTCGACCTGAGCGACGACGAGCTCGCCAAGCTGTTGCCGGTGATGAACCACCACGCTCACGAGCGTGAGTCGCTGCGGAAGGAGCAGCGCGCCGCGATCGAAGCGCTGACCCAGCTGGTCCAGCATCCCGCGCCCGGTCGCGCCGAAGCGAGCGACGACGACATCCGCGGCGCCACCGAGCGCACCATCGATCTCGAGCAGCGGCTGGTCGAGAACCGCCGCAAGGAATTCGAGGACGTCGCGAAGGTGCTGCCGCCCAAGCGCGCCGCGCAGTACATGCTCTTCCACGTCAAGTTCGCGAAGCGCATGAAGGACCTGGCCGAGTCCGGCTGGCGCCAGCGATCCGGCCGCACCGCGGAGGGCACGGTCGAGCGCCGCGCGCCCGGCGCCGCCGAGCCGCCCGCAGTGGAATCGCCGCAGGGCGCACCCGCCCCCGATTCGCGACCGGAATCGAAGCCCGCCCCGGACGGCGGCACGATCGACGACTGAGTCCCGGAACGCTTCGCGCCGAGGGCGCGAGAGGTGCCGGCCATGGCGCGGACAGTGGCGAGAGCGGCCTTCGTGGTCCCGTGGGCCAGAACCTTCGCGGCCGGCGCGGCGCTCGTCGCCGTCGCATCGTCGCGCGCATCCGCCGCGTCCGACACGTTTCATCAGGCGGTACTGGCGAGCGGGCCGGCGCTCTACTACCCGTTCAACGAAACCAGCGGGAACGCGATCGACTACGGCAGCCTCGGGAATGCTTTCGACGCCACGTACGAGGGGACCGTTTCGCGGAACGCGCCGACCTGGAGCGGCGACTCGGCGGTCAGCTTCGACGGCGCCGACGACTATCTACAGTCGCTGGGCGTCGCGCCGGTCGCGTTCACCGGGAACCCGACCTTCAGCGCCGAAGCCGTGATCTTCGTGCCGGTCCTCGGAAGCGCCAACCTGTGGGCTCCGTTCCTCCACTGGGGGCCGTCGATCGGGAATCCCACCGGCCAGTCGGTCTACTTCAGCTTCAGCAGCGACGAGCCCGACGAGACCAAGAGGGCTCGGTCCTCTACCTCGACGGCGTCGACATCTCGGCGACCCTGGTGGCGGATCCGGACCTCTGCTGCGACGGCACGACGCCCAGCGTGGGTGCCACGGAGTTCCGCGTGAACCGCGCCCGCGACTTCGAGTCGTCGCGGTATTTCGTCGGCTCGATCGACGAACTGGCGCTCTACGGCCGCGCGCTCACCGCGCAGGAGGCGCACGACCACTTCGTCGCGCTGGGCTGGATCTTCGCCGACAACTTCGAGACCGGGGACGTGACCCGCTGGACGAAATCGTCCCCATGACGGGAGCGGGGGCGGGCAGCGGAATGATGTGCTGCGTGAGTGGATCCGGCGGCCACAGGTAACGCAATCATCGTCGATGTCACCAGGCGCTAGGCGGAATCGCCCCGCAATGCCCTCGCGTCGCCTCCGGTGAGCCGCTTTGGTAGCGTTCCAAGGGACCATTGCATCCAGCGTGTCGCTCGCAGGGCGAGCGGGCTCGCGGACGGGCCCACTCCATGAAGATCGCGCGCGTGCTGCGAACGTCCTCGATCCTCGCGGTGCTGGCGGCGCTCGAATCGCTGGCGGCGGGTCCCGCTCACGCGAGCTTCAGCGGCACCAACCAAGGTGTCGCGTACCTGAGCATTCCGTGCGGCTTCCCGTGTACCCAGTACGCGGTGTTCGTCTCTGGAAACCAGGTGACGTTCCCTTCCGCGGAGACGGGCGAGAGCGACCGCGAACCGAGCTTCTCCCCCGACGGAACCCGGATCGCGTACGTCAAGCTCGGCGTCAACTCGAGCACCGCCCTCGCCGTGATGGGGGCGGATGGCTCGAACCCCGTTCAGATCCTGGATTCCGCAGCGTTCATCGCCGCGAGAGGAGACCCCTCGCTCCAGTTCGCGATCTTCAGCCGCCCGGCGTGGTCGCTGAGTGGCAAGAGAATCGCGTTCGCGGTCACGGCCCAGGGTAAGTGGGCGGAGGGCGGCATTTTCACGGTCAAGCCCGATGGCTCCGATCTCCAGTTGCTGATCGGGAATGGGTCCGACACCGATCAAACGGCGTTGGACCCCACGTGGTCTCCGATCGGCAAGAAGCTCGCCTTCCGGTGCAGGTTTCGCGTGGTCAACAACCGGCTTCGCGACGACCTCTGCGTCTTCGACTCGAATTCCGGCGTCCTGCAATACCTCCCGATCGACTTCGACACCATCGGTTTGGACGGTGGGACCGTCCTGACCAGCCCGAGCTTCACCCCCGACGGTCAGCGATTGGTCTTCACGTCGTCTTACTATTCGGCGGACATCGAGACCTTCCAGGACCAATTCGGCGGTTACACGGGCCAGGTGCCCGAGGCGGACGTCTTCTCGGTGCGGGTCGACGGCTCGGGGTTGCAGAGGCTCACGCAGTCGCCGGCCGTATTGATCCCTCCGCCTGCCTTTCCGCGAGCGCGAGGGTTGATCAGCTACAGCCGCGTGGTCCCATCACCCGACGGACGCAGCCTGATCGCGCAAGGTCAGCGCGTCGACTCCGCGGGGAAGAGCGAGATCGGCTTGTGGACGCTCGACGCCAAGGGCCAAGGACCGTCGTTCCAGATTCCGAATGCTTCCCCCGCTGGACTCGACTGGCAGCCGACGCCCGTGAGCTTGTCGATGGTCGTGACCGACGGCCACGACGACCCGCTCGACGGGCTCGAGGTGCAGCTTTGCACCCCCGCCGGCTGCGGTTCGCCCGGGAACGTCGTCGACGGCAATCCCACCAACCACCTGGGCGGTAGCTACGCGTTCGACAACGTGCCGACCGGCCGGTACGTGGTGCGGATCACGCTGGTCGACCACAGCGAGCCGGCCGGGTCGGCCCCGGCGTTCGAGATCCGGAACGGGGCCGATCCGACGGGTGCCGCGTGGATCGAACGCACCGTCTCCGTCACCGGCACGGGCCCGCTCGCCCTCTCCGAGGATTTCGCCGACGGGGAAGTGGCCGACTCGAACGTGCCGAGCAACCAGCGGGATCGTCTCGACGACCTCGCGGCGATCTACTACCGCCTCCACCAGTTCGTGAATTGGGCCAAGCGCAACCTGCAGACCGACATGGGTCCCGGCGTCCCGGTCCTCGCGTTCTTGAGCCAGACGCCGAGCGGCGACCCCATCGATCCGCTGGACGCGGCGTTCTCGCCCTTCTACGGCGTGCTCTGGCTCGGCACCGACATCTCCACCTACGAGGCGCGGGACGGGAAACCCGACTCCTCGGGAGAGGCCGACATCGCGCCGCAGAACGCCGAGTGGCACGAGTTCACCCACTATCTGGCCAACACGTTCATCAAGACCATCAGCTGCGACGGGGTCAATCACGCCGGCTATTCCAATCCGAGCTCCTGCGATTCGCTCTCCGAAGGCTTCGCGATGTTCCTCCCCACGTTGGCGGCGCAGGAGATCGAGAGCAGCGTCAGCAGCCGCTACGACGACTTCATGGACCTCGAGTGGAACGTGAAGGCCTGGGGAACGCGCCTGACGCGGACCACCCACACGCAGCTTTCGACGGAGGACG
>CAZYWA010000084.1:0-20389 GCA_964650975.1 uncultured bacterium
CGCGGCACGCTTGGCCAGCGACCTGGCCGAGCTCGAGACGCACGTTCGCGATCTGACCGAGACGGAATCCGCGACCCAGGGCCTGCTGCGCGAGGCCATGGGCGAGGCCACCGAGCTGGGCCGTCAGCTCGGCGACTGACGGAGCCCCCGGCCGGCTGGCGCCGGCGCACCTCCGTGAGCGTCAACTCCGCGCGGATTCGGCGTGGATCTGCCGGGTTCCGGCGACGATCTCGAAGGAATGATTGTGGTTTTCCGCCCGAACAGCGGCCTTTCGGGTGGCACCGGCGTTGCTTTATCCAGTCCTGGGGCAGGGCTGGAGGACGAATGCCGACGAACCGATCTCAAGCATTAGCCGCGCGCGTCGCGGGGAAGCGCCGGCCCAACCGCCGCGCCGCCGAGCCGTCGCCACCGGCTGAGTGCGAGCTGTCACCGGCCGACGTCCGGAAGCAGCTTTCCGAGCTGCCCACCGAGGTACGCCGGCAGAGCTGGCAAATCCAGTTTCTCGTCGAGGAGCTTCGCACCGTCACGACCGAGGTCGAGCGCGGCGTGATCCTCGATTGGCTCGAAGAGGCGAAACGCAAGCGGTTGGCGCTCGAGACGGAGCTGAAAGACCGCCAGAGTCTCTACGAGAGCCTCATGCGCGGGCGGCGGCGCCGCGCCCAGAAGGCCAAGGCGCGTGCCGCCGACGCCCCCCGTACCGACTCGGTGGCCGTCCCCATCCGGGCGGCTGCGCGCGGCGAACGCGGGTGACCGTACTCCCGCTCGAGGGCCGGCCGCGGTCCGCTTCGAGTCGCGCCCGGGCAGAGCTCCGTCCGCCTTCCGCGCAGCGGGTCTCGCCGTTCCGGCGCGTCGAGCCGGCCGCGGCCGGTGCGCCACCACGGAGCGAGCCCGCGCCGGCCAAGCCCGGCGAGATCCTCGGCCGGCGGCTCGTCTTCCGGAGCGGTCCCATTGGCGGCCAGTCGATCGAGCTCGACGTGGGACGGAGCGTGGTGATCGGGCGTGACAAGGGATCCGACCTGGTGCTGCCCGACTCGGCGCTGTCGCGTGCTCATGTGCGACTCACGGCTCATCCAGGCAGCGTCGTGGTCGAGGATCTGGGCTCGACCAACGGCACCTATGTGAACGGTCGTCGCGTCCGGTGGGCGGCACTCAAGCTGGGCGATCGGGTCGTGGCGGGAGCCACGGAGCTCGAGCTGGCCGAGCCGGAGAGCTGCGTCGAGGCGGTTGCGGACGGGCACCCCGATGCGGACGAGTGCGCCCGGGAGACCTGGATCACCGAGCGTTACGAGGCGGATGCGACGGGGCTGCTCCGCGCGATCCACGCCGAGGAACGGAGCGTGTTGGCGGAGCTGGGCGACAAGCGCCACCGGCATCTGCGCTCGCTGATCGCCGTGACCGGCATGCTCAACGCGGTCGATGACGCGGCGAAGCTCTTCCAGGGTCTCGTCGACACCAGCCGGGGGCTCTTCTCGGCCGATCGCGCATGCCTGGTCCTCGCCGACGGCCGCGGCCGCTACCGGAAGTTTCATTCCGTGGCGCCGGCGGTGCGACGGGGGCAGGAGTGGACGCTCTCGACGACGATCCTCAACGAGTCGCTGGCGCACGGCCTGAGCGTGCGCACCGTGGACGCCGGGTCCGACGATCGCTTCCGCGGGGGCGACTCCGTGGTGGTGGCGAGCATCAAATCGGTCATGTGTGTGCCGGTCGAGTCGGGGACCGAGGTCCTGGGCGCGCTCTACCTCGACACCATCGGCGGACTTCGCTCGTTCGACGCCGACGACCTCGAGCTGCTCGCCGCCATCGGCAAGCAAGCTGGGTTCGCGGTCAAGCGCGAGCTCGCCAAGGAGGACCGCGAGCTGCTGTTCGTCGACACCATCCGGGCGGTGATCGCCTCCATCGAGGCCAAGGACCGGTACACCGCCGGACACTCGGCGCGGGTCGCGAGCTACAGCGAGTCGCTCGGATACGCGCTCGGGCACAATGCCGCTTTCATGGGACGAGTGCGCTACGCGGCGCACCTCCACGACGTCGGAAAGATCGGCGTGCCGGAGGCGATCCTCAACAAACCGGCGCAGCTGAGCGCCGACGAGCGGCGCGTGATCGAGACCCATCCCACGATCGGCGCCATGATCCTGGCCAACATCCGCAACATCGAGGACGTGATCCTGGGCGTTCGCCATCACCACGAGCGCATCGACGGCCGTGGCTACCCGGACCAGCTCGAGGGCGAGGCGATCCCGCTCATGAGCCGCATCATCGCGCCCTGCGACACCTTCGACGCCATGACCAGCGACCGCGCCTACCGCAAGGGGTTGCCGGTCGAGGCCGCGATCGCCGAGCTCACGCGCCATTCGGGCTCGCAGTTCGATCCGCGGATCGCGGCCAAGCTCGTCGACCTGGTTCGCGACGGCCGCATCGTTCCCCTCGCTACGCCGGTTGCGGTACCCTGACCGCCGCCTCCGAGAGGAGGCACCGGCCATGAGACGCGCCAGCGAACGCAGCCGCGGGTGGTGGGTCGCCGTTCTGGCGGTGGTCGGCTACGCGCCGGCTCACGCGGCGCCGTTCTCGCCGGCGGCGCCAGCCGCGGCGCCGAGCGCGGTGGGAACGCTCGAGTTCGGCAACCCAGCGGTGGATTTCACTCCCGGCGGTTCCGGACCGGACGACTCGGTGGTCTACGCCTGGACCGACTCACGCGGCGTCACTCACTTCACCGACCAGATGGTGGATTTCCTCGCGCGCTTCCGCGACCGATTTCAGCCCGTCAGCCTGTTCGTGAACCCGCTCGGTCAACCGAAGCGCTGAGCGCGGGAGGCCGGTGGAGCGGAACGTGCACCGCGCTTCCGCCGCTGTGGTGGGCGTCTGGCGCGCGGCGCTGCGTCGCGCGCTGACGTGGATCGGCCCGTCGGGGCTGCGGGTGCGCTTCGAGGGATTTGGCGGGGTGATCGCGATCGAACGGCCGCCGCTTCTGGCATTCGTCGACCGCGCGTTCCTGCGTGCCCTGGGATACGCCGACCCGCCCGTGTGGTCGAGCGGCCGCACCGCCCTGACCGCGCCCACCGAGGTGCACCTGACCCTGACCCAGGAGTGCCCGGTGGGATGCGCCGGATGCTACGTCGACGCGCGTCTGCGCGACCCCGGCGAGCTCGACACCGGGCAGGTTTGCTCGATCCTCGACGATCTCGCCGCGAACGGCGTCTTCCACGTCGCGATGGGAGGCGGTGAGTCGTACCTGCGGAACGATCTCTTCGAGATCGCGGCGCACGCCCGGTCGGTGGGGATCGTGCCGAACGTCACCACCAGCGGCATCCGCATGAGCGAGGAGCTGGCGCGACGATCGCGGATCTTCGGTCAGGTGAACGTGAGCGTCGACGGCATCGACGGTTACGACGACGCGGCGGGCCGTCCACCCGGTTCGTGGCGGACGGCGTCCCGAGCGCTGGCGCTGCTTCGCGCGGCGCGCGTCCGGACCGGCGTCAACTGCGTCGTCACCCGGCAGAACGTCGATCGGCTGCACGAGATCGCACGGGCGGTCCGCGCGCTGGGCGCTCGCGAGGTCGAGTTCCTGCGCTGGAAGCCCACCGGCCGCGGCCGTGACGCCTACGGCGAGCGAGTGCTCACTTCCGAGCAAGCGCGCGCGGTCTATCCGCGCATCTTGGCGCTGGCACGGAGTGCCAGGATCCGGCCGCGGATCGACTGCTCCTTCTTGCCCATGGCGTGTCATCACACGCCCGATCCCGACCGCATGCGCAAGCTCGGGATGCTGGGCTGCGAGGCCGGGCATCACCTGGCGTCGATCGACGCCACGGGCCGCCTGCATGGCTGCAGCTTTCTGGACGGCGGTGAGCGCCTCGAAGGGGGTCTCGCGGCGGCGTGGGACATCTCGCCGGCCATCGTGCCCTACCGGACCTACCGCGACCGCGCCCAGGAGCCGTGCCGCTCATGCAGCTACCTCGACATCTGCGGTGGCGGGTGCCGCGCGGTGTCCGCCTTCGTGAACGGCGATCCCATGACGCCGGACCCGGAGTGCCCGCGAGTCGAGGATTTCCGCGCGGGCCGGACGGCGGTGTCAGCGGATGGCGGCGCGCTCCGCGGGTGAGCTTCGCTCCTCTCCGACCCACCTGAGCAGCCGTGCGAGGCACGGGGTGCCGTCGTGGCGCCACATCATCGACGGCAGGCCGGCGAGCCCGGCGCGCGTGATGCGGCTCACTCCGAGCCGCGCCAGCGCCTCGAGCAGGTCCGGGATCCGATCCTCGGGATCCTCGATCACCGCCACCTGAAGGAGATCGCGCACCGGCTCGAGCAATGGCAGCACCGCCCGCGCGTCGCTCACCGGAACCACCCGGACGAAGCGCCCACGGGGCGCGGGAATCAGCGCGTCCAGCGGTTCGATCACCACGGCGTGGCGTGGCCCATCGCACACCACCTCGACGGGCTCGAGGGCCGCGGCGCGCAGCGCCAGCGTGTCGAGCGTCTGGCGGCGCCGGGCGAGGTCGCCAGTCGAGAGCGCGCGCGCCGGCAAGCGCTCCTCCCAGCGCTCCAGCGCACGCCCGATCGCGGCGGCCAGGTCGCGCGGCGAGGCGTTTCCGCCGATCTCGACGAAGCACGCCTGGGGACTCAGACAAGCCTCGCGATCGAAGAGCACGAAGTCGTACGCGACGCGCTCCGCCAGCTCGTCCAGATCGCCGGCGAGGGCACCTCGCGCGATCACGGTGAATCCGAGGCGGTGGCCGTGCCACGTGGCGCCGACCCGCGCGGGAAGGCGCACGCTGAGCGATGCGATCGTCTCCGCGCCGCCGTACGCGATCAGATGGTCGAGACCCTCGAGGAACGCCTGTTCCAGCCGTTCGTCGGCGGGATCGAAATCGACCACCGCCAGACATCCCGCGAGCTCGGGATCGACTCGTGCGAGCGTGCGAGCGAAAAGCGGCAGGAAGAGCGGCTCGTCGCGGGAGCTGCGCATCAGGCACGACGACTTGACCAGCAGCGCCCGCGTGACGGTGAGGTGCGGAAGTCCGGGAATGTTGGCGCTCGCGATTCCGCCGACGAGCTCGGGGCCGATGGCTCGCAAACGTCCGCCGAGCAGCCCGTCGGCGACGAATCCGTCGAGCACCGCCGGATCGCCGAGCTCCGAGCGCAGTGCCCGCTCCAGATGAATGCCGCGGCTCGACTCGAACTCGAGCACGAGCGCGTGCTCCACCATCGGCGCCGAGAAGCCGCTCATCGCCGAGATCGCGGTCACCGCGATCCGGCGCTCCGGCAACCCCGGATCGAGCCACAGCGCCGCTACTCGGTCGAGAGCGTCGATGATGGTTCGAATGGGCCGCTTCGCCAGCTGCTGGCGCGCTCGCTGGCGCAGCGCCAGCGTCAAAGCGTGCAACCTGGCCGCGTCGAGCTCGGGGCGGCGGATCTCGATCGATGGTCCGCCGGCCGGATTCACCAGCTCCGGACGGACCGCGATCTCACCGGCGATGAGATCGGGAGGTATCCAGAACGTCTCCAGGGGAACGTCGACGCTCATGAATCGTTGCGTCCCCGCCAGACTTCCAGGTCCAGAGCGCAACCTCGGGGCGCAGCACCCGTCGCGCGTCCCAGGATCTCGAAGCTACCGTCCTCGAAGCTGACGCCGAGGTCATCGGTCTGGATGCAGAGCGGACGCTCGACGCTCGCCAGATCCAGATGGCGCAGCACGCCGACCTGGCCAGCCGAGAGCGGGACGCCGGACTCGGGGTCGACCACCCAGGTTCGCGCCCACGGGGCCGGGACCTTGCCCCGACGAGCGGCGCGGCCCTCGAACGAGGCGGCCAGCCGGTCGTCGTAGAGCTGACTCGCGAGCTCGGTCATGCCCAGCAGGTTGATGCAGCGCTCGCGCGGCAAACAAAGCCAGCGCAGGGCGCGCTCGCCCAGGAGGCCGGGCTCGGCGGGCGCATTCCAACGCTTGGCACCGCCGGCATGCATCGCGCGGCTTCCTGGCGGCAATGGTGTCGGGCGGCCGCGCGCCTCGAGCGCGTCGATCAGCGCGGCGAAGAGCGATGTGGCGCCCGCGAGCGTGACGGGCACGCCCTCGAGCACGGCATCGTCGAGCATGTCGATGCACCGGCCTGAATCGAATCCAGCGGCGCCGACCAGAAAGCTGCTCCCTCGCTGCCCGAACTCACCGATCAGCCGGGCTACGCCGTAGGCCATGATCCGCTCCGGATCGTCAGCCGGCGATGGCGCGAGCGCCAGGATCCTGGTGGAGCGCCCGTCCGGAAAGAGCATCTTTCGCGCGCGCACGTCGATCGCCAGGTCCATGAGGGAAAGGCCGTTCGAGGTGAAGCACGCGCTGCCACGGCGCTCGCCGAGGGAGGTGCCGCTGGTGCGAAAGGTTCGGACCGCGTCGGCGGGATCTCCGGCGAAGAGCTGCAAGTGTTTGAAGGCCTCGGTCGCGACCGCCGGGATTCGATCGAGGGTGTCGACGGCCGACGCCGTGATGGATCGCGTGGCGCACCACCGTCCGTAGGCTTCGATGGCGTCGAGCTGGAAGGCGAAGACCTCGAGCCCGAGCCGGCGCCAATCTTCGGGGTCGGGCGGCTCGGAGCTCTCGGTTCGCGCGATCGCCTCGGCCACACGCCCGTGGAGCTCGCGCCGCCGCGTCGCGATGCCGGATGAAACGGAGACCGACCTCATGCCGGTGCCGTCGCCAGCGTGTGCACGGTGAGCTCCCGGCCGTGAATCGCTTCTCGTACCGCTGCTTCGACACGGTCCATGTCGAGGCCAAGCCGTACCGCGAGCGCGCCGAGACCGAGGCCGCGATCGATTGCTTCGACGAGCCTCTCGGCTTCTAGCTCGGAGAGCACCCGCTCGAAGCAGCGCCGCGCGCGGTCGCGTTGGCCCACCAGCACCGGTACCGCCGTCGGCGATAGCATCAGGGACGCGGATGAGGCGTCGGTGGGAAGTGGGAGATCGACACCCCGGTACGCGAACAGGTCGGGCTCGGAGCCGAACTTGAGAGCGTACGCGTACCGATAAGCGGAAAATCCGGCACAGACGCCATCGCCGAGGGCGGTCAGCGTGGCGGCGTATCGACCGTTGATGTCGCCGGCCGCGAACACACCCGGTGCCGAGGTCCGGCACCAGGGATCGGTATCGATGAAGCCTTGCCCGGTGGTTCGCACGCCGCACTTGTCGAGGCCGCGGATCTCGAGCGAGGGCTGGATCTCGAACGCGTGGTAGTCGATGAACACCGCGCCGCAGCGGATGTGCTCGATCGCACCACCGCTCTCGACGTTGATTCCCTCGACGCGCGCACTGCCCTCGATCGACGACAGCCGGCCTCGAACGACCCGCCCGAAGCTCGGCACCGCCGCGGATCCGGCCGGGTCGAGGAGCCAGGTGACGGGGGTTCGCGCCGCGAGGGGCCGGAGCGCCGCCTCGATGTGGCGCGACTGCGCGTTGCCGAGGACCACCAGGCCGCGCTCGTTGGCCAAGTCCGCGGCGCGCGCCAGGAGCGCCGGGATGTGCGCGCGACCCTTCATCGCGATCACGACGCCATCCGGGAAGAAGCTCGACTCGTTGGCCAGCCGTCGCAGCCCCGGCGCCAGCACGACGGCCAGCGCGGTGAGCGAGCGGCCCGCC
This sequence comes from uncultured bacterium, assembly GCA_964650975.1. GTDB lineage: Bacteria > JADJOY01 > JADJOY01 > JADJOY01 > JADJOY01 > CAZYWA01. Next base: position 7,615 of record CAZYWA010000084.1, read on the forward strand.
GTGCGAACGCGCAGCAGCGAGCCCTCGCGTTCGACGGAGTCGACGCCATGGCGGAGGTGCGGAATTCCCAGCGAGTCGACGTCCGAGCGCATGCGGCCCACGATCTCGGCGCCGTCGAGCGTCCAGCCCGGTCCGGTCAGCATGCAGGAGCCCCAGCCGGCGAGGCCGCCCAGCGGCGCGGGATCGAGAATCACGACGCTCGACGGGACGGGGTCGAATCCCTTCACCCAGCGCACCCGAATGGCGGCGGCCAGTCCGGCCGGTCCCGCACCCACGACGGCCACGTCGAAGTCGTAGGGACCTCGCCCTGGCGCGGCGGGATCCGTCATCGCTGCCGAGTTGCGAGCCAGCCGAGGAGGCCACCCGACGTCAGCGCCTGCGCGATGAACGGGTCGTGCGGATCGAGGGGCACGGTGCGGCCACTCGAGAGGCACCGGAGCGCGGGGGTCCTGAGGTCGATCTCGAGGGCATCGTTGGGCGCGATCGAATCGAGTGGCGCCGCGGTGGTCCAGCACGGAAGCCCCACGGCGGCCGCGCTGCGGAAGAAAATCCGGCCGACGCTCTCCGCCACCACCGCGTGCACGCCGCTGCTGGTGAGGGCGCCGAGGGTGGTCTCGCGGCTCGATCCACAGCCGAAGTTTCGACCGGCGACGATGATCCAGCCGGACGACTGCGGCTCCTGGGTGGGAGGGCCCGAGAGACCGCCGAGGAAACCAGCCGCCACCCGGGTCGGATCGAGGGAGAAGAAGGCCGGCGGGTGGAGCTGGTCGGCGTTCACGTGGTCGCCGAGCCTGAGCGCTCGACCTTCGAGGATCTCGCTCGGCACGCGCTTCAGCCCACCGGAGGGAAAGCCGTCACGCCGCGGCGGGGCGGCGCGTGTCGCCGTCGGCGAGCCGGCGTGGATCGGCGATGCGGCCCATCACGGCCGACGCCGCGACGGTGGCCGCGCTGGCCAGCACGATCCGGCCGTCGCGGTGTCCCATGCGGCCCGGGCCGTTTCGGTTGGAGGTGCTCACACAAACTTCGCCGGCGGCGAGGATTCCTTTGTCGATTCCGCCGCAGGCACCACACGAGGGATTGGTGATCAGCGCGCCGGACTCGCTCAGGACCAGCAGCGCGCCGCTCGCGGCCGTCTCGCGCCACACCCGTTCGCTGGCGGGAGTGACCACGAACCGGACGCCCGGGGCGACCCGGCGGCCTTTCAGGATGCGCGCGGCCGCCTCGATTTCCGCGGCCCGCCCCCCAGCGCACGAACCGATGAAGGCCTGCTGGATCGCGAGGCCTTCGAGATCGGCAACCTCGGCCACGTCGGCGGGCGAGCCCGGCCGGGCCAGCAGCGGCCCGAGGCGTGTGGCGTCGATCTCGATCTCGCGGACGTACTGCGCACCTCGGTCGGGCTGGACCCAATCCGAATCGTCGACGGCACCGCCATCGCGCGCCGCGAGAAAGGCGCGCGTGAGGCGGTCGGGAACCACGGCAGCGCTGGTCGCGCCGCACTCGACCGCGTGGTTGGCCAGCGCGCAGCGCGCATCGACCGGCACTCCGGACTCGGTGCGATCGTGGATCTCGATGGCGCAACCCAATGCACCGTCTTCGCCGAGCTCGCGCAGCATCGCGAGCGCCAGGTCCTTCCCTTCGACCTCCGCGGCGAGGTCGCCCGCGAGCACCAGCCGGATGGAGGCCGGAATCTCGAGGAAGGCCGTACCGGTCGCGAGGATCGCGAGGGTGTCCGTGGTGCCGAAGCCCGTCGCGAAGCAGCCCAGCGCGCCGGCCATCGTGGTGTGGGAATCGGCTCCCACGATCACCCGGTTCGGCAGCACCCGCGCGTCCTCGATCGCCAGCTGATGGCAGATGCCGCGAAAGAGCTTGTCTCGCGGCAGACCGCGCTGCTCGAGAAACGCGACGTAGCGAGCGAGGATCGCCGCGCGCTCCGGAGACGAAGGCGGCGCGAAGTGGTCGGCCGCCAGCAGCAGCTTCTCGGGGGGTGGAAGCGGAAGCGACAGGGCTTCGATCCGGTCGATCCCCAGCGTGAACGTGGCGTCGTGCGCGACGATGAGGTCCACGTCGATCGCGTGGTAGCGGCTGCCTGGCACGACCGGGCCGCGGGAGCGGGCCGCAAGCGTCTTCTCGACCAGGGTTCTCGGCCCGGCACCCGGACCACTGGCGAGGCTCATCCGCGGCTCCTGCGCACCGAGCTTGCGAGCGGCTCATCGCTGGTCGCGCCGGCGTCGAGGAGGGCTTGGCGCGCGGCCTCGACCGGCAGGCCGAGCGCCTGCGCGAGGTATCGGCCCCGGGCGGAGCTGTACTCGTCGAACGCCCGGCGGCGCTGCGCGGGGCGCTCCGCCTTGATCGCCGCGAGCGCCGCCTCGACGATCGCGTCGTCGACGGTGAGGCCCTCGTCGCCGGCGATCGTCCGCAGCAAGGCGCTCCCGGTGTGCTTGCCGACCACGATCGTCCTCGACTGCCCGAGGCGTTCGGGATCGATCGGCTCGTAAGTGGCTGGCGACTGCAAGACGCCGTGCACGTGCATCCCCGACTCGTGCCGGAAGGCGGTGGGGCCGATGAGCGGCGACTGCACGGCAAGCGGGATTCCGGTGGCGCGCTCGATCGCCTCCGAGAGCGGCAACAACTGGTGCAGATCGATACCGGGGTCGAGCCCGAGAAGCTCGGAGCACGCCACCGCGACCTCGGCGAGCGACGCGTGTCCCGCGCGCTCACCGATCCCGTTCACCGTGACGGTCGGCCAGCGCGCGCCGGCCTCGATCGCCGCGATGGTGTTCGCGGTCGCCATGCCGAAGTCGTTGTGGCAGTGGACGCCGAGCTGCGCGTCGTCGCCCAGGACCGAGAGCGCCTCGGCCACCCGAGCGGCTGCGCGACGAGGCGTCCAGACGCCAACGGTGTCACACAGGAAGAAACGCCGTGCGCCGGCAGTGCGGCCCGTTTCGAGAAGACGCGCGAGCTCCGCCGGCTCGGCGCGGCTCGCGTCCTCGGCGACCAGCTGCGGCTCGATGCACCGGGACACGCAGGCCCCCACGACTTCCGTGACCCGCGACAGAAGCTGTGCCAGGTCGAGGCCGAGGCGATGCTCGCGATGTCCGCGGCTCGCGGGCGCGATCAGGAACGCATGCCTGCAACCGCTGGAGGATGTGAGCTCCACTTCGTCGAGGCGCAACCTCAGGGACGCGCCGACCGCGGGTCCCGCGCTGCGCCGGGCGGCGCGCGCCAGGAATCGCAGCTCCTCCTCGGACACCGCCGGCACGCACACATCCGCCAGCTCGACGCCGGCCTGTGCGAGGCGATCGAGGATCGCGAGCTTCTCGCCGGCCGAGAGCCACACTCCGGGAGTCTGCTCGCCTTCCCGCAGCGTGCAGTCGACCAGATGAACACGCTCGCCGCGCGGCGCCGACACGGTCACGGCGCTGCTCGCGGATCGGATTCGACCGGAGGAGGGTCCGCGAGCGGTTCGAGCCAGTGGAAGCGCGGGCTCGCGCGCGGAAGCTCGGCTTGCACCGCATCATCGTACTCGTAGCCGGGCCCGAGTGCCCGGGTCGGCAGCGGGCGGCCCCGCCGGGTGGCGAGGTCGCGACGGCGTTCCAGGCAATGACCACGCCCGAGGGCGGCGTCGACCGGTTGCCGCGGGTCGGCGCTCAGGAAGCACAGCTCGGCGCACTTGAGCGACTGGACGTGGCGCTCGAAATCGCGGATGTCGCCGCGGTCCCGCTGGTCGCCGAAGTAGTCGAGGATCTTGAAGCCGAGGCTCGAGTAGGTGTCGGCATGACGGCCGCCGTGCACCCGGTGGTAATCGGCGAAGGTCTTGCGATCGGTCACCATCCCGCAGCGCTCCGGATGCTCGAACTGGGGGGAGCCGGGCTCGAGCTGCACGGTCCACACCATGACCCGGCGCGCGTTCCGGAACTCGCGCATGCGCGCCATCTGGTCGCGGGTCTCGCGCGCCGAAACGAGCGTCTCGCCGGGCAACGCCATCGTGTAGAAGACGTCCGTCGGGACCTCGTGTGACTCGAGCATGCGCATCGTGGCGAGGAGCTCGCCATCGTCGTAATAGGGCTGCTTGTTGCGCTTCCGGACTCGCTCACTGCCGGCGTCGGGCGAGAGCGCCATGGTCGATCGGGGGCCGGGAAAGGCTCGCTTGAAGGCGCTCACGAAGCGCTCGGTGGGCAGGCCCCAGCACTCGAAGTACCAGTCGACGTCGAGTCCGGCGGCGCCGACCGCGTCGAAGAGCGACACGAAGTAATCGTCGCGCTCCGGGATCGGATCGAAGCAGGTCGAGATCGCGCGGTAGCCGTGGTCGAGGGCGCGCCGGATGTCGTCGAGGACCCGCGGCATGCTCCGCCACTCAGGCTTCGACGAGCCGTTCACACGCCGCAGCGTGTCGCGGTTGCCGCCGCAGAAGGTACAGCTCCACGGACAGCCGCGGCCCACGAAGAGCGGAAATTTCCCGATCCCCGCGGCCAGGTGCCGGCGGTTTTCCTCTGCCGACAGCTCGGTCGAGTAGGAGAGCGGGAAGCCGAAGAGCTCCGCGTAAGTGGCGGCGTTTCGGATCACGCTCAAGTTGCCGTAGACGAGCTCGTCGAGCGCCGGACGCACGGTGCTCGAAGGCGTGCGGCCGATCGAGCCGTCGACCCCGCGAATGTGCGCGTCGACCAGCCCGTCTCGATCACCACGCCGCACCGCTTCCAGAAGCGGCACGATCGCGCCCTCGCCGGGCCCCTGGATCACCGCGTCGATCTCCGGCACTACCCGGAGGATCTGATCGGCGAAGTAGCCGGCGGTGAGGCCGCCCAGAAACACCAGGGCTTCCGGGTGGGCGGCCTTGAGACGCCGCGCCACCTCGATCACGTCGTAGGTCTGATAGTGCCAGTAGAGCGGCAGCCCGAAGGCGCCAATCCGCATCCCGTCGAGCGAGCGAATCAGATCGAAGGCAGCGTCGCGGATCCACTCGACGCCGAGGTGAACGATCTCGGTGCGGAAGCCGGCGCGATTCGACCAGTCCGAAAGGGCCGGAAGCCCCATCGGCATGTAGGTGATGTTGAAGAAGTCCCCCAGCGGCAAATAGTGATTCGCCGCCTTGGGAACGTGGACGAAGAGGCAGTCGAGGTCGAAGGGCTGCGCGGAAGGCACGTGGGAAGCAAGCGCGAGGGGAACCGCCCAGGTACCCTAATCCTCCACTTTCCCGCGCGCAAGCAGGGCCTTACGCATGCGGCCGGCGGGACTGGATGCTACGCTCCTCCAGGTACCGCAGAACGCAGGCGTCGCGCGTGCGGAGATGAACGCCACCCCGGAGACCAGCGCCGACCCGCGCAGCCGCCAGGTGCTGGTGCTCGGTGACACCGACGTGCAGCGCGTGCGCTTGAGCGATCTCTTGGCGGGCGCCGGGCTTTCGGTGCGGGTGGTCGACGAGCCGGACGAGGCGTATCGCGTGCTGCGGCGGGAGCGTCGAGCGCTCGATCTGGTGATGGTGGACCTCTGTCAGCTCGACTTCGACGGGCTCGCTGTACTCCACTGGCTGAGGTCGAAAGGGTTGCTGGGCGACCTGCCGGTCTGGGTGATGGAGGACCCGTTCGAGCCCACCTCGATCGAGATCTGTCAGTCGTGCTCGATCGCCCGATGCCTCAGCAAGTCGTCGACGCCGGAAGAGATTCTCGGCTGGATCAACGAGACCTTCTTTCAGGTGGCGCACGACAAGCGCCGTCATCCGCGCATCGCGGTGTTCGCGCCGGCGGTGCTCGGGCTGTTCGAGAAGAAGGTGGCGGGTTACCTCACCGATCTGAGCGCCACCGGTGCCTTCGTTCAGACCAGCTCGCCGTTCCCGGTCGATACCCGCGTCTCGATGCGGTTTCAGCTACCTGGCTCGACCGAGCCGATCGCGATCCGTGGGCGAGTGGTGCGAGTCAACGGGGGCGGCCGGCGCGTGCCGGGAATCCAGGCGCGCGAAGGCATGGGACTCGAGTTCGAGGACCTTCCGTCGGTCGCCCGGGCGGTGATCACGGGTTATCTCGACCGTTTCGCCGCGGGTTTCCTCGAGACGACGTAGGCTCTCGACTTTGGCGCGGGCGACGGTTGCCGGCGTGGCACGCGCGCGGCACCATCTCGAACCGCGGGGAGGAGGGACACATGGCCGAAGCCGTCACGTTGAACCGGTTCATCCTGTCGTCCGAGCACCAGGTGCCGGGCGCGACGGGAGAGTTCTCGGCGCTCTTGAGCCACATCGCGCTCGCGGGGAAGGTGATCCATCGAGAGGTGTCGCGCGCCGGCCTCGTGGACGTGCTGGGAGCGACGGGCGAGATCAACGTCCAAGGCGAGGAAGTGAAGAAGCTCGACGTCTTCGCCCACGAGACCATGGTGCGGATGTTCCAGTACCCCGGCCTCCTGTGCGCGATGGCCTCCGAGGAGGAGAAGGACCTGATCCCGGTCCCCGAGCGCTACCCGCGCGGAAAGTACGTGCTCAACTTCGACCCCCTCGACGGATCGAGCAACATCGACGCCAACGTCAACATCGGAACGATCTTCTCGGTGCACCGGCGCCTGTCGCCGGCCGACGGCGTGGGCACACCCGCCGACTGCATGCAGCCCGGCCACCGGCAGGTGTGCGCGGGCTACGTGCTCTACGGCTCGGCGACGATGCTGGTGTTCACCACCGGCAGCGGTGTGCACGGGTTCACGCTCGATCCCAGCGTGGGCGAGTTCCTGCTGTCGCACCAGGGAATCCGCATCCCTCCGCGCGGCTCGATCTACAGCACCAACGAAGGCAACTCGCAGCTCTGGTCGGCCGGGATGCGCTCGTACGTCGAGCATCTCAAGACGGTCGACAAATCCCGCGGTCTCCCCTACAAGGCGCGCTACATCGGCTCGCTGGTGGCCGACTTCCACCGCACGCTGCTTTACGGCGGGATCTTCCTCTATCCCGCGGATTCGAAGTCGCCTCAGGGGAAGCTGCGCTTGCTCTACGAAGCGTCGCCGCTCGCATTGGTTTGCGAACAAGCCGGGGGTGCCGCGAGCACCGGGTCGGAGCGCATTCTCGACATCGCGCCGAACGCGCTGCACCAGCGGGTGCCGCTGATCGTCGGTAGCAAGGACGACGTCGCGGAAGCGGAGCGCTTCCTGCGCGGGCAGAGCTAGCTCACGAGCGGCGCCTCTTGGCGAGGGCCGTTCAGGCGCCTTCGGAGGCGACGGGCACGGGCGCGGCGACGCCTTCCGGAAGCCGCCTGGGCATCAACTGGCGCGTCCGATCGCCGAGCCGTCGCTTGATCTTCACTCGCACCAGCGTGTCGAGGTTGCTCTCCTCGCGACCGGTGAAGAGGCTCTGCAGCAACCGCACGAACCGCCACGGCCGGCTGAGATAGGCGAGGGTGTAGAACGACAGCAGCGCGAAGTACTGGAAGAGGAAGAGCGCGCGCGTGCCCAGGTACGGATTGTAGGTCTGGCTGCTCAGTCCCGAGCGCACCAGCGCCGAGTAGTAGTACTCGGGCGTCATCTCGACCTGGCCGGCGGCCATGAGCTCGTCGAAGTCGGCGCTGCCAGGGTAGGGGGCGAAGATCATGATCGAGGCGTCGCGGCAGCCCCTGAGCGCCACCCGCACCAGGAACCGGTACGACTCCCACAGATCTCGCAGCCGTTCGTGAGGATGGCCGATGATCAGGTTGATGCGGGTGACGATCCCGATCTCGTGGGCCGTCCGCAACGATTCTTGCAGGCGCGGAATCTTGACCTTCTTCTTGATGCGCTCGAGCTGGTCCGCCGAGCCGCTCTCCGGAGCGTAGGTGATGTTCTTGCAGCCGGTGTCGTACGCGAGCTGCAGCACGTCCCGGTCGAGCGCCTCCGATCGGGTGCCCGCGGGCAGCTGCCAGGTGATGGGCAGATTCGCCTGCTTGAGCCGGGTCACGAAGTCGAGCGCCCAGTCGCGCTTCACGAACGCGGTCAGGTCGCAGAAGTTCACGTTCTCGGCCCCGTAGCGCTTGACGTAGGAGGCCATCTCGTCGACCACGTCGGCGGCGTCGCGAGCCACGTAGCGCGTGGTCCACATGTCCGGAGACGAGCAGAATGTGCACTGGTACGGACAACCGCGAGTCGCCAGCATGGGCATCGACCGGCCGCGGTTGACCCCGAAGGTGTCGGCCACCTTCATGTAATCCTCGACCGGGAAGAGATCCCAGGCCGGCCTCGGGAACGAATCGACGTCCACCGTTCGCTCGGAGAGCGTCGCGGCGGAGGGCTGATGCGAGCCGGATCGCATCGCGACCCCGGGCATGTCATCGACCGGCTCGCCGAGCTTGAGGCGGCGCACCAGCTCCGCCATCGTGAGCTCGCCCTCGCCCAGCACGCAGTAGTCGACGGCGGGGGTTTGCTCGAAGATCCAGCGACGGAAGGCGGTGGCGTTTTCGCCGCCGAGCACGATCTTCGCGTGCGGCAGCCGTTCCCGGGCGCGCTCGGCGATCTCGCGGATCGTCGGCCACTCGTGGAGGAACATGTGGCTGATGCCGATGAACTCGGCATCGGCATCGATGCGCTCGACGATCTCGGCGGGGTTGAGCCCGTTGAGCTCGAGCGTCCCGATCGGGCTCGGCAACGGACGGAACCGATCGAGCGCCTCACCGGGCGCATCGATCACCTGGACATCGTGGCCTTCACGCCGCAGCAATGCAGCGACGTAGGCTGGCCCGATCGGCAAGATCACACCGAACGAGCTCAGGCTCCGCGTCATCTTGAGGATGGGCGGACGAACCAGCGCGATCTTGGCGGCGGACACGGAACCGGGGGCGGTCATCGGGGGGGAAGGGCGGTCTCCACAGACCACCTTAAAAAGCCGGGGAGGGAGAAGTCAACCGGCCGCAGCCGGCGACCTCGCCAGGGGCGAGTCAGGGGCGTCCGCCCAGCCCGAGGGCGCGGCGCAGCCGAAACCCCAGCACGCGTGCACAGACCGACAGCGTTTTGAGGCCGTAGAGCACGCTCATCTTGAGATTGACGCTCGACGCTTCGCGGAAATAGCGAGTCTCGACGGGGATTTCCTCGAGCCGGAAGCCTCCCGTGACGATCTGGCCGACGACCTCGGAGTCGAAGCCGAAGCCGTCCGAGTTACGAAGGAACGGGATCGACTCCAGGAACCGGCGGCTGTAGGCACGCAGCCCGGTGTGGTACTCGCTCATGTGGCGCCCGAAGACCCAGTTCTCGACGGTGGTCAGGAACCGGTTGCCGAGGTACTTGTAGGTCGGCATGCCCCCCGCGAGGGCACCCCCCGGCGTCAGCAGCCGCGAGCCGAACACCACGTCGGCGCGGTTCGTGACGATCGGCGCGATCAGGTCGGGCAGCACCCGCGGATCGTACTGGTAATCGGGGTGAACCATCACCACGACCTCGGCACCGCGCACCAGGGCGGCGGTGTAGCAGGTCTTCTGGTTGCCGCCGTAGCCGCGGTTCTCCGGGTGGACGATGACGTGGATGCCGAGACGGCGCGCCATGTCCACGGTCTCGTCGCGGCTGGCATCGTCGACCAGGATGATGTCGGCGACCAGCTCCTTCGGGATGTCGTTGTAGGTCCGCTCGAGGGTCTTCGCGGCGTTGTAGGCAGGCAGCACCACCGTGACGTGGGGCCGCGCCGGCCCCACGCCCGAGGCGTCGATCGGGCCAGATCGCCCGGAAACCTCGGCCGAGGGGCCGGACGGAGTCTCGGGCGCGCGGCTCACGTGTCGATCGGAGACGGCAAGAACGGCCGGCTTGTCACCGGCGTCAGGGATGAGTGAGTACCTGCAGCCCGCGGCGTGCGTAGTTCCAGAGCTTCACCGGAGAATCGATCGAGCGCAGCGTGCGGGCGATGTAGCTGGGACGGAGGTAGAAGGACCTCATCGCCTTGGTCTGGATGCGCTTCAGGTCGTCCGCCGTCAGCGCGTAGCTGCGGGACACCGCCTGCTTGACGTTCCGCCCGGTGAGATCCTGCTCGCCCAAGAGCCCTTCCTCGGTGCAGATCTCGTGGAGCGGAGTCCCGGGAAACGGGTAGGCGATGTGGAACTCGCAGAAGTCGCCGTCGAGCTTGCGCGCGAAGTCGATGGTCTGCTGCGCGGTGTCGGCCGTTTCCCAGGGACTTCCCAGCACCCAGAAGAGGTAGGTCTTGATGCCGACGTCCTTGCAGGCCTGGATCGCGCGCTCGGCCTGCGCCAGCGTCGCGCCCTTCTTCATGTGCTTGAGGATTTCCTGGTTCCCCGACTCGACCCCGAACCCGACCATCCAGCAGCCGGCTTTGCGCATCTCTCTCGCGCGATCCGGATCCATCGTGTCGACCCGGCTGTTGCACACCCACTGGGTGTCGAGCTTCGCCTCCTGGATGCGGCGGCAGAGCTCGAGCGTCCAGGCCTTTTGAAGCGTGAAGGTGTCGGCGCGGAAGTAGAAGTTGCGGATCCCGAATCGAGAAACGCAGTGCTCCATCTCCTGCACCACGCTCGCGGGTGACCGGAAGAACGTGTCGAAGCCGCTCAGCGTCGGAACCAGGCAGTAGATGCACCGTGCCGGACACCCGCGGCTGGTTTGAATCGTGGTCTGCGGCTCGCCGGTGTCGGGGCGGATGTAGAGCCGGTTGTTCATCAGATGGCGCGCCGGCCACGGCAGCTGGTCGAGCTGCTCGAGCCGCGGGCGATCGGCGTTGCGCCGGATCTCGGCACCGTCGCGCCACGTGATCCCCAAGACCGACGAGCGATCGGCCGCGGTCAAGAGCTCGCCCAGGAGCTCCTCGCACTCGCCGCGGATGGCCACGTCGAGCTGCGGGAACCCAGCCAAGGATTCGTGATCGTGGATGGTGACGTGCGCGCCCTTGGCGATGGTCAGAATCGCCGGATTCCGCTCCTTGGCGAGGCGGCACGCTTCCATGTCGCCCGGCAGCGTGGGCGTGGTGGTGCTCACCGCCAGCAGGTCGGGACGGAAGCTCTCGAGGTCACGGACGAAGTCGGCCCAGGCCAGTCCTTCGGCGGGGTAGTCGACGATTCGCGCCTGCCAGCCGACGCTCTCGACCATGGCCGCCATGTAGGCCAGATCGATCGGCGCGCGCAGCACGCTGGTCGAATTCTCGACCGGCACCTGGCAGCGGTCGTCCCGGATGTAGTTCCCGGTGGGGGGATTGATGAAGAGGGCGCGTTGACTGGTCATGGTCGGGAGCGGCACGAGCCGCCGAACTGCCTGAATCCAAAAGCAGATGTTAGCGCCCGCGGAACGACTCTCGCAAGCGAGCTCGCGCCTGGTCGAGTGCGCGGGGGGCGGATAGCGCCGCAACCCCGTGTCGCGGAACGGGTTTGACAGGCCGCGTCATCGTGCCGTAGGGTTTGCCGCCTTCGGCGGCGTTGCGTCGTCTCCCCGCGCGGCCACGCCTTTTGTCGCACCCGCTCCGCGTTCCGAGGATGGGCTTTCGACCTGGGGCCGCGGCACACGCGGCTCCGGAGCCCGCGGCTCGCTCGCTCCACTGGATTCCGACTTGGACACCTCCACGACCGTAACCGGCGGCGGCGCCGAACTGGCCAGCGGGGCAAGCACGCCTCGACGCCGCTGGATCTGGCGTGAGCTGCTGGCAGCCGCGCTCACGCTGAGCCTGCTGGGCTGGCTCCTGTCACGGCTCGATTGGGCGCGAGTGCGCCCGTTCGTGACGCACATCGATCCAGTCTTGGTAGGCGCCGCGTTCCTGGTGTACGCGGCGAGCTACGTCGCCCGCGCGTTGCGGTGGCAGTTGTTGCTGCAGCGGCGCGACCTGACGTTCGCCGACCTCTACCTCATCACCTCGGCCCACATCATGTTCAACAACCTGCTGCCGAGCCGGATCGGCGAGCTCTCGTACGTGGTGCTCCTCAAGCAGCAGCGAGGGGTGACGACGGCGGACGGCGTGGTGTCGCTCCTGGTGTCGAGGTTTCTCGACTTCATCACGCTGGGCCTCATCTTCCTCCTGTCGGTCGCATCGTTCCGCGGCACGCACGCGGTTCAGGCGTTCAAGAACCTTCCCCTGGTCGCGGTATCGAGCGTGGTGGTGCTTTCGATCGGGTTGGCGGCGCTGCCCCGGCTCACGGTCGCGTGCCACGCGTGGTTGCGACGCGATCTGGGGCGCCTGGTACCGGGCAGCTTGCGGGCGCGGATCGAGCGCGGCGCCGAGCGAGTGGTCGAGACGTTCGAGCGCACCGCCGGCACCGCGGTGTACTTGAAGGCCGGACTCCTGTCGCTGGTGATCTGGTACGCGAAGTTCCTGGCGTTCACGTTCATGGTGCACGCCATGCACGACGCGGGGACGGTCTCGCGAATGAGCTTCTTCACCGTGGTGATCGGCTCCACGGCCGCGGAGCTCACCACCATCACGCCCTTTCACGGTGTCGCGGGCATCGGCACCTACGAGACGGCGTGGGCGTGGGTCTTTCACAACGTCCTGGGCATCGACCAGAATCTCGCGATCTTGACCGGCTTCGGCGTCCACATCCTGACGCTCTTCTTCTCGATCGTGCTGGGTGGCCTCGCTTACCTGGCGCTCAGGCTGCGCGTGCGCGCGGCGGGTGAGTGAGCGTGGCGACGCCCCTCGGCCACATGTGCGTCGGGCTCGCGTGGGCCTGGATCGTGGACGGATCGCGGGCGACGCGCGGCCGCGCGGCGACCTCCGCTGCGTGCGCGGCGCTCGCGGACCTGGACTTCCTGCCCGGGCTCGCGATCGGCGATCCAGCGCGCTTTCACCACGGACCGAGTCACTCGGTGGCGGTACTGACCGCGATGGCGCTCGGAATCCTCGCGTGCTGGTCGAGGATCC
>CAZYWA010000085.1:0-20059 GCA_964650975.1 uncultured bacterium
GTACTGGATGCGAAAACGATGGCGCTGCTCGACCCCGTGGGTCTGAGCTCGACGGTGGATGGCCTGCGACCCCCGGGCGGCCCGGTTTCGACCAGCCCAGACTGCTCAGGGTTCTGGTTCAGCACTCCGAGCGGCGTGTTCCGGTACGACGGCGCCACGCAGACGGCCCAGCGCATGGCCGAAGGTGGCGCCGCGGTTCAGTACCTCGCCGCGGGGGACCGTCCCGGCACAGCCTTCGCCATCGGAGGAACCGGCGGGTCGCTCGGGCCGTATCGGATCCTCCCATCGAGCGGGGATTTCGAGGATCTCTCGCCCGATAGCGAGTCCATCTCCGAGCCCGTGGTCGGGCTGCGGTGGTCGGCGCACGACGGTCTCCTGCGGATCGTGGTCTCGCACCACGAGGGCTTCTATTTCGGACCGCCTTACCAGGCCGGCGCAATTCGAGTGGACGAGGTGGATGTGGCCTCGGGTCGCCTGACGAGGGGCACCACCGACGATCGGGAGTACGTCTGGGACGTGGCCGACTGCGCGGACGGCACCCGGCTGTTCGCAATCGGTGAGGAGATCGACGCCGAGGGAAACGCGAACGGGCCGTGGCTATTCGAGTGGGATTCGGGCCGCTTCCACGGCCTGAGAACGCTCACGGAGGGCGACGCGGGTGGACTGTTCGCATCGCCTGGCTCGGCCCAGCTCGCGATGAGCCGCGATTGCCATACCGCATACGTGCTCGGCGACCGGCTGTATGAGGCTGCCACTTCGGGAGGCGATGTCCGCGAAGCGTATCCCGAAGGTGGCTCCGCCATGGCCATGGATCCCCGACAAGACCTGCTGGTCATCGCCGATGGGCTGAGCCTCTACGGAGTCGATCTGCATCGCGGCGTGCCGGTCGAGCTCGCGGAGCTCACGGAGCCGGCCAACCGCATCACCGTCACTGCGGACGGGAACGTGTTCGTCACTGGCACCCTGAGCCTCGGCGTCGGCATCATCGATCTCGACGGCGGCACCTCGGCTCGACTGTGGGAGGGCGCTGGCTTCTACGGGCTTTGACGATGGCCGTCGCAGATCCCAGGCTGGCGATCTCGCTACCCGGAATGAAATGCATGCCGGGCAAGTACCTTCGAACGCGTGGAGCGATTTCTGCCTTTTGCGGAAGACAGGAGAGTCTCCACCGGGGAACTCGCCGGTCAGATTAGCGAAGTCAGGACCGCGCGGCCGGCCCCCGATACATCCCGAGCCTTGCGGCTCCGCGATATTGGATAGTAGGTCGCGGGAGTCTCCCTAGAGGGATTCCGTCGCGTTCAACCCGCGAGATCCTTCCTCGACAGCTTCTGGACACCGCGCCCGGCAGGGGGAGAGTCATGTCGTTCCCGAGGGCACGAACGGTCGTCACGGCCGCGTGCGCGCTGTGCGCTCTGCACGCGGGTCGCGGCCATGCGCAGTCGACTGCGCCCGTGATCGCGGCGTCGTCTGTGACGTCGCAACGATGGCAGACGGTGATCGGTGGCCAGAGCGTCACGAGCATCTACCTCGACCCGCCGCCGGTCGAGCTGACCGGCGACGGTGGCGCCGTCTTGTTCGGCCGTTATACGCCGCAGACCGGCGGCGATACGGTCGATTTTGCAATGAAGCTCGGCGCCGACGGCAAGCCTCGTTGGAGCAACGCCTACGATCGCAGCGGACGGAGCCACCAGGGAGTGGTTCAGACTGCGGACGGCGGCTACGTCCTGATCCCGAATCTTTACGGCCCGATGTACGGCGAACCGCCGGCCGTGGCCACGAAGCTCGGGAGCGACGGTCGCATCCAGTGGCAGACGCAGAACCTCCCCTCGCCGGATTCAGCCCACGACCCGTCGTCCAGTTGGGTCGTGGCCAACGATGGCGGCATCTATCTGACCGCTGTCGCTGCCTATTACGACGAAGACCAATCGAGACTCGTGATCCGCACCGAGCCCGACGGCACGATCGCGTGGAGTCAGACCTTCGATTGCCGCGTTTACCCTTGCGAGTGGATCGAGCCCGACCCGGATGGTGGCTTCTTCGTCGTCGGATGGCTGGCCGGAAACCTTGCCGGGATCCGTGTGGATTCGAAAGGCCGGATCGTCTGGAACCAGGTCATCGTGCAAAACACGAACCCCACCAACCCGTTCGACTTCGACCAGGTCCTGACGGCTCCGAACGGCGGGCTGCTCTTCGCTGGGGTCAAGTCTCACCGGCAGAACTCCCCCTACGGCGACTACGACCCGTACCTCTTCCTGATGGATCCGGACGGCCAGGTGACGTGGGTTCGAAAATTCAACACGCTCACCTGCTGCCGCGTCTGGGACGTGGTACCGATGAATACCGGTTAGTACGTCTCGATCGGGCCCTACCTGGGAAATCCGACGGATTTGATCGTCGCGAAGCTCGGATTCGACGGCACCGTGCGATGGATGGGTACGTACGGCCCTCACCGCCCGACGCAGGGCGGCTTCTGGGCCCGATCTCTGCTGGCGAGCGACTCGAGTCTGTTCTTGGTCAATTTCGACGACGATGAATCGGCGCAGGTTCTCAAGATCGACCCCAAGGGCGCGCTGCTGTGGAACACGGAATATTCCAATCCTGGCACCTCGATCGTATCCGCGAATCCGAACATGGATGGCGGGCTCACGTTGACGGGTGCTCGTCAGGCGTGGCCTTACCCGTTCACCGCAATCCGGATCGGCGCCAGTGCGAAGGTGCTGTGGACCAACATCTATCCGCTGGCGTCCCCCGAGTCGACGTCGCTCTCGACGTTGGATGGTGGATCCCTCTTCGTTGCTCTTCCGCCCCAAGATGACGTGGGCTCCTCGCTCTCGATCGTGAAGACGGATGCGCTCGGGAACACCGGTGCGGTTCAACAGTTCCCACCGCCCTACTGATGACGACGTTTTCCATGAAGCTGCCCTCGGGTATTCGTACGATTCTCCTCCCCGTGTTTCGCGCGGCGCTGATCGTGGCCGCCTTGGCGACGTCGTCCCGCGCCGGCGCGCCCGTGCCGCCAGAGCGGTGGGAGCGAGCGTTCACGGTCCCGGACACCACCCCCGGGGCGACGACGCTCGGGATGAACGATGTGAGGGTTTTGCCGGATGGGCGTTACCAGGTGCTGCTCTGCGAAACGACGTGGCTGTATCCATCCCCGAGCTTCCTCATCACCGAATACGAGGTCTTGCTCGATCTCGACGGTTCCGTCGCATCGGTCGTCGGGCTGGACACGAACGGCTCATGCGTCTCGGCGGTCCCGGTCACGAGCGGGGGTGTGCTGGCGATCTCGTATTCGCGTGCGATCCGGATCGACGAGCACGGCTCGCCGATCTGGTCCGCCCCGCTTCCTTCCTTTCCAACGAACGAGAGCACCGTCTATCTCACCTCCCTCGAAACGTCCGATGGAGGTTTCATCGTCGATTGGACCATCGAAAACGAGGAGGTGGGTCTCGAGGGCATGTTCACGACTCGCCTCGGGCCCACCGGTTCGGTGCTCTGGTCCCGCGACGAGGGGCCAGATTCCGGGCTGCGCGGTGTCTACGCGGATGGACTCTACGCCGCGAGCGGGGACGACTTTTTCGTGGTCGGCGACGCGGGCACCGGTTATGCCCTCGCCCGGTTCGGCGGTGACGGAAGGCACCAGTGGACGCGGCCGCTCGGGGACCCGGGCTTCTACCTCAGGCAACTGAGCGCCGTACCCGATGGCGGTTTCCTGATGATCGGATCGATCCCCGGAGCTACGCCGACGGTGCTGGGGCTGGGCGTGACTCGGATCGACGCCGCTGGGGACGTGCAATGGCGTGTCCGGTATGCGACGAGCCAGGACGTCGGCGTGGGCACCGCGGTGCGCACCGAGAATGGCTGGCTCTTCCCTCTGAACACCGGAGGACCGAACCCGCAGCTCTACGCACTCCGGATCGCGGACGACGGTACCGCGTCCGCCGGTGGGCCTTACTTCTCGGGCGGGATCGACGCGGCCGTGGTTCTCGCGCCGCAGGGCCGGTCTTTCCTCGCCGGGGTGACGTACGACACCCGCCACGATCTTTTCGTCGTACTTCTCGATTCGGATCTTCGCGCTCGCGTCACCCGTAAGCTCCCGCTCTCCACGGAGTTGGACTACCCGTCGTTCGAGCCCACCAAGGATGGTGGTTTTCTGGTATCCGGAATCGTGCCTACCGACGAATACGACACGGGGATCGCGGCGGCGCGGGTCGGCGCCGCGGGCAAGCTCCTCTGGTCGCGGCTCTACGGCTCGTTCAGCGAGACCGATCTGCCCCAAGTCCGATCGACCGCCGACGGGGGATTCCTACTCGGAGCGAACGTCGCCGATCGCACGTCCTCGCCAGTGACCGTCCCCTATCCCTTGCTCATCAAAATGGATGCGAACGGCGTGACCGGACCGCTGATCGGGTCGCCTCCGTTCAGCCCGTGAAGATGCTTTTGCCCTGGCGGATCTGGATGATGAGCGGGGGCGGGAGCCGCTCGACGCGCGGCTCTCGGTGACAGACATCAACGACGACGGTTCTCTCTACAAGACCTTCGGATGCAAGGCGTGCCCTCGTCTCCGTCCGTCCTGAGCTCCTGATCTACGCTGCTGGGTGACGGCCCGGCCGCCGCGTTCTGGGTTCCGCCGCTCACTGCCGCATAGTCTCCGCTGGCAACGTTGTTCTGACCACCAACCACCGCGGAGCGGTTGCCGCTGGCCGTGTTCTGCCCGCCGCCAGTCACAGACGAAAACGGGCCGTTGATCGTATTCTGGCGACCGAGCGCCATCCCGGCATCGGTCTGGCGACCGTGTGGTCGCCGACGTTGAGTCGCGCGACCGATGGTGTCTGGCGACGGGGCGGGTGACGGCAGTCCTCGGTGCACGGCTCCGTGGCGCGTTTGGGGAACGTAGGTAGGACGCCGTGCGAGCGCGTCCCGTACGTGCCGGTAAGAGGCGGGCTCCGCGACGATCGGACCGCGACGTGGGGGAGCGGCGCTCGGATGCGAGTCGCGTCGCGAGCCGGATTCCGACGTGGGCACCCCGCCGCGCGCCTGGACCTGGACGCTGCCCGGGAACTCGGGGCCGACGACGCGTCCGGCCGTGCTCGAGGCCGTGGCCGACACCGATAACGGCCCTGAGATCCAGTGGCGGGCGCAGGTAGCGCCGCGGGAGATCGGGGCGGGGAGGTGAAGTGACGCTCGGGCCGGTGGTGCTCACCGCAGGCGTGGCGGTAACATCGGGCTCGGCCCACGCCATCCACGACGCTCCTCGCCATGCCACCGAAGTCCCGCCGGTCATTCGTAGCCCTGGCACCGAGCGCGCTCGGGATCCTGGTGGCGCGCGCGGCGGACGCGGACCCCGTGATCATCTGGCAGAACGGCTTCGAGTCGGCGGACACGTGCGCGTGGACGGCGAAGGTGCCGGCGGCTACGTGCGACCCGGAGATGGTGTTCGTGCCGGCGGGGGAGTTCACGATGGGCTCGGACACCGGCGAATCGGACGAACAGCCGGCACACCAGGTGTACCTCGACGACTACTGGATCGATCGAAATGACGTGACGGCCGACGCTTACACGGCTTGCGTTACGGCGAGCGGGTGCACCACACCGAAGGGCGGGTATTCAGGCAATGCCACATGTAACTGGGGCTCACCGCGGAGCGGCAACAACCCGATGAACTGTGTCGACTGGAGCGAGGCGAATACCTTCTGCACGTGGGTGGGGAAGCGGCTGCCGAGCGAGGCGGAGTGGGAAAAGGCAGCTCGCGGAGACGCACGGACGTATCCGTGGGGCGAGGAGTCACCCACATGCGATTACGCACAGATGACTGACCCGGCTATGGCGGGCGGTGTCTTCGGGTGCGGCTTGAAGGGTACGGCCCCGGTGGGCTCGAAGCCAGCCGGAACATCGCCTTATGGCGCACTCGACATGGCCGGCAATGTCTGGCAATGGGTCAACGACTGGTACGATCCGAACTATTACGGCGCGAGCCCACCCACAGACCCGCCCGGTCCCGCGGCGGGGTTTTACAAGGTCATGCGTGGCGGCGGTTGGGGAACCACCAGTCAGGACTATCTGCGGTCGGCCCGCCGGGTCGAGGACGAGCCAACTCTTTGGGACAACGGCAACTTCGGGTTTCGCTGCGCCCGAAATCCCTGAGGGCGGGGGTGATTGCGGCGCCTCGAGCGGGGGCTGAGCACGTGCTATCGGTGTGGGGGCGTCGGTCCTGGCGGTTCGGCGCCGCGGCGGTGGCGGTGGTCGCCACCCTGGCGTGGGCGGCTAGTTGTGGAAACGGCAACGATCATCCCCGGGAGCTCGACAACGCCAACAACGGCGACGTCGTGACCGCCGCGGTTGGCGACGAGATCGACATCACGCTCCAGACCGTTGGTCCTGGCGAGTACGGTACACCGCAGATCTCCTCGCCCGTCGTCCGATTCCTGCAGGTCTCCGAGGTCAGCCCCCCGAATCCAGGCGGCCCGACGCAGCTGTTCCAATTCAAGGCGGCCTCTTCGGGGGAGGCTGTCATCTCGATCCCGCACACCGGGTCGAACCCGACATTCAAGCTGACGATCGACGTTCTCCGCTGAGGCCGCCGAGTAGTCCGGATGCGTCGCGGGTTGCCCGCCGCGGCTCGTGGGGCATGGCCGGTGATTTCCTGCGCGCCCCATTCCGCTGCGTCCGGAAAGGCGGATGAACACAAACGAGCGCCCGCAGGAACGTGGACCGCGCCAAGATCGCCGAATGTTCCAGCGGTTCGAGCCGGGGCTGAGGAAGTGGTATCGGTGAGGCGTGGCCCAGCGGTCGGCCGCGCTGGGAGAGCCTGATCCCTGATTCGAGGCTTGCAAGGCCCAGGGTTTCAGCTCTCGTACCGCTCGTGTGCTTCGCTCGAGCGCAGGAACCCCGGCACCGACGTGTGACGTCCCCTCGACCTACCCTCGGGGGTGCGGCGAGCGGAGACTCGGAGCGAGGCCGTGGGGTAGGGCGGAACGGTGCAACGGCGCGAGAGGTGGTTCTGATCGTCCGATCGCGCGGGCCGTGATCCGCGTCGGTCGATTTCGTCGTTCTCCACGTTGTGAGGCGACCGATTCGCGCGGGTGCGCACCAAGGGGAAAGCAGATGAGGGCTCACCGTCGATATCTCGTGTGGCTCGCGCTGGTACTGCTTGGGGGCTTTGGGCTGGATCCGCCGGTGCACGCCCAGGACGCCCTCAACGACACGGGGGTCACCACCTGCTTCGACGACAGCGCCGCGACCGGGAGCGAGCCAAGCACCCATCCGCGTCAGGACTGCCGCATGGGTCGCGATGCCGCGAACGGCGCCGGCGTGCTGGCCAAGACCGGCGGGGGCGCGGCCGGTTTCGATTTCACGAAGTTCTCGAATGGCGGAGTCGCGCTGCCCGCCAGCGCGACGCTCGGCACTTCGCCCACGAGCTGGGCGTGCACGTACGACAACACCACCGGATTGATGTGGGAGGTGAAGAGCGCGACGGCCAACACGCTGCGCTACGACGGTGACACCTACACTTGGTACGACACGGACTCCACGAGCAACGGCGGTTTTGCGGGCTACCCGGACGCCGGCCACTGCAAGAGCGGCATTTCCTGCGACACGCAGTCGTACGTCGCGGCCGTCAACGCCGCCGCGCTCTGCGGCCACCACGACTGGCGGCTGCCCACCATCGGTGAGCTCGAGACGCTGGTCGACTACGGTGTCCCGTACGAGGGCAGCGGCCCCGCGATCGACACCAACTACTTCCCCAACACACAACAGGAGGCCTACTGGAGTGCCACGGTCAGCCCGGGCGGCGGCTCCGCTTACTACCTTTATTTCAACGGCGGCTACGCGGTCACCTACTACGAGGACTACGTCCTCTACGCGATGGTCGTGCGGAGCGGCCAATGAAGACCGTTCGCGCGGTGGCGGGGCTCGTGGCGGCGCTGGCTTCGTGGAGCTCGTCCGCGTCGGCGCAGTACTTCGTCTTCACCCCGAACTATCTCGATGACACGGTCTCCGTGATCGACACCTCCACCAACACCGTCATCGACACGATCCCCCAGGTTGGCCACCTTCCGGGGGCGGTGGCGGTCAACCCCTCCCGCGGCACGCTCTATGTGAGCGATTTCGGCGGGGTCGATGCACCCGAGTACCACCTGTCGTTGCTCGGGGCCGTGCCGCCCACGTTGATCACGCAGGTGACCCTTCCCGGGGTGACGCCCTTAAGCGTCGTGGTCAACACGGCCGGCACGTTCGCGTACGTCGGGTACCAAGGCTACTCGCCGGTGACGGCGATCGACACCGCGACCAACACGGTTTCGTGGACGGTGCAGGTGCCGGGGGGCTCCGCCGACGGGCAGCTCGCGGTCCATCCGGATGGCACGCGGCTCTACGCAGTCGGCCCTGCGGGCGTGACGGTGATCGACACGGCCACGCACGCGGTGGTGACCGATGTCTCGACTGGCGGGCTTTCGAATTTCGTGTCGGTGAATCCGGCGGGAACCGAGGTCTGGGTCGGTGGCAACCTCGCCGGCCCGACCGGTTCCGTGGCGGTGATCAGCACCGCGACCAACCAGGTCATCGGGAGCGTCGTCGTCCAGAGGGATCCGGGCCAGATCGCGTTCGATCCGACCGGTGCCTTCGCGTACATCCCGGTCTCGACCACCAGCTTCAGTGGGCCGCCCTATGCCACTACCGGAGGACTCGCGGTGGTCGACACCTCGTCCCGCAGCGTCGTGGCGTCGATACTCTTCGATCCCCCCTACTTCGGTACGGGCGAAGCCGTCGTGGACCCGATTGGCAAGTACGTCTATGTGACCTTCCCGTTCTCCAACCTGGTGTACGTGGTCGACACGGCCACGCGCTCGATCGCGAAGACCATCACCGTGGGCAGCAGTCCCCACGGCATCGCCATCTACGCGCCGACGAGCACCTGCCCACCAGGTGTCGTACGGACCAAGCCGGACAGCGCCTTCACGATCGACGCTGGCGCACAGGTGGTCACCGACAGCACCACCGGACTCGTGTGGAAGCAGTGCTCCGAGGGGCAAAGTGGCGCAGGCTGTAGTGGCACCGCGAGCACCATGACCTGGGCACAGGCCCTCACCGCGGCGGCGAATTCGAGCTTCGCGGGTCACAGCGACTGGCGGCTGCCGAACGAGAAAGAGCTCGAGTCGCTCTTCGAGCCCTCGTGCCTGAGCCCCAAGATCAACCGCACGGTGTTCCCGGCCACGGCGTCCGCGCCCTACTGGACCAGCACCACGTACGTCTACGACCCCTCCCACGCGTGGTACCTGAACTTCGGCGAATCGGTGAACCTCGATTACCCGGACTACAAGACCAACCCGAAGGCCGTGCGTTTCGTGCGAGGCGGGAGACCGATGGACTCCTTCGACGCGAAGGCCGACTCCACCCCCAACGGGTTTTCCTTCAACGCCCAAAGCGGCGTGCCGAGAGCGGCGACGGTGACGTCGAACACCGTGACGCTGGGTGGGTTCACGACGACCGCGAGCATCACGATCTCGGGTGGGCTCTACAGCGTCAACGGCGGAACCTTCACCGCCAGTCCAGGCACCGTCGTGAGCGGCGATACGGTCGCGATCGGCCAGACCGGCTCGGGCAGCGCGAACACGACCACCACGGCCACCCTGACCGTGAATGGCGTGCACGCGGACTTCGCGGTCACGACGGGCAGCGCCTTGGTCGCGCAGGGAATCTTCGCCGACGGCTTCGAGGTCGGGAACGCGAACCTCTGGTCGTCGCACCAGCCCTAGCACGATCTTGCATTGCCGACCGCGCGCCCGCGCGGTCGAGGAAGCGCGCCTGGGGAAGCACCGTGCCTTGCGACTGCGATCGAGCGACCTCGTGCGGCGAATCGAGGCCTCTTGGGGCCCGTCGGTCAGTTGCCGATGTAGCTCACCCGCCGCGACTCGAACGCGTCGAGCGCGAGAACGCCCGAGGCGCCCGGCGCCGGGTGGACGGAGTCGACCTCGATGGAGACGGCATCTTCGACCAGGCATCGATCATCTATGCCGTGAGCGGCGCCAGCGGAAGCGCGACACTCGTGGATGTGACGGACACCTACGCCAACTACAAGTGCTGGCCGTTCGCGGCGCCACACTCGGGCGACCCGGATGGCTGTGGGCCTGCGATCGGAGGAATCACCCGCAACGTTTCCTGGACCGCGCCCGACGTCGTGAACATCGATGCGACGTACGCCTACCGCTTCGAGGACGGCCTGATCGGTTCCTGGAGAGGCGCGATCGGCTTGGGAGCCTCGACAAGCGACTTCGACTTGCCGAGTAGCTTTCCCTTTGGGACCGGGAGCTGCTCGACACAGATCTCGGGCGACGTGGACGGTACGATCCAGTACCACTGCACCCACGTTCACCTGGACGCGCCGTACACCACGATGGCCGTGACCGCCGGGTTCTCCGTCCCGCCGCCCCAGGACTTCCAGGGCACGTCGAACCTGATCTCCTGCCCACTGCCGATCAACGACTGAGCCGAGCTCGCGCCCGTCGGGGTGGTCGACGGGCTGGGCGAGCACGCTCAGGGTGCCGGCGCTCAGCTTCGGTGGCGGCTGGGTGGCGCCGCTGCGCCACCGAGCAAACGCAGGAGAGCCTGCAATAGCGGGCCCCTTTCTTACGTCCAACGCAGGTACCGCCGGGTGACTGGATGGCCACCCACTTGAAAGACTGCGGCGCCGGCGAGTGGCGCAGGGGTGGCTCTCCGTGGCCGGGTCCTGGATCGTCGGCTGGTTGATTGCCCGTTGGCTGGTCATCGGCGTCGCGCTGTGCTTCGCGCAGGAGACGCTCCTTCGGTGGCTCGAGCGCCGGGATCTACTCGGGCCGGTGGTTGCCTTCGTGAGCTGGGTCGAAGGGACGGTCGCGTCGCGGGTGCTGATCGGCGCGGTCACGCTCACGTTCCTGGTGCTCGTGTGCTGGGCCGGCGCGCGTTCACGCTCGGCCCTCGTTCGGGCTCTTGCCCTGCCGGCGATCACCACGGCGCTGGTACTGGCTACACGGCGCTTCTTCTTCGTGCCTCCGCCCCTCTGGGTCGTCCTCCTCGGCGCCGGTCTCCTGGGAATCAATGGGGTTCCAGATTCCGTCTGGCTGGCGCAACTCGCGACCCCGGTTCGCGGTCGCGTTGCTGACTGGATGGTTGCGGGATTTCCGTGGGGCGTCGAGGCGGTCGCCTGGAAGCCCGTCGTCCTCTGGGCCGGTCGGCGAATCCGCGGCTCGCGGTTTCGGGGGCTCGGTGCACTGAGCCACGTGGTGACGGCGGCGCCAGTCTGCGTGTTGTGGGTCCTGTCCCTCGACGGTCGATGGCTGGCGCCGGTCGATCGCTGGCTGAGACACGATCCGGCCGTGCGGCGCTTCGCCGACGGCGATGTGGGAGACCTGGCTCTCGACGTGACACGTCGCCGGCTCTACGCGGTCGGCCACGGAAGCGACCGGATACGGGCGTTCGACATCGATCACCTGGGTGCCCGGGTCCGATACTCCCACGTTCCAACAGGCGAACCCGAGTTCCTCGGCTACTCGCCCGAGCGTGGCGAGCTCTACGTTCATCAGGCCCGGCTCGCGAGGCTACTCGTGATCGACGCCGACACCCTGAAGCTCAAGACTTCGTTTCCGCTTCCGCGGATCGCGGAGGGGGATGCTTGGGTTCGGTACGACCGGGCACTCGATGTCGTGGTCCTGGCGTCCGAGGCCGACGCCTTCGACGGGCCGCCGTTCGTCGTGCTGGACCGCGCAACGGGCCTGGTAACGGATCGTGAAGACCTGGACGCCGGCGCTGGCGTGCTCCTGGATCCCGGGCGGCCCTGGGCGTATCTGAGCTTCTTCAGGCGCCGCGCGGAGGTTCTGCTCTACGACCTCGCAGCGCACGCCATCCGGGCGCGCGCGCCGAGCCACCCGCGTTCCGCGCAGATCGCGTATTGGCGACAGGGCAACGAGATCCTGGTGGCGTCGCCGGTCCGTGGTGCCGCACAGCGATTCGACGCAGAATCGCTCGAACCGAGAGGCGTGATCCCGACGCAACCTGGCGGCCGTTCGCTCGAGGTCGATGCGCAGCGGAACTTGTTGCTGAGTGCCAGCCTCACGACCGGCGACCTCGTGGTGATCGATCTCGCGACGGGTGCGCGCGTCGCCGCTTTCTACCTTGGCCCGTGGTTGCGCATGATTCACCTCGACGAGCAGGCGGGGGTCGCTTACGTGTCATCGGTCGATGGGGCCTACCGGGTCGACTATCTTCCCCGGTCGCGCTTTCACAGCTGACCTGCAGGTCAGCGATCTAGCCTGGGAGACCGAGGGCCGGCGCCCGGGCGGCTCTCGGGGCTCTTCACCACCTCGCGCCGGATATCCGGTTTCTCCCGACACGATCAGACGGCGAGTCCCGATCGACGGGACGTCGAATGATCGCTACGGTCGGCATCCGCGCTCGCTTCGCAACCGAGCTCACCACGATGGGCACCACGCGACCGACTCGGACGCCGAACCCGCCGCGCACCGCCCGCGGTCGGTTGCTGGTAGTCAGCGACGATGTCGGTGTGCGCCGCGTGATCTCGGCAATCCTTCAGGCCGCGGGGTTCTCGGTGTGGAAGGCGTGCGACGGGGTCGCCGGCGTGGAGAAGTACCGGAGCCACTGGCCGGATCTCGCATTCGTCGACGTCGAAATGCCGAGCAAGGACGGCCTCGAAGTGATCCGGGAGATTCGCGCCGAGTTCCCCGCCGCGCGCCTGATCTCCATGTCCGGCGCCGCGACCGTGAAAGGCGTCGACACGCTGCGGGCCGCGCGCGACGCTGGGGCACTCGGGTTTCTCCCCAAGCCCATCACGGTCGACGGGGTGCTCGCCACGGTGGGCATCGGGCTGCATGTGCCTTCCGATGCCTTCGTGGATCTGGGCGCGTGCGTGCCGATGTGATCCCATGAGCTGCGTCCGCGTAAGCCGGCCGGGGAACATCCTCGTCGAGCCGCGGTGCGGATGCTGCGCGGTCATCCGGGGGCGAATGTTTTCGACCAGCAGGCGGCGGTGGCGTCGTCGGACGCGTCCCGCCCGCCGGAGGAACGACCTGTGGCCATGGACATCGCGCGCGAGATCGAGCTCATCCACACGATCGACGAAGAGGTTCGCCGGCTGCTCGAGCACGCCGGCGATTTGGCAGGCGCCGGCAAGGAGCGCCCACTGCTGGTCATTCTGGGGCAGACCCTTCGGCAGCAGTTGGAGCAGCTGCGATCGATGATCGGCCCGCTAGCGGCGCTGTTACCGCCTGCGGCGCGAAGTCCGGGAGCCGCTGCGCCGGCTGATCGCACGGCAGTGACGAATTCAGGCCGGCGCCGCGTTGCTGGTCGGGCGAAGGGCGGGGCGACCGCGGTTCGCGTCGTGAGGCTTCCGCCGCATCGGCCGCGGGTGCGTTTCCGCAGGGCGAGGCTGGTGCTGCCGGCGGGTGAGACTGCCGCCGCTGAGCCGTTTCAACCGCTGCACGTCCTGCGGAAGGCCGGAGCGATTCAGGAGCCGGAGAGCGCGGTGCCGCCGGCCGTGCCCGAACGAGAGCAGCTGCGGCGGCTCGGCGAGTTCTTTGAGGCGACCCCTGAGCCGGACTGAATCCGCCCGTCTCGCGGTATCGTGAGACGGGCGAGTCCGGGCGAGGGCGCCGCCGACCCCTTTCTTGGATCTCGCCGAGGTGGCAGCGTGAGCCTTCCGCGGCCGCGAGGAACTTCGATCGGCGAGCCGCACCAACACGTCGCGGGGGTGCCTCGTTCAGCAGCAGGCGAGCATAGGCCCGCAGAAAGGGCCGTTTCGCGCACTTTCGGCGCTGTTTCATGACAAAGTCGCACGGTTTCGATATCTGTTTGTCTCATATTATAAGGGCTGAAAGTCTCAAATTCAGAGGGCTGTTTGTCTAGTCTCGCGTCGTGCACGACGAAGGCCTCGACCTCGTCGAGCAGTGGATCAACGACGTGGTGACGGCGGACGAGCTGCACCGTCCGGGCTCACGATGCACGTCACCATCCTCCACGAGGACGAGCACCTCGTCGCGATCGACAAACCACCGGGACTTCTGGTGCATCGCACGCGCCTGGCGGCGGGCACCGACGATTGTGCGTTGACCCGCGTCCGAGACCAGATCGGTGCATTCGTGTTCCCGGTCCACCGCCTCGATCGCGCCACCTCCGGCGTGCTGGTCTTCGCCAAGACCTCGAGCGCAGCCACCGTCCTCGCCGGCGCCTTCGAGAACGGCAGCGTCGCGAAGCGCTACCTGGCACTGGTGCGCGGCTGGCCGGAGGCGTGCGGTGTCGTGAACCATCCGCTCGCACGTGATCCGGAGCGCGCATCCACCGGGCAGCCGATGCTCGAGTCCCGGACCGTGTGGAGACGACTGGCGCGCCTCGCGTGCTCCTTCGCCGTCGATCCGCGCCATGCGACGACCCGCTACGCGCTGATCGAGGCGAACCCACGATCCGGCCGACGACACCAAATTCGTCGCCACTTCCACCACCTCGCCCACCCACTCATCGGCGACACCACCCACGGCAAAGGCGAGCACAACCGCGCGATCGCGGCTTGGCTCGGGATCGCGCGGCTCTGGCTCCACGCGCTCGCCCTGACGCTGGTACACCCCGCGACCAGCAAGCGGCTTACGATACGGGCACCCCTCGGTCCCGAGTGGCGCACACTTCTCACTCGCGACGAGTGGGTCTGGGACGATCCAGCCTGTGAATCCTTCTTGGTCGAAGGTGCCGGTTACCCGTCCGACGAGTAGAAGTAGGCCCCGGCCGAGACGGTCACCGGCATCGCGAACGAGATAGCCGATGGCCCCAAGCGGGCTCGCGAGGACGTCGTGAATGACGGCTGGATCTACCAGGAGCGCCTGGGTGCCCGCGCGGTGGGGCGGCGCCTCGACGACTACCTCGCCGACACCTGGGCGCACTCGACCCTGGCTAAGTGGCGGGAGCACATCCTCGGCGGGCGGGTCCTGCTCGACGGCGAGCGGGTCGGCGTCGACGCCGTGCTGGTGCTCGGGCAGACGGTCGAGTGGCTGCGCCCTCCCTGGGAGGAGCCCGCCGCTCCGCTGCTGCTGACCGTGCTCTACGACGAAGGCGACGTGATCGTGGTCGCGAAGCCCGCGGGCCTGCCGACCTTGCCGGGGGGCGGGTTCCTCCAGCACACGCTCCTGCACCAGCTTCGCCTGCTCGACGCCACAGCCTCTCCCGCCCACCGCCTGGGGCGCTGGACCTCGGGGGCGGTGCTGTGCTCCCGCGGGCCGGCTCACGGCGCGAGCCTCGCGGGTCAGTTCGCCTCCCGGTCGATCCACAAGCGCTACCGCGCCCTCGTCTCCGGTCTGCCGGAGCACGACCGCTTCGACGTGCACACGCCCATCGGGCCGGTGCCTTACCCGCCGCTCGGCACCGTGCACGCCGCGAACCCCGAGGGGCGCCGCTCCGAGTCGACGGTGACGGTCATCGAGCGGCGCGGCGACTCGTCCCTCTGTGACGTCACGATCGCCACGGGGCGCCCTCACCAGATCCGGATCCACCTCGCCGCCGCCGGGCACCCGCTCGTGGGCGATCCGCTGTATGTCGTCGGCGGTCACCCCAGCTCCGGCGGGAGCGCGGTCCCCGGAGACCCGGGGTACCACCTGCACTCCGCGAGCATCGGGTTTCAACACCCGGGTAATGGTCGGCGGGTGGTGGTCGCGGCGCCGCCGCCGGAGATCCTGGAGCTCGCGGTCAGCTCCTCGAGTTGAGGTCGCCGTCGAACCAGGCCACTTCGTCGTGGCTGGCCTTGGCAGCGCTCGGCGAGGCGGCGTTCGTGGTTCTCATCGAGTGCAAGAAGTGGCGGAAGCCCGTGACGCGAGAGACGGTCCGCCTCCCCGTAGCGATGTGATCGGGAAGGGTAGGGAACCGTGCCCGGTGGCTGCCACGCACGATAGGTCGTCCCGTCCAGCGGGCTGCTGAAAATCGCCGGTTGAAAGGCGAAACCACCGTTCCGCGAGGGCAGTCTCGTCGGGAGCGGAGGCGGGTGTGCTCCGGAGCAGCGGCGTCGCGAGCGGGCCCCCGGCGGCTCGCTCCGCTTCGACGCTGATCCGCGAACGGCGACGCGCACTCCGCCTCTCGACGATTGCAATTCGCCACCCCGGGAGAGTCATCACGCTCTCTTGGACCGTGTTCGTCGACGTCGCGCGTGGCCCGGATCTCGCATTCCACGAGGGTCGGCAAAACCGCCGATCGTGAACGTCACGAGCTGATCTCGCAGCCGCGGCCGTTCATCTGTGGGCCTCCGGGCTCGCCGCCGTCCGTTCGACCGGGGGTGACATGTCGCTGAAGTTGCTGCTGGTGAACCCGTTCCTGAGCGGAGATTTCAGCGCCCTCAACCTCTCACTCACTGCGATCGGCAGCTACGTCAACGCGAGAACGCCGCACCGGGCCTCGATCTGCGACCTGGTCTTTCACCGTCGCGAGTGGCGCGAGCACCTGGCGCTGCAGATCCAAGCCAAGCGGCCCGACATCGTCGGGATCTCCTGTGACGCGCTCTACATGGGCCACATCCGCGCGGTCGTGGAGGAGGTTCGGCTGCGCCACGGCCTCCCGGTCGTGCTCGGGGGGCACCACACCTCGACGACACCGGACGAGGTGATCTCGATCCCCGGCGTCGACGCGATTTTTCTCGGCGACTCGGAGCGGACCCTCGCCGAATACCTGGACCGGCGCAGCGCCGGAGCGTCGATGGAGGGGCTCACCGGAGTCTGGACGCGCGAGCCCGACGGGACCGTGACCAAGCGAGGATCCGGGCAGTTCGAGCCCGATCTCGACAGCCTGCCCAGCCTGGATCACGACCTGTGGGAGGATCTCGATCTCTACTTCCGGTTCTTGGGAAGCCTCTACGCGATCGGCAGTCGCGGTTGTCCGTACCGTTGTACGTTCTGCGACGCACCCGGCCTCGACGATGCTGTGCCCGGCAAGTATTTCCGGCTCATCAACCCGCGCCGCTACGTCGAGGATCTCGCGAACGACTACCAGCGCTACCAACACCGCGGCCTCAAGCTCTTCATGCTCTACGACTCGGTGTTCACCGTCGACACCGAATGGCTGCGTCAGTTCACCGATGCCTATCGAGAGCATGGCCTCGATCGGAAGATCGGCTACTCGGTGTTCGCTCGCGCCGACAATCTGGATGAAGAGCGCATCCGGATGCTCGCCTCTTCGGGATGCAAGATGGTGCGCCTCGGCCTGGAGACGGGGGACGAGAAGATCCGCGCCGAGGTCTACAACAAGCGGATCAGCAACGCGCACATCTACGACGTCGTGCAGCAGGCCCACGCCGCCGGCCTGAACCTCACCACTTATTTCATCTTCGGGGGCCCCGGCGAAACGCGGAAGAGCTTCGATCGCACACTCCGCATGGCGTGGGAGCTCGACACTGCGCGAACGCCCTTCTACATCTACCGGCCCTTCACGACCAAGGGGCGCGAGCAGCTCGATCAGCTGGGCGGGAAGATCGACGAGCGGCGTTGGAACACCGCCGACGACATCAGCTTCGGCGCAGCGACCTCCGGATCCGATTGGGGACCGCGCACGGTCGAGGTTTACCAGGTGCTCGCCTACGCCATCACGCTCGCGAGACGTTTCGTCCGCGAGCTCCGGATCAGGAAGCACCGCTACTTCCTCGACATGGCCAAGTACCTCTACCACGGCATGCGAGTCGGGCTGCGCCCCCGCTATCTCATCCCGTACTTTCACGTCTTCGCCGACGACGTACCGGCTCGCTGACTGAAGTCGAGCTCCAGGTCGGTTGCGCTGGGCCGACGCCACGGGCGCACTCCGGCCAGAGCAATGGAGCGATGACCAACGTCATGACGAACGGAGCGCTCCCCATCCATCCTCCACCGCCATCCACGATGGCACCCGCTGTCCCGCGTGAGCCAGCGCCACGATGGGTGAACCGGCTTGGATGGCCCATCCTGTGCGTCCGCAATCGCTTGCGGAGTACGACTCATCCTGGACGACGTTCTACCGGGTATAGCCCCCTATCTGTTCGGCCTGGTGCTTTTTGCGGTCGGATGTTTGGCACCCAGGTGCTCTTCGACGCGCTCTACGCCGACGGCTTCGAGAGCGGCGGCCTCGGCAATTGGACGCTCCACGTCCCGTGAAGTGCCCGGTAGACCGCCACTCCGGTTCGTAGGGGCGGCCGTGGACCGTTCGGACGAGGACCGCGAGCCTCACGCACGCACCCGCCCGCGCGGCGACCGCCGGGCTCGCGACGCGCACGCAGTGGCCTCCTTCTGTCTCCATTTCGACCACCCACAGGTTGCATGGCACGCAACGCGACGTGGTCGGGAGCCCGGCCGCCATGCGGTTCAGGAGATCTGGCTCACGAAAGCGGCGCCGACCCAGCTGCGCGGCTAAGCCTGGCCCGGGAGCGTCCGGGAGCTCGGGAACATGAGCGAGCACGCCGTCGTGGTGGGCGCGGAGGAGATCGACTTCAAGGTCATGCCGCTGGTGCCGCCGACTCCCGGAAAACCCGAGACATTGCTGTCGGAAGTACCACCGCCGAGATGGAGCATCGCCTGATCCTTGCGACGCTGAGTGCGCTCGACGGCGACGAGCCGAAGGCAGCCCGGGCGCTCGGGATCAGCCTCAAGACGCTCTACAACCGGCTGACCGCGTTCAAGAGCGGATAGGCGCACGCGCACCCGCGCCACGCACTCCGCTGTCTGTAACCGAGCTACACGAACCGTGTAAGAGCGGCGTGGGCGACCCGGGAGCGGTGAGGCCAGGACCGGCCCGAGGGACCCGGCGGGCACGAATGCGCACCCACACGGCCATCGATTTCTCCGACGACGAGCGACGAGGCCAGGCCGCGTCCCGGCGCAACGAGTCGTTGCCGCGGCAGAACGAGGCCGGCACACGCATTGCTGTTGCATTTGTGCGTTGCGAGAGGCTGACATCCATGCCCGCGCTGGCGGATGCTGCGGAGGACGAGGCTTACCGTCCAAGCGTGCTGGCGCACGAGCTCAGGAACGCGATAACGAGTGCCGAGCTGTCGTTCGAGCTGCTCGCGGACGGTCACGTCAGCGTCAACGGCAGCACCAGCCAATCTCACCGACGCAGTTTGGCACGACTGGGCGACCTGATCGAGCGAGCGCTAACGGACGTCCGGCTCTCCTCCGGCGTCCGGGCGATTTCGGCGTCGCGCACCGCGGCGAAGCCCGCCAGCGGCGCTCACGCCGCGGCGCCGATGCGCGGCGGTTCGAATCGACTAACGTGAGCCGTCGCGAGGGTCTCCAGCCGATGGGCGGTGTGCACCATCCCGCCGATCGCGCAGGCGACCATGTTGACGAACCGGACGTGGTGCTCGTTCAGCGTCGGCTCGCCCGTGCGCACGTGCATGGTGAGGACGCCGAGCACCTGTCCGCGGAAGACCACGGGCACGGCCAGGATCGATGCCACCTGCTTCACCCGGAACACTTCGCCCAGCTCGGACCTGAGCGCAGTCTCGGATCGGTCGTCGATCAGCACCGGCTGGAGCGTCCGAACCGCTTGCAGGACTTCCGGATAGCGCGCCAGGTCGAGCTGCAAGCCGCGCGCTTTGGCGTCCTCCATGGACGCCGTGATGGTGCCAATGCCGCGGCGCTCGTTGACGGCGATGATCGAGCACCGCGAGGCCGTCATCATGAGCCCGAGGCGCTGCGTGATGCGGAACAGGATCTCGCCCAAGCTCGCGGACTCGGTCACCTCGTGCAACGTGTCGAACAAGAGCTCGCTCTCGCGCCGCTGTCGCTTGAGCTCGTCGTGAAGCTGCTTGAACCGGAGCTGTGCGGCGATCCGTGCGTGCAGCACCTCGAACACCAGCGGCTTGGTCACGTAGTCGCTCGCTCCCGCCTCGAGCGCCGCGATCATGGTTCCGTTGTCCTCCAACGCCGACATCACCAAGATGGGTGTGCCGCTCATCTCGGGATGCTCGCGCAGCGCGCGCACCAAGCTGAGGCCGTCCATGCGCGGCATGCGCAAGTCGGTGATGACCAGATCCGGCAGGTTGACGACCGCCATGTCCCGACCCATTTCACCGTCG
>CAZYWA010000086.1:0-20052 GCA_964650975.1 uncultured bacterium
GGATGCACGACATCAGGGCGATCCGCGAAGACCGGGACGCGTTCGTCCGCGGCCGGAACCTGACCGGCTATCGAGCGGAGGTGGGAAAAACCGCGACCGGCGTGGTCAGCGTCGGCGAGCCGCTGGTGCTGCTGATCGGCGTCGAGGGAGTGCTGTGACCGCGATCAGGCGTCGGGCGGCTCGAGGTGCACGAACGCGTGCCGATCCTTGCCCAGATCGATTTCCTGGTACGCGCCCTTCAAGTACCAGTAAGCACCCGGGAAGAAATACGTGTCGTGAAAATCACGTTCGCGATCGTAGAGCACGGCGTAGAGATCGAAGGCGTGCGGATCGCGGGGCGCTGGAAACCGGAAATGCACCATGCCCGGCTCGCCGGCCTCGCCGCTGCGCCCGAACAGGTAGAACTCGGACTCGGGACCGTCTCGAAAGCGGTTGAGCTTGCGGATGCCGCGCAGCCGGACCAGGGTCCCGTCGATCGGGTGGTCGCAGTCGTCGACCACCTTCACCGTGAAATCGTAGAGCTGATCGCCGAGATGGGCGCGCGGCACGTAGTCGGTGCGCCACTCGTCGATCACGTAGGGCGCGGTGCACCCGGCGGCGCCGAGCACCGCGATCCAGATCGCGACGCCGGCCCGTGAAACGCGAGCCCCAAGCCCCGTTCGCTCTCGCTGGATCGGCGTCATCGCGTCGCTCTCCTTGCGCGCCGCGACGCGCGCGCGCCCTTTTCTGATACCACCGTGGCGCGCGGCGCAGCAATGGCTCTCGCGCGGCTCGCGGTGGACCGGCAAGCCGGCGCGGGACCGCTACCAGCGCATCAGCGCGGCGCCCCAGGTGAAGCCGGCTCCGAACGCCGCGATGCACACCAGCTGTCCCGCCTTCAAGCGGCCGTCCTTGCGAGCCTCGTCGAGGGCAATGGGGATCGACGCCGCGGTGGTGTTGCCGTAGCGCTGGATGTTGTTCACGACCTTCTCGTCGGGGATCCCCAGCTCGCTCGCGACCCACTGGTTGATGCGCAGGTTGGCCTGATGCGGCACCAGGAGATCGATGTCGGCGGGCGTCTTCCCGGCGGCCTCGAGGGCCTGCAACACGGCGGACTTCATGCCGGTGGTCGCTTCCTTGAACACGGCGCGGCCGTTCATACGCGGCCAGTGTTCGCCGGCCGCGATGTCCTCGCCGCGGATGTAGGGCTTGCGCGAGATGTTCCACACGTGCAGGCAAAGATCCTCGGCGCCGCGCCCGTCCGCGTGCAGGTTCGCGTTGATCAGCCCTTTGTCCTCCTCGGTCGGCGAGATCACCGCGGCGCCGGCGCCGTCACCGAAGAGCACGGTCACGGTGCGGCCCTGGGTCGAGAAATCGAGCGCCGACGAATGCACCTCGGCGCCGACCAGCAGCACGTTCTTGTAGTTGCCGGTGCGGACGAATGCGTCCGCGGTGGCGAGACCGTAGAGAAACCCGGTGCACTGATTGCGGATGTCCATGGTCGCGACGCCGGGGGTACCGAGCTTCTCCTGCATGTAGCAACCGGTACCCGGGAAGTGCCGATCCGGGCTCAGCGTCGCGAACAGGATCATGTCGACGTCGCCGGTCTCGATGCCCGCGTCGGCGATGGCACGGCGGGCCGCCTCGACACCGAGGTCGCTGGTCCAGACTCCCTCGTCCGCGTAGTGGCGCTCCTCGATCCCGGTCCGCTGCCGGATCCACTCGTCCGACGTGGTCATCAGGACCTCGAGGTCCTGGTTCTTGACCACGCGCGGCGGAATGTAGGTGCCCAATCCCTTGATGTAGCTGCGGATCATCCTCTTGATCTCCCGGTGTCGGACCGCTGGAACAAAATCCGGCAGTCAGCCGTCACTCGTAGCTGGAAGCATCGATGTTGTCCAGTGAGTCGAGACGATGGTCGCAGTTTGCCGATCTCCGGTTCGTGCGCCGGCCGTCCGTCGCCAGAGCCGCGGTCCAGGTGGGCAAAGTGGCACACCACCGAGACGACCCGGCCGACGGCGTCGTTCACGGCTCATTCGCTTCGGGTGACTCGGGTCTCGAGGAGCTCCGCTGCGCGGGCTCTTGCCAGTGAACTCGCTCGATCGCCCAGTGAATCTCGTTCCGCACGCTGGCATCGGTCTCGTCCCGGAGCGCCTGCTCGAGCGCGGCCGAGGCCGACTTCGCGTCGGCACCGATGCTCCCCAGCGCTCGCGCGGCCGCGAGCCGCACCGGCCGATCGCCGAGCGCCTGGGCGAGCGCGGGGACCGCGAGCCGCGCGTCCGGGCCGATGCCCGCCAGCGCGTAGGCCACCTCGACACGCACGTCGGAGAGATGATCGCCGAGCGCGCGGGTCAGTGCCGGCACCGCGCTCCTGGCGGCCGGAGCCATGGCCCGCAAGGCGTGCGCCACGGCCAACCGCACCACGTGCACCTCATCGTCGAGCGCGGCCGCGAGCGCCGGCACCGCCTGGGACGCCTCCATGCCCAGATAACCGAGACCCTCGGCCGCCGACTGCCGGGCGCGATAGTCCTCGTGCCCCAGATCCCGGATCAGCTCGCCGACCGATTTGCCATGGTAGAGAGCCCCACCGATACGAGTGGTGTCTTCCTCGCCGGCGCCGGCACTCGTCGGGCTGGACCCGAACAACGCGACCACCACGAGCACCGCCCGGGCCATCGAGCGCCACCGCCAGCCGCCCCACTCGAGCCGCGCGGCGCGGCGCGGTCGCGGAGAAATCCCACAGTCGAGCGCCACGCGGGAACGGCATCCACCATTCCCGGGCCGTGCCGACATGGGTCTCACTCGACGATACAACCAC
This sequence comes from uncultured bacterium, assembly GCA_964650975.1. Taxonomy (GTDB): domain Bacteria; phylum JADJOY01; class JADJOY01; order JADJOY01; family JADJOY01; genus CAZYWA01. The sequence goes on from CAZYWA010000086.1 coordinate 2,798, forward strand.
ATGATTTTAATATGATTATGTCCGATGGTCCCTGGGGATACGAGCCCACTGCCCAACAGGTGACCCACATCCCCGGCGGCGATATCCACATGTTATCCACAGGCATCCGAGGGCCAAAACCAGGGGGACGCCGGCCGACCGATCTCGTCCCTACGCCGTCAGGATCCGCTGCCTGCCGCCGAGCTTCGAACCTGGACACCACGGCGGGCGATCGCACTAGGTAAAACCCGCCCTCCCGCGTCCTCGATCGCCTGCATCACCCGATCCCGCCGATCCGGATCGGCCAGAAACACGATGCATCCGCCGCCACCCGCGCCGCAGACCTTGGCGGCCTGGGCGCCGGCCCGGCGCGCGGCCCGCTCGATCCGGTCCAGCTCCGGCGTGCGGATGCCCGGCGCGAGCCGCGCGCGAGCCGACCATTCCGAATTCATGGCGCGCGCGGCCGCGGTCCAGTCGGACGCCACCAGCGCCGCGTGCAGCGCCTGGCTCGCTTCCACGATCCGGCTCAGCCCGCGAACCAGCGGCGCGCGCTTGGCGACTGCGCCGCGGAAGACGTCCCAGTTGTTGAGCCCGGAGCTACGCGACACTCCCGAGTAGCCGAGCACCAGACGCTGCTCGAGCTCGCCCGGATCGGTGGGGAGCGGCTCCCGGTGAACCCCGTCGAGATCGAAGCGCAGCGCCACCAGTCCACCCCAGAGCGCCGGGTGGTAATCCTGATCGCCGGTCGGGACGCCGAGAACGCGCGCCTCCGCGTTGCGACACACCTCGAGGATCTGCACCTTCGAGAAGCGGAGCCGCCGCCACTCGATGAGCGCGCGAGCGATCGCCACCGCGAGCGCGGACGAGCCGCCGAGTCCCGAGCCGGCCGGCGCCTCCGCGGCGAGGCGCATGTGAAATCCGCCTTCCGGCGCCAGGAACGACGCCAGCACCCGCGGCAGCGGCAAGTCGTGGCCGGCGATCGCGCCGAGCGACGAGCCGCGCACCTCGCGCCCGAGATCGCGCGACTCGATCCGCACCGCGCGTCCGGCGAGTGCCGTGATCTCGCAGCGCGCGCGGATCTCGATCGCGACGTTGATCGTGACGGCCCCGGGGAAGAGCACGTAGAGCGGCCACAGATCGAGGGTCCCGCCGGCGAGATCGATCCGCACCGGAGCTACGGCCTGGATCGTGCGCGCGGGTGGGCCTCGTCTGGTGCTCACGCTCGCTCCTCCACCGTCGCGTTCGAGGTCATCGCTCACCGCGCAGGTGCGCGAGAGATCCTCGAAGCCACACCATGGCACCGTCGCTCGCCGCCCGGATCCCTTCCACGGAGACCAGCGCTCCGCCGCGCCACGCGAGCACCACCAGCAGGGCCACGAGCGCCACCGCCGCGACGTCGCGCGCGGCGAAGCGATGCTCGATCAGGTCGGTGCGTCCCTCTCCCGAGCCGAAGCCGCGGGTTTCCAGCGCCGCCGCCAGTCGATCCGCGCGCCGCACCGCGGTCAGGAACATCGGCACCAGAAGCGGGATGTAGCGGCGCATGCGACTCACGGGGCCGCCGTGATCGAGGTCCAGACCTCGCGCGCGCTGCGCCTCGGCCACCGCGCGGCCCGAGGCAACGAAGGTCGGCACCAGCCGGAACGCGAGGGTGAGCGCGAACGCAACCCGGTACGGCAGTCCGAGCGAGCGCAGTCCGTAGGCGAAATCCTCCACTCGCGTGGTGGCCAGGAACACGATGCCGAGCGCCACCATCGCGCTCAGCCGGAGGCCCAGCGCCGCCGCGTGCTCCACTCCAGCTCGATCGGCGTGGCCGTGCACCAGGCCGCGGGCCGGGTCGAAGAGTCCCCACACCAGCGTCGTCGCCACGAACAGCGTGACCAGCAGCGAGCCCATGCCGGCCACCGCGTCGAGCGACCGGCTGGCCGCCGCCACCACCAGCACCACGAGCGCCGCGACGACCAGCGGCGCCAGGTCGTCGAGACGAAGCGCCGCCCCGAAAAGCAGCGGCAGCGCCACGATCTTGGTCACTGGGTGGAGCCGATGCACGACGCTCTCGCGATCCACGTAGAGAAAGAGCTTCACGAGACGACTCCCGCCGGCCGAGCAACCGCCTCGTGGAGCGCCGCGGTCAGGTCCTCGGGCGTCAGGGCCTCGATCCCCAGCTCGCGCCCCAGCCTCCACGCGGCGGGCGGCTTGAGGCGCGCCCGCTCCAGCACCTCCTGGTTTCGGAACAGCTCCGGCACCGCGCCATCGAAGACCAGCTTGCCGTCCGCCAGCACCAGCGCGCGCTCGCAGTGGCTGGCGACCAGCTCCATCGCGTGGGTCACGGCGAGAACCGTGTGGCCGCGACGATGAAGGTCCGCGAGCAGACCGAGCATGCGGCGGCGATCGTTGAAGTCGAGGCCGGTGGTCGGCTCGTCGAGGACCAGCACCTGGGGAGCCGTGGCGAGGACACTCGCGACCGCGAGACGCTGGCGCTGTCCCTTGGTGAGCACGAACGGATCGCGGTCCCGCTCCTCGGTGAGTCCCACGACCTCGAGCGCCGCCGCGATGCGCTGGTCGATCTCGTCCGGCGGACAGCCGAGGTTCCGCGGACCGAACGCCATCTCCTCCGCCACGGTGGCCGAGAAGATCTGGTGATCCGGATCCTGGAACACGTAGCCCACCTGGCGCGCGAGCGCCGCGGTTCCCGTGCGCGCGGTGTCCTCGCCGCTCACCCGCACCCGGCCACTGGTGGGCCGCAGGAGACCGTTGAGATGCTTCGCGAGCGTGGTCTTGCCCGAGCCATTGGCGCCGAGGAGTGCCACGAACTCGCCGCGGCCGATCGAGAAGCTCACCTCGTCGACCGACGGCCGATCGCGAAGTGGATAGCGGTGCACGAGTCGGTCGACCTCGATCACCGCCGCGCCGCCGCGCTGGACCGATCGCTGGCCAGCGGCCGGGGTTTGCGCGCGAAGCGGACGAGAACGCACCCGCATTCCCTCGAACCGCGCCACCAGCGCCGCGACGGTCGGGATCTCGACAACTCCGAGCGCCTCCGCGGCCAGGGCCAGGACGGGCGGCTCGACGCCTCGCGCCGCGAGAGTCGCAGCTCCCGCCAACGAGATGCTCGGCGGACCGTCGGCCGCCACCGCACCGCCGTCGAGGTGCAACACGCGGCCCAGGTCGAGCAGCTCCTCGGTCTCGTGCTCGATCACCGCGACCGCCGTGCCGTCGCACAGGATCTCGCGCAAGATCGCGTGGACTTCTTGCTTGCCGATCGGGTCGAGATCGGTGGTGGGCTCGTCGAGCAGCACCAGCTTCGGACGCACAGCCAGCACCGAAGCGATCGCCAGCCGCTGCTTCTCGCCGCCCGAGAGCGTCGCGGGCTCGCGCTTCTCGAATCCCGCGAGACCGACGCGCGCCAGACACTCCGTGATGCGGCGCGCGATCTCGTCGCGTGGCACTCCGAAGCTCTCCGCTCCGAACGCGACCTCGAGCGCGGTGTTGGTGCTGAAGAGCTGCGCCTCGAAGTCCTGGAACACCATGCCCGCGTGGCGGGACGCGCGCGCGACTCCCACGGCGGCGGGCGATTCCCCGGCGAGCCGCACCTCGCCCGTGAGCTGACCCGGGAAGAAGCCAGGGATGAGCCCGTTGGCGCAGCGCAGCAGCGTCGTTTTGCCGGCGCCGGAGGCACCGACGATGCCCACGGCTTCACCAAGCCGGATCGTGAGATCGATCCCGCGCAGCACCTCGCGATCCGTGCCGCGGTAGGCGAAACGGAGCCCGCGCACCTCGAGAACGGCGCTCATGGGGCGTGAGCCGCTCCGCTCAGCTCACAGGAGCGCAGTGCCGACGAAGACCAGGGCCGAGGGGATCGCCAGGAGCCAGCGTGCGTCGAGCCCCGTGGCCGCTGCCGGTGAGCCGGTCAGAAAATAGAGCAGCAGGAAACCGCCCAGCGACGCCGCGGGAGTCAGGAACAGCCCGACGAGCCGCGCGGGCGATGGCCCGGACGGCTCCTCGGCCGGCAACAGCTGATCTGCCGTGAGCCCCCACGATCGCACGCGCGGCGCCACGGCACGCGCCAGGAGCGGCGTCGCGAGGAGCCCCCAGGCCACGTTGTTGGCGAGGATCACCGGCGCCACGACTCGCGGCGGGAAGAGACCGAGCAACAGTCCTCCTCCCCAACCGATCACCAGCGCGCACGCGGCACTGGCGACGACCACGATGAACGCGTACTCCGCCAGCTCGGTCCACCGGAACGACGACCCGGCTCCCGCGGCGCGCGCGCCGAAGATCGACGGCAGCGGCTCGCGGCTCATCGCGCGCCACATCCGGTACGGCACCCAGCCCAGCAGGAAATTTCCCAGGAAACCGAATGCGCTCGCCGGTCCGAAGGTTCCCGCGAAATCCCCGATCAGGTTGCCGAGCGCCATCCCCCAGGCCGCGGCAGGGCCGAACAGAAACGAGGCGAGCGGTGGGATCGCGGTCGCGGGACGAAGCTCGGTGATGCCCGGGATGAGCGGGAACATCTTGAACGGCAGCAGGATCGCGACGTAGACCGCGGCGCTGATCGCGACCAGCACGACCATGCGCGTGTTGCTCCACATCCGGATCAGGTCGCGCAAAAACCACCCCTCTTTGGTATCGGCGGGCGCCGAGTATATCCCGCGCCCCCGACCCGTCCACGGAATCCGCGCGCGGCCCGACGCCGCGCCGGCCGCAAAAGCAAAACGCCCGGAGGCGAGGGCCTCCGGGCGATCGACGAGCCGCTCTGGCCCGCCGGTTTCAGCGTGAGCTCAATGCAGTGCGATTCGGTACGACCGCACGCGACCCTCGAACTGGGTCAGCACAACCGTCGGACTGGGCGGAACGATCGTCGAGCTGGCATCGTACAGGAACACGACACACGTGTCGTCTGCGGTGGGAACGAACCCGAGCGAGGTCTTCGCGTACCCAGGGTCGTGAACGTTCCTGGGATTCGACACCGGCGGCTTGTTGGTCGTGAAACTGATGACATCGTCGATGGCCTTGTCGGCCGCCGCTGGATCGCCGGAATTCTCGTATTGATCCATGTAGTTCATGGTGTCGCCGTCTTCGGCATGCATTTGATCCAGACACGCGGCGTGGCGCGCCTTCTCACGTGCTCCGAGGAGCTGTGGGACCGCGATCGCCGCGAGGATGGCGATGATCGCCACCACGATCAGCACCTCGATCAAGGTGAAGCCTTGAGCACCCGCGAGTCGACGTGAATTGCGCTTCATTGGACCCTCCGTCCGCAGCCTTCGCGGCTGTGCTGGGGTGCTGAGCAACTTCCGCGCCAGCGACATCCGGCGCGGGGATGACCCTGATGGACGCGGGTCGATCTCAATTATTTCAGCAGGTTGTCGAGACCGAGCTGGGGAGGGTGTGACTCCTTGCTGCTCGAACGGCCGCCCCTACTGACAGAAAAAGTCACCTCGACTGTCAGCGAACGACCGTGGCTTGCCTCGAACGTCGTCGAGGCGGCGATCCACATCGACGTACGATCCGTCTTCTCGGCTCGCCGGGATCGTCAATTCCCTTGCGGTCCTCAGTCAGGTTGATGACTGGCCGAAACATCGTTCTGACCCACTACGCGGTATCGCGCGGCAAATACGTAATCGAATCAGGACTCAGCCCCAGCACCTCCCATCGTTGGCGCACTGGCACGCTAGCTGCTCTACCTCGCTTCGTCCGAGTCGCCCATCGCGGTCGCATCCGAGCGAAAACGGTGGCCCGGCCGGTGCGAGATCCGCACCGTCATACCCATGCCCCCCCCGGGGGCTTTCTCGGTCCCAATGGTGGGTCTGGGGAAGCCCCCGAACTATTTTGGTGTCCTTGTTACAATCCCTCCCGCGATGGCGAGCAAGCCTGCGTCACCACCCACCAACGGGGCGACGACTCCCGACTACAAGGTCACGCTCTACGGCTCGTGCCCCGGGTGCAGCCAGTTCTCCGGCAAGATCGAGTGGACCTCGAACAGCGTGCGCGCGCTGCGTGATCGCTTTCACCGCGAATCGCCGAGCGGATTCTGCGCCGAATGCCGTCGCGAGTTTCCGCTCACGTGGGCGCAGGTGCGGCTGCGCGGACGCATGATCCGCGAGGGCGAGATCTCGCGCGTGCTGCTCGCGGACGACCCGACTCAGGCCGGCTCCTAGCCACCCCGCCCCTCGATCAGCGCTTCCACAGGTTCGGACAGGCTCCCGGACCTGGCCAGGTGCGGTCGTCCATCCGGTATTCCACCACGCCGGAGGGCCCGGGCGGACAAAAGGCGATCGCGGCGTCGTATCCGGCCAGGATCACCGCCGGAGCCGAGGGCCCGTCCCAGCGGAGAATCTCCTCTGGCCTCGGGGAAGCTCCGGTGTGCCGCGGCTCGATCCAGCCGCGCGACACGAATCGATCCGCCGACGGCACGTAGACCTCGACCGGCCAGGCCGCGTCCAGTGTCGCGCGCCGGTCGGCGCCGCTGCCGCAAACCGAGAGCGCGGCGTGCGACGAGCGATAGACGTCGCACGGGGCCTCGGAGTCGAGGGCGGCGCGCTCGGCCCACACCCTCGCGAGGCGCAGCGGCAGCTTGCGAGCGGGAAGAATCCGGGTCTGGTAGGTCTCGGGCTCGAGGGTCGCGATCACGTCGCCGGGCGCGGCCCAGTCGAGTAGCGACGGGAACTCGAGCCAACGCCCCTCGGGGACAGCCGCGGCCACCGTCACCGGATCGAGTCCCAGCCAGTAATGAAACGTGCGCGGCGCGATGTGATGGAAGTAGTAGTACTCGTCGCCCTCGGTGAACCAGTACGCGACCGGATGGACCGCGTACTTGTCACCGGCGACCAACAGGCGGCCCGGCGGACGGACGAGCGCACCCGCCGCGTCGGCAACCCGCTGCTGGAACGGGATCCGGTAGACCGGATCCAGGAATGCTCGAGCTTCGGTCACGACACCGGGAACGAGTGGCGCGGCGACGCCCACCCAGAGCGCCGCGCGCAACGCGGCCACTCCTCGCGGTCGCCATCCGCCGGCCAGGCGGCGCGGCGTCAGGCGGCTCTCCAGCCGGCCGAGCGCCCGGACCGCGAGAAACACGGCGCTCGGCACCGCGGGCAGCAGGTAGCGCGACTCGCGTCGCGTGATCACCAGCGAGTAGAGCGCCACGTTGACCACCAGCCACAGGCAATGGAGGCGATCGTCGTCGCGGCCGGCGAGCGCCGCCCACAGGGTTCCGGCGAACATGAGGATGCACATCGGCCAGCGGAACGCGACCCGCAGCGAATCGAAATATTCGAGCTGCGACTCGGCGACGCGGGTGCTGATGCCGCTCTTCTCCGCCTGCGAGGTGAAGACCTGCGCCAGCGCGTGTAGCGCGTGGCTGGTGTCCCATCCCAGACGCGCATGGAAGAGCGCCACCATGGCCGCCACGAAGAGCGGAATGGGCACCAGCACGGCGGCCCAGAACGCTGGATGAACCAGCGCACGGGTGGCGCGGCGGCCACGAAGCGATTCGAAGATCTCGTAGCCCAAGAGGAACGGGCCCAGGATCGCGAGCGGGTGGCGCGAGGCGATCGCCAGGCAGCCGAGCACCGCGGCACCCAGCCACGCGACGGCCGAGCCACCGGCCCGCGCGCGCAGATGCAGCGTCAGCACCGCGGCGACCAGTCCGGTCCCCAAGAGGTCCGCCATGACGAACGGCGCGTAGTGGACGAAGAGCCGCGAGCCGGCGAAGAGCAGCGTCGCGGCCAGCGCGCGCAGCCGGCTCGAGCTCTGCGCGAAGAGCGCGTAGCACGCGAGGAGCGCCGCGTACGACACCAGCGTCGAGAGCAAGTGTGGGCCGCGCCAGGCCGTCGGCTCGCCGCCCAGGAAGAAGCCGATCTGCAACAGCGACGGAAGCGGCGGCCGTACCCCTTCGAGCCAGGTGCCGTGGCCGGCCAGGAACCGCGCGTTGATCAGGTAATCGGTGGCATCGTAGTAGTCGGTCGCGAGCCACGACGCCACGTAGAGATGCGCCAAGAGACCGCCGCCGAGCGCCGCGAGCAGCACCCCGGCGAGGAGCGAGCGCGTGGCACGCGACGGCTGGCCGGGCTCGCTCACGCGGCCGGCCCGGCCGGGCGCTCGAGCGCCAGACGAGCACGAATCCGCATCACGTCCCGCACCATTCGTGCCCCGTCGGAGCCGGCGCTCACCTTGGTGCGAGGATCGTCCCTCCACACCACGGGAATCTCGTCGACCCGGAGCCCGAGCCGCCGCGCGCGCATCAGCACTTCCACGTCGAACGCGAACCCGGTGGTGAAGAGCGGCCCGAAGAGCGGCGCGACACACGATGCGGCGAACAGCTTGAATCCGCACTGGGTGTCGCGCACGTCGAGACCGGTGGCGAGCCGCACGAAGCCGTTGAACACACGCCCGAGGCGCTCGCGCAGCCACGGCTGGTGCACCTCGACGGTGCGGGCGTCGATGCCGCGCGAGCCGATCGCCACGTGCGCTCCGCCGGCCAGCCGCGGTTCGAGTCGCTCGACCTCCTCGATGGGAGTCGAGAGGTCGGCGTCGCACATGACGGCGCTCGCCCCCCGCGCTCGCAGCATGCCGTCGCGGACGGCGGCGCCCTTGCCGCGATTCGCCTCGACGCGGACCAACACCACCGAAGTGGGCCCGGCGGGCCGCTGGAAGCTCCGCACCACGGCGCTCGACTGATCGACGCTGCCGTCGTCGACCACGATCACCTCGTTGGGGCCGCCCGGGCGGCGGTCGAGATACGCCACGATCCGCTCCAGCGTGGGCGGCAGCCGCTGCTCTTCGTTGAGCACCGGGATGACCACCGACAATCCGCTCGCGCTCACCGGACTCATCTCGACGACGCCGCTGGCTCCGCTCGACTGGCCGAGCTCCGGGCTATCAGCTCCCGAAGGTGCTCCGAGCGAGCGAGTGGACGCACCCGGCGGCGATCGCTCCATCGATGCCGGGTGTCGCAAGGGTCACGACGGGAGCCTCCGCTTCGAGCTTCGATCCGCCGCTGGCCCTGTCGAGCGCGCTGGTGGTGTTCGCGGTCAGCGGCGGGCGCGGGCCGGTCCACTCGCCGTAAACGCTCCCCCAGAACACCTCGCTCTCGATCTTCAGGATGCGCCGGGGCGGCTCGGTCGAGATCCAGATCCACACGTGGCGCAGCTTGCGCTGGTCGGGCGGCGGCGGCGGCACGTTCACGTTCTGGATCTCGGGCTCGAGCTTGAACGCTTCGAACGTGCCGGCCGGAACCGTCACGGTCTCGCGCGTCCGCACGTGCATGTCGATCAGGTAGCGGCTCTTGCCGTTGAGTACCTCGACCCGCTTCGAGTCCCCCACCTGCAGATCGACGCCACGCAGCAGAAACGCCGCGGTGACCGGATCGTAGGCGCGGGTGATGGGAAAGAGCCAGTCCTTGCCGGTGCCGTTCTTCACACGCCGGCTGGTGGCGACGCCTTTGGGCCAGGAGATCTCGAGGTGGGTGTCGATCTTGTCGTTGCGCTCGTGTTGATGGAAGTCGAAGGTTTCCGGGGTGAGCGTGTCGGCGGTGAACACCGACTCGACCCGGTCGCGCATCTTCCAGATCCAGTCGAGAGCCGACACCGTCTCCGCGGTTCCGATCACCCGCACGCGCCTCGGGCTCGCTCCCGCCTCGGGCACGCCCTGCACGCTGAGCGTCGCGTGCGCCGCCGGAATCCCCTTCCAGCCGAACTCGTACTGCATCACTTCCCCGACCTCGAAGGCCGGGTGGGTGATGGGATGAAGCGGCAGCACGACATCCGCCGGCGGTCCTGGCACCCGGATCGGCTCCGGATTGACCTCACCTCGTAGCGGCGACGCGAACGCCAGGGCCAGCGCTCCCACCTTGATCAGGAGACTCAGCGGCCGCCGCGCAAAGCCCCCGCGGCGGGACATCCGGTTCTCGATGCCTTGGCGACCCACGTTCATGAATGACCTGAGCTAAGGCTAGCAGGCCCACCAAACGTTGGTGTGCCGCACCGTTCGAGGCCGGCGCGCACGTAGGGATCGCCGGGGGACTCCCGGCCGGCCGCCTCGTAAAGCTCGAGCGCGCGCGCGCAATCCCCGGCCGCCGCGGCGACGTCTCCGAGCCCGGCGAGCGCCGTGGCGTTCCGCGCATCGCCCTCCTTCGCCTCCTCGAAATCGCGCTCGGCGCCCGCGCGATCGCCGGTCTGCCAGCGAATCCGCCCGCGCGCCGCGAGCGCTGGCGGCCACCGCGGGCGAACCTCGAGCGCCGCCCCCAGGTTGTCGAGCGCGCCGCGCAGGTCGCCGAGCCGCGCCAGGTCGACCGCCCAGTTGAAGCGCGCCTTGATGCTGCGCGGACAGACCTCGACCGCGGACGCGAAGAGCCTCTCCTCGCTCGCGTAGTCGAGGTTGCGAACCGCGGTGCGGATCGCCAGGAGCGCGACCAGCGCCAACCCCAGCGGTCGCGCGATGCGAGGATCGAGGCGCCAGGCTCCCTCGAGCGCCGCACCGGCGCCGAGCGCTGTGCCGACCGACGCCAGATAGGCGAGTCGCTCGCCGAAGATCGTGCCGATCGGCATGGCGACGTTGGATGCGATCGCGATCCCGAGCGCGAACCAGCCGAGGGCCAGGCTCGCGAACGAGCGCCGTTTCGCGATCGCGGCCGCCAGCGCGGCGAGACACAAGCCCACGGACGCCCAGCCCGCCGTGCTCGTTCCGGTCGCCGGCGCGGCCAGGCAAGCGAGGCCGTAGTCGGCCGAGAGCCGCACCGGGAAGAGCTGCATCCAGGCATACCGAACCGCCACCCATGCTCCCGCCAGCGCGCGAACCGGCGCCGCGAGCAGCACCAAGGGATTCTCGACGTCGCTCACGGTGGCCGCTCCGGCCAGGTGGCCGAGGGCTCGCGCTCGGGCCCACGCGTAGGCCAGCGCCACCGGCGCGAAGGCCAGTGCCTGGAGCGGTGAGCGAGTCCGCCGGCCGTCTCGAAGCCGCAACCACCCGGAGCAGAGCGCCGCGAGCACCGGCGTCACGATCGCCGCCTCCTTCGCCAGCAGACCGGCGAGGCCGAGGAGCGGCCAGGCGACGGCGCACACCCGGCCTGGTCGCAGGAACGTCACCACCGCGGCGAGCGCGAACGCCGTCTGCAGCAGCTCGCCGCGGCCGACGATGCCGGTGACCGCCTCCACGTGGATCGGATGCAGCGCAAACACCGCCTGCGCCGCGAGCGACGCGCTCGCCGACAAACTCAGTTGGCGGGCCAGGACGCCCACCAGCAGCACGCACGCCAGGTGCAGCATCCAGTTGACCGCGCGATAACCGCCGGCGCTCGCACCGAAGAACCGGTGCTCGACGGCGAAGCTCAGGATCGTGAGCGGGCGATACTCGTTTCCCCGCCCGGGTGCGACCCCTTCCCAGTAGCCGCTGCGAAACGCATCCAGGATCGGACGCGCACCGAGCACCACCGGCGAGCGCTCGATCAGAAACGGATCGTCGTAGCTGAGCGGAGCGCGAAGCCCAGGGGAGTAGGCCAGGAGGGTGAGCAGCAGCAAGCCCGCGACTCCGCCGCGCGGCGCTGCCGCCGCCGGCGCCTCGCGGCGAGGGGGAGTCACGCGGCGCTGGGTCCTGGAGCCAGCGCCGCTCGCCGGGCCGGCGCCTGCGCCTCGACGAGGTCGAGCATTCGGCGCTCGAGCTCGATCCCGCTCAGCGTGCGGATTTCCTGGAACCCGGTGGGGCTCGTCACGTTGATCTCGGTCACGTAGCCGCCGATCACGTCGAGACCCACCAGCTCGAGGCCGAGCCGGGCGAACTCCGGCCGCAAGCGGTCGCAGATCGCGCGGTCGCGATCGTCGACGTCGGCCCGGACGCAGGTGGCTCCGACGTGGATGTTGGCGCGGAATTCGTTGTGGGTCTTGGGCACGCGCAGCACCGCGCCCGCGGGCTCGCCGCCGATCACGATCAGGCGCTTGTCGCCGTCCCGACCCGATTCCAGGAATTCCTGCGCCAACACCGGAGTGGTTCCGAAGTGAGTGCTGGTCTCGAGGATGACCGAGAGATTCGGGTCGCCCTCGCGGATCAAGAACACTCCCGAGCCACCGCTCCCGTCGAGGCGCTTCACCACCATCCGTCCACCCAGCTCGTCCAGGAACTGGCGCAGGATCGCGGGATCGGACGCGAGGTGGGTGCGCGGGATCAGCTCGGGAAAACGCAACGCGAAGAGCTTCTCGGTGGCCTCGCGCAGCCCCTGCGCGCCGTTGATCACCCAGGCGCCCGAGAGCGCCGGATCGAGCAGGTGGGTGGCGTAAAAATAGAGCATGTCGTAAGGCGGATCCTTGCGCATGAAAACGGCGTCGTTGTCCGCCAAGGGACGGAGCTCGGGTGCGCCCAGCTCGAAATGCGGCTCTCCGCGGCGCACCCGCGCGGGCCGCATGCGACCCCAGGTGCGGCCGTCGCGGAGCGCGAGATCCGCGAGCTCGAGATAGAACACCCGGTGACCGCGGCGCTCGGCCTCGAGCATCAGGACGAACGTGGTGTCCTTGTCCGGATGGATCGATCCGATCGGATCCATCACGAAGGCGAGATCGAGCGCGGTCATGGCGGGATGCTCGGCGAGCGGGCGCGCATTGTACTCCGCGCGCCCGGCACCAACCATGCCGCGCGGGCCGGCGGCGCCGACACCGGAGCACAAACACGCGGCGCGACGATATACTCGCGCGGCTCGCGCCGCGAGCGCGCAGCAACCTCGGGAGACGAGACCACGACATGATCGACCTGAGCCGCGTCCAAGCGCTGCGCGCGAACATGGAGAAGATGCTGGTGGGGAAGCCGGAAGTCGTCCGGCTCGCCACCGTGGCTCTTTTCGCTCGCGGTCACCTGCTGCTCGACGACGTGCCGGGGGTGGGCAAGACCACGCTGGCGCTGGCGATCTCGCGGAGCCTGGCCGGGCGGATGCGCCGCATCCAGTTCACCGTCGACCTGCTACCCGCCGACGTGCTCGGGGTTTCCGTCTACGACCGCGACAAGCGCGCTTTCGAGTTTCGGCCCGGGCCGGTGTTCGCCAACATCGTGCTCGCCGACGAGATCAACCGCGCCACACCCAAGACGCAGAGCGCCTTGCTCGAGGCCATGAACGAGTTCCAGGTGACGGTCGACAACGACACCCACATCCTGCCGCAGCCGTTCATGGTCATCGCCACCCAGAACCCGCTCGAGTTCCACGGCACCTACCCGCTGCCCGAATCCCAGCTCGACCGGTTTCTGGTGGCGCTTAGGCTCGGCTATCCGGACCGCGATCACGAGCGCCAGATCCTGCGCGACCCGGAATTTTACGGCGCCCGCAGCGATTTGAAGCCGGTGATCACACCCGAAGAGGTGGTCGCCATCCAATCCGCGGTGGAGAAGGTCCGGGTCGAGGCGCCGATCGAGGATTACGTGCTCGACGTGGTGCACGCGATCCGCGATCACGACCAGGTCGAGCTCGGGGTCAGCACGCGTGGCGCGGTGCACCTCTATCGCGCGGCGCAGGCGCTGGCGCTGGTGGACGGCCGCGACCACGTGATCCCGGACGACATCAAGACCCTGGCGGTGCCGGTCCTGGCGCACCGGGTGATGCTGCGGTCCCGCGGCAGCAACGGGTTCCGTCCCTACGCGCAAGCGGCCGCCGTGATCCAAAGCGTGCTGGGACGAGTGGCGGTACCACTCTGAGCCTGCCGCGATGACCGCGCGCGCCGCAGCCGGACCGAAGAGCGCCGCTCCACCACCGCAAGAGATCCCCCGCATCCGCGCGGAGGGCGCCACCTTCCTGGTGCTGACGTTCGCCGTCGGCGTGGCGGCGATGAATACCGGCAACAACCTGCTCTACCTGGTGCTGGCCATGATGCTGGCCTTCTTCCTGGTCTCCGGCATCCTGGCGCTCAGCACGCTGCGAGCACTTTCGGGAACGCGGCGGCTGCCGGCGCGTATCCACGCCGGCGAGATCGCGATCCCCGATCTCACCCTCCACAACGCCAAGCGCCGGATGGGCAGCTTCGCGATCGAGTGCACCGACACCACCCAGGCCGGGCGGGTCGCGATGCTCAAGTTCGTGCCGGTGGTGGCGCCGCGGAGCGAGATCAAGCTCGAAGCCGAGTACCGCTTCGAGCGCCGCGGGGAAACGGTGCTTCCAGGCTTGCGGATCGGCACCCGCTTTCCGTTCGGGTTCATCGAGCGCGCCCGGCGAGGCCGGCTGCCGCTCGCCGTGCTGGTGCTGCCAGCTCTCGATCGCAGCTCGATTCAGGGGGTGCTGCGCGGGCTGGGCGAAGGCGGCGAGCCGTCGCAGCGCAAGGGACCGGGCGACGAGATCCACTCGATCCGTCCCTTCCAGTACGGCGATTCGCCCCGGCACATCTCGTGGAAGCACAGCGGACGCACCGGTGAGCTCCTGGTCCGCGACTTCGAGGTGCCCGCGTTGCGGCGCGCCACCGTCATCCTCGACGTGAGCGAGGCCGCGACGCCCGATCGCATCGCCACCGGTCACGATGACGAGATCGAGTCGGCGGTGAACCGGGCCGCGGGGCTCTGCGCGGAGCTGGTCCAGGTGGGCTTCGCGGTGCGGCTCTCGACCCACGGCGCCCTGGTCGAGCACGGCACCGGACCGAGCCACGTCGACCGGATCCTCGACACCCTCGCGCGCCTCGATCCCTACGGCCCGGTGCTGGCTCCGATCCCGCCGCTCGAGGGAGTTCCCGGCGAGCCGCCGCCGATCGAGGTCCGCCCGTCGCCGCCAGTCCGTCCCGCGCCAGACCGGGCCGCGGCATGATCGACGCCCGCCGCCGCGCCGTGCAGCGAAGCGCGAGGCGCCACCTGCGCTCGGGATTCGTCGCCAGATTCCACGATCTCACCTACGCGATGTGCGCGTCGGCGCTGGCGCCGCTCTTCACCACCCACGTCCTGACCGAGATCTGGTACCTGCCGTGCGCCGTGGTGCTGGTGCTCGGCTACTTCACCGACAAGGGGCGAATCCCGCGCATCACCAACCGGCCGTTCTGGATCGCGACCACGGCGCTGGTGGTGGTGTGGGTGGCGCTCCAGGTGCCGGATTCGGACATGCGCTTCACCGCGTTCCTGCGGCTGCTGCTCTATCTGCAGGCCTACCGGCTGCTCAACGCGAAGCGCAACCGCGAGTACCTGCAGGTCTACTTGCTCGCGTTCTTCCAGGTGCTGGTCACCACGGCGCTCAACCCGAACTTCTCGATGGCGCCGACCCTGCTCGTGTTCATGGTGACGAGCACCTGGGCGCTTGCGGCGCTGACCTTGAAGCGCGGGCTCGAAGCCGAGGCGAGCTTCGGGTCGCCGGCTCCGCTCGAGCCGCTCGCGATCGGCGTGCCGACACCCGCCGACGGCCTGGTCCGGGCTCGCTACCTGGCCGCCACCGCGGGGATCGCGATCGGCACCTTCGCGGTGACCTTTCCGATCTTCTACGCGATTCCGCGCATCGGAGCGGGCTTCTTCCTGAGCCCGCTCATGACCAGCCAGCTCATCTCGGGCTTCAACGAAGAGGTGAACCTCGGCGCGGTGGGCGAGCTCGAGCTCAGCAACAAGCTCGCCCTGCGCGTGCAGCTCGACGATCCCCAGAAGCTCAAGCTCCTGGGCCCGCTGCGCCACATGCGAGGAATCGCCCTCAACCAGTACGACGGCAAGGGGCGCTGGAAGAACACGCTGGCGAAGAAAGCGATCCCGCCGCGCAACGTGAACCCGCTCGCCACCCGCGATTTCCAGGTGGGTCCGGGTCCGGGACGGCGACCGATCATCGCCTACACCGTCTATCAGGAACCGATCGGGACCAGCGCGATCTTCGGCTTCCCGGTTCCGTTCCAGGTGCTGGTCAACGCCGAACATCTGCGGCTCGACGAGGCGGGCTCGGTGCTGCTGCCGCGGCTACCTGGCTCGACGATCGCGTACACCGTGCAGTCGTTCTTGAAGGACCCCGATCCCGACGAGCTGCGCGGCGCACCGGTGCACTACGACGCCGACATCCGCCAGAGCTACCTGGGCATCTACCCGGGCATCGATCCGCGGGTGCCGGACCTGGCCCGGGAGATCACCGCGGGGGCCACCAATCCGTACGACAAGGCGGTCGCGATCCGCGACTACCTGGAGCGGAACTACACCTACACGCTCGATCTCGCGCGCGACCACCGGTTCCTGCCGCTCGAGGATTTCCTGTTCGTGCAGAAGGCCGGGCACTGCGAGTACTTTGCGACGGCGCAGGCGATCCTGCTACGCGCGGTGGGCGTGCCCACGCGGATCGTGAACGGTTTCCTGCAGGGTGAGTGGAACCCGATCGGCGGCTACCTGATCGTGCGCGAGTCGGACGCGCACTCGTGGGTGGAGGTGTTCTTCCCGGCCGCGGGCTGGATCACCTTCGATCCCTCGCCGCGCTCGATCGCGAGCCCCGAGACCGACACCACGCCCACGGCCAACGCCGTCCATTTCTTCGACGCGATCCGCATGGTGTGGAACCGCTACGTGCTGGCGTTCACCGCCGCCGATCAGCGCAACGCCTTCGAGCGCGCCATGCAGGCCTACAGCACCACCCGGTGGCTGCACGGGCCGGACCCCGTCGCCTGGCTCAAGGGAGGCTTTCAGGGCGGGAACCAGTCGGCCGCGGCACGCGCCGTCGGCGGGATCGTGCTGGCGCTGGCCTTGGGAATCGCCGCGTGGAACCTGCTTTCGGCGCCGCGCGAGCTGCGCCGCTGGCGGCGCCGCAAGGACGACGACCGTGACGCCGGCGCGGCGCTCGCCACCAGCTTCTATCGAGAGATGCTGGCTCGCCTGGCGCGGAAGGGAATCCCCAAGGACCCCGCCGCCACACCCCGCGAGTTCAGCGGCCAGGTCCGCGAGCTCGAGCACGAGTCGGCCGCGGCCGTGGCGCGCCTCACCGCGCTCTTCGAGCGAGTGCGCTACGCCGGTTCCCGGCTCGGCGAGGACGACTGGAATCACGCGCGCGAGGATCTCGCGGCGGTGCGGGCCTCGCGACGCGCCAAGGCGAACCCCGCGAGCCGGCGCGCCCGAGCCAGCGGTCGCGCCGTCAGCTCGCCGGGTCGAGCGCCGGCGCCCTGATCGCGCGTCGCGCCGGCGCCGGCCGGCGCACCACCACCATCGCGAGCACCACCGGCAGGACCGCGGCCAGCGGCCGCCCTTCACCACCACCGGGGATCTGGCCGCAAACCGGTGGCGTGAACGGATCGAAGCTCGCGACGGCGTCCGGGTACGACGCGTCCGAGTCGATGTCGCGGACCGCGGCGCCGGTCACAGCACCCGACAGGTAGTTC
>CAZYWA010000087.1:0-19966 GCA_964650975.1 uncultured bacterium
CGGCTACGGCGCGAGCTTCGGCGGCGTGGCGGCGCTCCTCGGCATGCTCAACAGCTGTGCCTCGGGTGTGGCGGTGGTCAACATCGACAACGGGTTCGGCGCCGGCTGCATCGCCGGGATGATCAACCGCGGCTGATCGGGAAAGATCCACGTGCCGCTCGCCTATCTCGACTGCTTCGCAGGGCTGAGCGGCGATCTCTTCCTGGGTGCGCTGGTGGATCTCGGCTACCCGGCCGACGAGCTGCGCGACGTCGCGCGACGGGTGGTGGGCGACGAAGCCTCGATCGTGGTGCGGCGCGAGCAGCGCCACGGTATCGAGGGCACGCGCGTGCTGGTCGAGGTGGGAGATCGCCACCACGCCCACGACGAGCACGATCACGCGCACGGCGCGGACGATCACCATCACCACGAGACGCCGCACTCCCACTCCCGAGCGCACGGGCACACCGGTCTCCGCGAGATCCGCTCGCGCATCGACGCCGCCGGGCTGCCGCCACGGGTGAAGCAGCGAGCCCTCGACACGTTCCAGAAGCTCGCGGTCGTGGAGGGCCGGATTCACGGCGTGTCGCCCGAGGAGGTCCACTTCCACGAGGTTGGCGCCGTCGACGCACTGGTCGACATCGTCGGCACCGCCGCCGGCGTCGAAGCCCTCGGGCTCGATCCGATCGTGTGCGCGCCGCCGGTGCTGGGCAGCGGCTTCGTGAAGTCCCAGCACGGCACCATGCCGGTCCCGGCTCCCGCGACGCTGGCGTTGCTCGAGGGCGTGCCGGTGCGCGCCCACTCGCCCGCCGCGGGCGAGCGGACCACGCCCACCGGCGCCGCGCTCGCGGTGACGCTCGCCAGCTCGTTCGGCCATCCACCCGAGATGGTGGTGCGTAACGTCGGGTATGGAGTGGCGAGCGCCGATCCGGTCGAGGTCCCCAATCTGCTGCGAGTGTGGGTGGGCGACGAAGCCGTGGGCTCGGCGCGCGCCGAAGGTGGGCTCGAGCACGACATGGTCGATCTGGTCGAAGCCGAGATCGACGACATGAACCCCGAGCTCTTCGGCTACCTGGGCGAGCGGCTGCGCGCCGAAGGCGCGCTCGACGTGGTGATGGCGCCCGTGCACATGAAGAAGGGCCGTCCCGGAACCTCGGTGCGGGTGGTGGCGCGCGCCGGCGCGGGAACCGGCCTGGCGGCCGTGCTGCTTCGCGAATCGACCACCACCGGCGCCCGCATCACGCACGCGGCGCGCGCCAAGCTGGCGCGCGAGCTGCGCGAGATCGATACTCCGTGGGGCCCCATCCGAGTCAAGATGGTACGGGCCGCCGCCGGGCACCGCCGTCTCCATCCGGAGTACGAGGATCTGCGGCGGGTAGCCGCCGAGCGGCAGTGGCCGCTGGTCGAGGTCGAGCGGCGCGTGGTGACGTTCCTCGAGTCCCAGGAGATCGCATGACAAGAAGTCGTCGCCGCGCTCGCCATGCAGCCGTCAGGCACGCGTCCGCGCTCGCGGTCGCATGCACGATGCTGTTCGCGGCAACCGGCTGCGGCGGCGGATCCCACCCGGCCAAGGGTCAGGGTGGCCAGCCGCAAGCGGAGCAACTCCCGCCGCCGCCCCCACCCAAGGATCCCAACACGCCGGCCGCGCCACCGCTCGTGCTGTGGGCGGGAGTCACGCCCACGGGTGTCGTTCAGGTGGCCCAGAACGACCTGCGCGATTACGAGCACATGACGATCGCGAGCCTGCAGGGCCTGATGGCGCGCGGCTCGAACGAGCTGGTGTGGATCCGCCCCAACGACGGCGAGCCGTGGCTCGACTACCTCTCCGCCACCCGTGGGATCAGCGTCGACACGGTGTTCAGCGCGCTCGACATGCTGGCGCGCTTCCAGGACAAGATCCCCGGCTACGTACGCGTCGACTCGCTCGGCAATCCGCACTCGATCAACGCCGGCATCTCCCAGGCCGGGCACACCGGCACGATCGTGATCGATCAGCGCGAGGAGCTGCACGTCGCCACACTCGGGCTACCGATGCTCTACGACGTGACCGGTTACGACGAGCCGCGGCTCCTGGCCGAGAACCCGACTGGCTGGAACCCGTCGATCGTCTTCGAGCAGAAGCCCGACATCCTGCCGCTGCTCAAGGATCTGCCGGTGCTCACGGGCGGCTTCATCTACCACGCGGGCGAGGGCCGCCCACCCTTCGCCGAGCAGGTGCTCGCCGCGCAGCCGCCCGGTGCCTATCTGCTCGGCTGGCGCGGCCAGAACAGCGAGCAGCCGATGGTCGAGGACGCCTCGCTCAACTCGCTCTCGCTGGTGGCCTGCGATCAGTGCCAGAACCTCTCGACCCTCGCCCAGTTCCCGTTCCAGCCGCCGCCGCGGCCAGCGCCGCCACCTGCTCCGGCCGTCGAGAACGGCACCCACTACGTGTCGCTCATGGTCACCGACGGCGACAACGTGGGATTCCTGCAAAACACCATGTGGAACGAGCAGTACTACGGGAACGGCTTGCGCGGCGCCTACCCGCTCACGTGGGAGATGTCGCCGTCCCTGGTCAAGTTCGCGCCGCCGATCCTCGAGTGGTACCTGTCGCACGCGACAGTCAACGACTCCTTCGTCGCGGGCTCGTCGGGCAAGGGCTACATCCTTCCGCACCTCGAGCCCAACCTGAACCGGTTCCTCGACGAGACCGAGCCGCTGCTCTACGAGAGCGGCCTCCACATCGTGACCGCGATCGACGACGTGCCCCTCTCGAGCGGTGCCTACGACTCGTACGCGAACCGCGCCTCGATCGACGCCGTGATCGCCAAGATCGGCCCTTACTACCAGGCGGGCGACGGCGCGGTGCGATGGGTGAATGACAAGCCGATCGTGTCGGTGCGCGCCGCGATCTGGGACGACAACTTGACCCCCGAGCAGGCGGCCACCGCGGTGAACGCGCTACCCCGCGCACCGGGCGCGGGCACCAACGCGGTGAGCATCGTCGTGATCCACCCGTTCTCGCGCTTCGGCACGCCCAACAACGAGTACGGCCTCATCGACGTCGGCCGACGCTTCCGCGACGGCCTCTCCACCCACGTCCACCTGGTCTCGATCGAGCAGGCGATCTCACTGCTGCATCAGCTGCGCTGAGTTATTCACGCGGGGCTGTGTTTCCACGAGGGTCTGTTCCAGACCCTCTCCCCGTCCGGAGTGAATCCGGCCGGGGCCCCACACCGAAGTCGGCTCGCTACGCGCTCGCCGGCGCGCCGGCAAGTTCGGGGTCACCAAGCCGGGAAACCCCGGTGCACGTAGCGCCGGGATTTGCCCCGCAGGCTCCCGTCGGGTCCCTCGCGTCCGCTACCGACGATCGCGATGCAACGCCACGGCTGCGAGGGACCGCAGCCCTCCAACTTGCACCACGACGGCGAGCGGCCCGCCGAGAAATCAATGAAACGTGCGGCCTTCGGTGCCGTTGAGCTGGACGACGATCTTGCTTTCCAGCTCCTCGAGGCGGAACGGCTTGGCGAGCACTTCGTCGGCGCTCAGGTGCCGGTCCTCGCTCTCGCGCTCCTTACGGTTGCGCAGCACGCGGCCGGTCACGATCACCTTGGTGCGGCGCCCGAACGGCGTGTCCTTGATCTTCTCGCAGAGCGCGACGCCGTCGAGCGTCGGCGCCAGCGCGTCGAGGATCACCAAGTCGGGCTGCTCTTTGAGAAAGAGCGCGTAGCCTTCCAGGCCGTCGCGGCCCCAGAAAGTCTCGTAATCGCGCTCGTTCAGGTAATCGCAGAGTGCTTCGCCGAGCGCTTCCGAATGCTCGACGATGAGGATTTTCTTCTTGGCTGGGATCTCGTATTCCACCGGACCACGATAGACACGTGGGGGTGCGTTGTCAACGAAGCGGCCGCGCATGCCGATGTCACGAGAATGCCTTGTTTTCAGCGCTGTTTTCCGTCTCGTTTTCGGACGTCGTGACGCGGCTCCAGCGGATCAGCGCGGCCAGCGGATCCTCGCCGGCGACCGACTCTGGCAGTCCGCCAGAAAGTGCCGCGAGACTCTCCTCGATCTCGCCCACGGTGCTGAAGCGATCGAGTGCCGCGAGGGCACCCAGGCCGGTGTCGGCCCAGGGCGACGCGGCGAGCAGCGCCCGCACCTTGTTCGCGAATTCGAGGCGGCCGTCCGGCTCGCTCGCGAGCTCCTGCCACCAACCCACGACCTCGTGGCGAATCGCGAGCTTGGTCGAGGTGATCGCGACGTCGTCCGCGCCGCGACGCTCCGCGAGATCGAGCAGCACCGGCACCGCCGGCGACAAGAGGCCGAAGTGGAGCGACACCGGGAATACCCGGATCGCGTCCTGGACGGCGAGCGGCAGGAGCCGCACCGCGGTCACCCGATCGCGCTCGATGCGCACCACCGCGGACCACCAGTCGAACATCGCGGGCGGAAAACCGAGCACCAGCTCCGCGAGCCGCTCGATGTAGCGGCCGGGACGGCCGATGGTTTCGCCGCCCAGCTCGCGCGCTTCGCGGAGCGAGAAGCCGTAGTCGAGAAACGCGAGGATCGGATCGACGCGGTCGGCCCTGCCCTTGCGGCCGCGCGGCAACGCATCGCCCTCGCCGTCGCACACGCGCTTCAGCGTCTTCCACTGGTCGCGCGCGAAGCGCGCCGCGAGCGCCGCGCAATCCGGGCACGATGCCAGCCCGGCGATCGTCAGGTCAGGCTCGCTCGACGGGCCGTCGAGCACCTGGGCGCCGGGACGCCACTCGATCCGGCCGCCGAGCTCGAGTGGCGGATGCCCGGCGGGGCCGTAGCGGAAGCGCACCTCCATCGGGCGGCGCTCGCCGCAGCGAGGACAGTCGAGCTCGGCAAGGACGCGATTGGCGTCATCCATCGAACTTCATCCATCGAATGGTCGGGGCGACTGGATTCGAACCAGCGGCCTCCTGCGCCCAAGGCAGGTGCGCTACCAGGCTGCGCTACGCCCCGTGTTTCCTCGGGGAGCTGTTCCAGCCCCCCGCCCCGAAAAAAGTGCGATTTTTTCGGGGCCTCACCCCCAAGCCGGCGCGACTCCGCGCCGACCGGATACTCGAGTGCCGGTTTCAGGGGGCTTGTTCGGTTCCCTCTTCCTTTGTGGTAGCGGGTCGAAAACCCCGCTCGCTAGTTACGACTTCGTGATCGCGAGCAAACGTAGCAGGTGCGGAAGCGTGCGTCGCAGGGCTTGGCCGCGGTGGCTGATGCGATCTTTCTCGGCGGCGGTGAGCTCGGCCATCGTGCGGGCGTGGTCGGGGACCAGGAAATAGGGGTCGTAGCCGAAGCCCTCGGTGCCACGCGGGTCGATCACGATGCGGCCTTCGACGCTGCCTTCCTCGACTGCGGTCTCGCCGTGCGGCGCGGCCACCGCGATCGCGCAGCGGTAACGGGCGGTGCGCTGCGCCGGAGCGAGCGGAGTCACCTCCGTTATCAGGCGCTGGTTGTTCTCCGCGTCGCTGGCGCCTTCGCGGGCATAGCGCGCCGAGCGCACGCCGGGGCGGCCACCGAGCCCGTCCACCTCGAGCCCCGAATCGTCAGCGAGCGCCACCCAGCCGGTCAGGTTCGCGACCGTGACCGCCTTGAGCAGCGCGTTGTCGCGAAAGGTGGCGCCGGTCTCCTCGATCTCCCCCACCTCCGGGAACCGATCGAGCCCCGCGACCTCGATCGACTCGCCCGCGAGCATCCGCTCGAGCTCGCGCACCTTCCCCGGATTCCTGGTGGCGAACACCAGGCGCGCGCGCTCGGTCGTCATGGCCGTGCTCCCTCTCGGGAGAGACCGACGTCGCCCTCGATCGCCGCATGCAACGCATCGAAAAGCGCCGCGCGCGCGCGCGCGACCGAGAAGCGCTCGGCATGGCGCGCTCGCCCTGCCTCGCCGCGGATGTGCCGTTCGCGCGGTTCGCGCAGCGCGGCGTCGATCGCGTCGCGCAGCGCCGCCGCATCGCCCGCGGGCACCAGCCACCCGGCTTCGTCGCGGCCGAGCTGCTCCGGGATTCCTCCCACTCGCGACGCCACCACCGGCACTCCCGCAGCCATGGCCTCGAGGATCACCAGCGGGCACGCATCGCCCCGCGACGGACACACCAGCACGTCGAGGGCCGCCGCGAGCGTCGCCGCGTCGTGACGCCAGCCGGTGATCCGCACGGCCGGCGTCATTCGCGCTCGATCGAGAATCCGTCCACGATTCACGTGGTGCTCGCCGAAGGGATCGTCTCCGACCACCAGCACCTCGACGTCCGCGGGCACGGAGCGCAGCGCCAGCGCCTCGAGCAGCACGTCGACGCCCTTCCGCGGCTCGATCTGGCCCACGAATCCCACGACGGTCCGCTCGGGATCGATCCCCACCGCGCACAGAGCCGCGGCCCGCGCCTCGACCGAGAGCGGTCCCGCCGTCTCGACCGCCGGCGGCGCCACCCGAATCCGCTGGGCCTCGATGCCTGCGGCGGCGAGCGCCGCGGCCGCGGCTTCCGCGGGAACCACGAACGCCCGCACCCGCCACTGGAAGAGGCCGAACGCACGCATCGCCCGCGATGCCGTGCGCGGCTCGATCACGTCGTGGACGAACGCCACCAGCGGCGGACCGCTCGGCCCGAGCGCCAGGCACGCCTTGAGCGAGCGCACCCCGTTGGCGAGGATCACGTCGGGCCGCGCTTCGTCGATCACCCGCGCCACCGCGTCGAGCGCCATGCGCGACCCGAGCGGGCGCAAGAGACCGAGCCGGTCGATCGGCGTGGGCCGGAACGGGATGCCGCGCGCGCGCGCGCCGCGCTCGAGCGCGCCACCTCCCGGCGCCGCGATGGCGCAGCGCCACGACCGATCGACCGGAGCGGCGAACGCGGCGAGCAACGCGGCCTCGGCGCCGCCCACGTGCGGCGTGTGATCGAGCGCCAGCACCCGGAATGCGCGATCCTCGACCGTCATTCGGCCGTCGCTTCGTCGAACAACCGGTCGAGGGCGCCGCTCGCTCGCCAGGTCGCCCCGCGCCGCGCCAGCGCCCAGGCGGCGCCCAGCGCGTGGCTCGGATCGGCGCCCGCCAGACCCCGGATCGATCGCGGCACCAGCGCCAGCCAGTGCCACGCCCGCCGCGAACGGCTCGCGAGATGCCGCATCAGCAACAGCTCGCGGTTCCGCCGGTAGACCGCGCGCCGCAGCCAGCGCGGCTCGGCCGCCACCGTCGCGTGACGTGAATGTCGGGCGAGAGCGGCCGGAACGTGGACGAATCCCCATCCGGGCTCGCCGCGTTGCGCGCGCGCCCGTGCCCGCAGCCCGAGGTCCACGTCCTCCCAGTAATAGGGCGCGAAGGACTCGTCGTAACCGCCGAGGTCGAGCCACCGCGAGCGATCGTAGAGCGCCAGCGCTCCCGACGGATAGTGAGGCTCGAGGGTCCGCCCGATCGGCACCGGCTGGGTGCGCAGCGTCGCGCGATGCCAGCCGAGACGGTAGAGGCTCTCGTCGATGGTCCGCTCCGCGGACTCGTGGCGGCGCGATCGTTCGCGGGCCGCGATCGCCGGGCAGGCCGCGAACCCGCCGCTCCGGTCGAGCGCGGCGGCGAGCGTCACGAGGCAACCACTCTCGATCTCGACGTCGTCGTTCACCACCGCCACCCAGCGCGCCTTGGCCGACGCAACGCCGAAGTTGACGGTCGGACCGAAGCCGCGGCGGCGCGCATGACCCTCGAGCCGCACCGGCACCCCGCCGATCGCGGGTGGCACCAGGACCGGCCGCAGCGCCGCGTCGTCGATCACCACGATCTCGCTCGCCGGCCCGAGGTCCGCGAGATCCCGGGCGAGCGACTCGAGACAGCGCATCAGGGTCGCGGCGCCGCGCGTCGGTACGACCGCCGCCACACCCCGCTCGCTTGCCTCGGCGCTCTCGTTCACGCGGGCCATCCGGAGCTCGGGTCGCGCGCGACCCAGCGCTCGAACGCCCACGCGGCGAGCGGCCGGCGGTGCTTCCGCAGCAAGCGCCGGTGGCTCTCGATCCACGCGGCTCGCGCGGATACGGGCGCGTGGCGCGTGCTGCCTCCCTCGCGATGCGTGCCCACCAGGTAAGGCGCGCGAACCGCGCGAAAGCCTCGCTCGGCGAGCCGCTCGAAGAGATCGATCTCCTCGGCGTAGAGGAAGAAACCCTCGTCGAAACCGCCCACCTCCAGGAACGCGTTTCGATCGAGCAACAGGCACGCACCGACCGGACCCCCACCAGCGGCGCCCTCGCGAGGCGTGAGCCAGCCGGCCGTGCGCTGCGCTCCGCTCCGCGCGGCGCGCCACGCCGCGAGCACCCGCAGCGAAGGGAAGTGCACCCACGAGAGCGCCGCTCCACCGTCCGGGCGCGCGAGCCATCCACCCGCCGCCGCCACGGTCGGGTCGGAGGCAAACATCGCCTCGAGCGCCGCGAGCGCGCCGGGGCTCGGCGTGACGTCGGGATTCAGCACCCAGAGTCGCGCATGACGCGCGCGCTCCGCGGCCAGATTCACCGCGGCGCCGAAGCCGCGATTGGTCTCGCTGCGCAGCACCTCGATCTCCGGAAACCGGGCGCGCGCGTCGTCCACCGCGCCGTCCGACGACGCGTTGTCGACCACCAGCACCTCGGCCACGGCGACCGGACCGCGCAGCTCACGCAACGCCGCGAGGCACGACACCAGATCGGGACCGGCCTGGTGCGCGACCACGATGACGCTCACCTGCGCGGCGCGCCGCACCGGCGCCGCACGCGAGCTGCGCCGCGCCAGCACCCGGAAGCCCTGCGCCAGAAGCTCGATCCGCGCCGCGCGCGGCACCAGTCTCGAGAGCCGGCCGCCCACCACGGCCAGAGCGTCCCATTGCTCCGCGTCGAAGCCGCACGCGGCCAGCCATCGCGCCAGGACACCGCGGGTCAGCACCGAGACATGACCGTGGTGCGGCGCCGGCAACCCAGCCAGCAAGCCGGTCTCGTCGATCGATCGCGGCACGCGGCCGCTCGCGAGCGCCGCCAGATGCCCGATGAACCGCGCATTCACGGTGCTGAGCAACAGCTCTCCGCCGGGCTTCACGACGCGCGCGGCCTCGGCGAGAAACGCCGCCGGATCCACCAGGTGCTCGATCACGTCGAGCGCCACGAACGCATCCGCGCTTCCGTCCGCGAGCGGCACTCCCCGCTCGAGATCCGCCGCGATTCGCGCGACCGCGCCGCCCTGCGCCCCCTTCGTCGCGAAGCGCTGCGCCACCTCCAGATCCACGCTCACGACCTGGCGGAAGCGCGACGCGAGCACCCGATCGATCCCGCCCGCGCCGCTACCGGCATCCACGACCAGGCCACCCGGTCGCAGCCGAGCGACCGCATCCTCGCCCTCGACGGCAGGCGCCGCGACATCGAGCGCCGCGATCGTCCGCCACGCGGCGTCGTAGAGTCTTCGCAAGGCCGCCGCGTTAGCCCGGGTTATTCATGAAAGCCCGTAGCGAGGGCGCCAAGCGTCGAGCAGGTTCGGGTGAACGCAGCCGCCTTGGTCCGCAGGCGTACGAACCGTACGTCGAGGGCCAAGGAGGCGAGTACGCCCGAAGATGCCGACGATCGGCGGCCGCAGTCGAACGCTTCATGAACAATCCGGGTCAGGAGCGGTGACTCGACTTCCCTCACCAGCGGTAACGCCGGCCCAGGTAGCCGAACTGCTGCTCGAACGACGCCGGATCGGTCTTGGCGACGCTCGCGAGCCGCGCCAGCCGGTCCGGATCCTCGAAATCCCAGCGATTGAGCCGGATCATGTACTTGGCCGCGGCCTCGTAGCTCTCGGTCTCGGTGTTCACGTAACGCACCCGGGTGCGGCCTGTGGACGGATCGAGCAGCTCGGTGAAGAACATCGGCACCAGTCGGCCGGCCTGGATCGTGACCATGGCGCCGGTGCCGCCGCTCAGCAGCAGCTTGATGGCGCCGTAGCCGAGATCGCGCGTGTACTCGAGGTCGTAGGTCACCGGCGCCGCGCAGCGCAGCTCGTAGCCCACGTCCTTGCTCACGATGGTGCGTTTGAGCCCGCGCGCCTTGATGCGCCGCTTGACCTCGCCTTCGAGCAGCCGGCCGAGGTTCACTTCGGCGAGCCGGATGTGGCCGTGCTCGTCGCGCTCCACGTCCTTCAGGTCCTCGAGCTCCGCCGCGTCCATGCGCTCGGCCAGTCCCTCGGCGATCACCGCGACACCGTACGGGCGGCCCATGAGCTCGCGCTTCAAGATGCTGCCTTCGAGGATGTCGGCGATCTCGCGCAGCGGAATTTTTCCCGAGCGGAAATCCTCGGCGATGATCGAGAGCGTCGCTCCCGCCGCCTTGCCCACGCTGAGCGCCAGGTGCCCGGCCTTCCGTCCCATCGCGATCACGAAATACCAGCGCCCGGTGGTGCGCGCGTCCTCCATCAGCGTGGCGACGATTCCCACTCCCACCTGCACGGCGGTGGTGAAGCCGAAGGTCGGCGTGAGCCCGGGAAGCGGCAGATCGTTGTCGATGGTCTTGGGGACGTGCACCACCTTCACGCGCCCCGCGGCCTCGGCCTCGATGCGCTGCGCCGAGTACGCGGTGTCGTCGCCGCCGATCGTGACCAGGTAGTTGATGCCGAGCGCCGTGAGCGACTCGATCACGTTCTTGAGCTTCCCCGGATCGGTGGTGGGGTTCTCGCGCGAGGTGCGCAAGATCGAGCCGCCGCGCAAATGGACCCGCGACACGTCGCCGATGTCGAGCTCGCGGATGTGGCCGAGATCGCGCTTCACCAGCCACTCGAACCCGTGCATCAAGCCGATGACCCTGAGGCCGCGGTTCCGCGCCTCGATGGTCGCCGCCGAGATCACGCCGTTGATGCCAGGCGCCGGACCGCCGCCCACCAGGATGCCGACCGTCGGTGCTCCGCTCTCCGCCATGGATCACCTCACGCCCACCGATCAGGGCGATTCTGCGGTGTAACTCCTCACGAGCCCGGGGGCGAGCCACGGTCGGCCCCGTGGCCGTGTCGGCTTGGCCTCGCGCGAGGGATCGCGCGCGCTCCGGACGGCACTCTCGCGAGTCCGGCTGGAGGGCCACCGATCGGTGGCCAGCGAACGAATGGAGACACCACCTCGGTGCTCGTTGACTCGCCGCGGCTCGCTGGTCGAAGATCCCGGTGCCGGCCCCACTCCCAGGCGGCCCCGAGGTCCCTGCATGGCTGCCTGGCGCGTCACCGGTCGCTCGCCCTCTTCCGATCCTCCAGCGCCGACCGACCCACCGACCTTCACGCCGGCGCCACGCGGTATCGCCGAGCGCTCGCGCACGGCGCTCCGCAACGTGCTCGCCGATGACTTCTCGAGCGAACACGACTACGCGGCGAAGAACTCGGCGCGTTACCTCCACACCCTGAACGGCCTGCAACTCCGGGCTCGACCGGCGCCGACACGGATCGTGGACATCGGCTTCTATCCAGGGCATCTGGCGCGCGCCGTCCACGCCATCGTCGGCGGCGAGCTGCATGGCCTCGGCCCCCGCTTCCCGCCCGCCTTCCACACCGGCGCCCGCTCGCGAGGCATCGCCCTTCACGAATGCGACGTGGAGCGGCGGCTGCTGCCGTTCCCGAGCGGCTCGGTGGACCTGATCCTCGCGACCGAGGTGCTCGAGCACCTGGCCGCACCAGCCCTGATGCTGACCGAGTGCCGGCGCGTGCTCGCCCCCGCCGGCCTCTTGCTCTTGAGCACGCCCAACCTGCTGAGCCTACGCGGGCGCTTGCGCGCGATCCTCGGCCGCTCGCCTCAGTCCCACCTGTTCGGGATTCGCGAGATCTTCTGCCACAACGAATGGGTCCACCGACGCGAGTTCGTCGCTCACGAGGTCGCCGCGCTGCTCAGAGGCAGCGGCTTCGCGCTCCTCGACCTCCACACCTGGACTCCCACCCGGCTCGACCGGTGGAAGCCGCTCGGCGTACACGCTCGCGGCGCGCCGCTTCTGCAGCTCGGTGGCTCGATCCACGTCGCGGCCGTCCCCGACCCAGCGGGCCACGCCGCCGGCCGCGCCGGCGACCGAGCACGGCTGCGGACGGTGCCCAGCGCGCTCGATCTCCGCTGCGGCGAGAACGCGTCGCTCGAGGTCTCGATCGAGAACCTCGGCACCGAGATCTGGGACAGCCAGGCGGCGCGGCCGGTCAACGCCGGGCTTCATCTCCTCGACGTCGATGGCCAGGTGCTCGACCTCGACCTTGCGCGGGCACCGCTGCCGGGCACCGTCCAACCCGGCCAAACGGTTCCGGTCACGATCCCATTCCGCGGTCCGCTCGCACCCGGTGCCTACGTGCTCGAGGCCGACCTGGTCCGGGAGCACGTCCACTGGTTCGCGGACGATGGCTCGCCGACCGCGCGTGCCCTGCTACGGATCTCCTGAGCGGGCGCCGCGTCAGGCCTGATCGAAATCGACCGCGCAGCGGGCGGTGGTGGGGCGCGACTGGCAGGTGAGCACCCAGCACGCCTCGACCTCGGTGGCGGTGAGCGCGTCGTGGACCTTCATCCACACCTCGCCGTCCAGGAGCCGCGCGCGGCACACGCTGCAGTAGCCGTCCTCGCAATTGGACGGCGTCTTGATGCCGGCGGCGCGCGCCGCTTCCAGGATCGTGGTGCCGGCCGGACATGGAAACGACTGCACCGCGCCGCGCAGCGTGACCAGGACGGTGGCGTCGACAGGCGCCGCGTGGGCACTGGCAGGCTCGGTCGCGAGCTCGACGCGATCGGGATCGTGGGGCGAGACGAAGCGCTCGATGAAGATGTGGTCGCGCTCGGTGCCGAGCTCGACCAGCGTGGCCTCGACCACGTCCATGAACGGACCGGGGCCGCAGATGTAGAAGTCGCTTTCCTGCCACTCGCGGAGGTGCTCGGAGACCCGCGGGCGATCGAGAAAACCGCGCTCCTGATCGAAGTGATGAACCAGCGTCACCCGCTCCGGGTGGCGCGCGGCGAGCTCCTCGATCTCGCGCTTGAAGATCGTCGCATCGGCGTCGCGGTTGGCGTAGACCAGCTTCAAGCGCCGCTCGGTGGTGACGAGCGCGGTCTTCAGGATCGAGAGCAGCGGCGTGATGCCGCTGCCGCCGCCCAGGAGCACGATCGGCCGGGTGCGCGGCTTGAGCACGAAGAGGCCCGCGGGCGGCAGCACCCGCAGCCGGTCGCCGGCGCCCAGGTGATCGATCAGCCAGTTCGACACCCGCCCTCCCGCCACCCGCTTCACCGTGACCTGGTGCTCACCGTCGGTGTCGGGCGAGCTCGAGAGCGAGTAGCAGCGCTTGAGCCGCACGTGGCCCAGGTCGACCTCGAGGGTCAGGAACTGGCCGGCGGCGTAGCGGAACTCCTCGCTTAGCGCGTCGGGGACCTCGAACACGAACGAGCGCGCGTCGCTCGTCTCCTCGACGACGCGCGTGACCGTGAGCTCGTGAAACGAGTCGTCGGCCGCCGCGAAGGCCTCGCGGCTGGCGGGATCGCTCGCGGTGGGCGGTGCGGTGCTCATGAGCAACGCGAGTGAAACATGTTTCACTCCACGCGAAAGCATAGCATGAGGCTCGGACCGCCCGATCGAGCCCCGCGGACGCGAGGGACGGTGTCCCGGACCGCGTCCCTCCGAGCCGCCTTCGCTCTCGATCCCAGGTGGAGGGCTGCGGTCCCTCGCAGCCGCGGCGTCGCAGCTCGAAATATCACGGCACGGCTGGAGACGTGCCTGCGAGTCGCGGGAAGTGCTCCCGCAGCGCCGTCTCCAGCGCTCCGGCGATGATCGCGTGGGCGCGAGCGTTGGGATGCTGGTCGTTCAGGTTCACGATCAGGTCGCGACCCTCCATCCCGCGAAAGGCCGGCGTGAGATCGACCAACGGCAGCCCGAGCCGCGCGCACTCGGCGGCCAGCGCCTGGTTGATGGCGCGATACGGATAGGTCCGCTTCCCCGCGACCGCGAGGTCGGGGACGTTGATCACGAGCGCATCGATCGAGCGGGTGCGCGCGGTGGCGGCGTACTCGGCGAGCCACGCACGGTCTCGATCCCACACCCGCCGCTCCTCTGGCGTGCCCGCCACGAACCCGTTCCGCGCCTCGACGATCCGGCGCTCGGCATCCGCCACCGACCAGCGGAATTTTCCCCAGCGCCAGAGCGCCGACCAGCGCGCCAGCCCGCCGCGCGGCGTGACGGCGTCGTTCACGGCCCCGATGAGCCGGTCGACCAGCGGGCCCATCACCTGGGCCTGGTCGGCATCGTTCACGTAGAACGCGAGCACCGCCACGTTGGGCGACCACAAGAGCCCGCGATTCGCGAACAGGCTCACCTCGTTCGAGGTGTCGTACATCGGTACACCCGCGTTGAGCACCTCCCAGCCGCGGCCGAGCGAGCGCTCGAGCCGCCGCGCGAACGTGTCCTCCTCGTAGACGCCCTGACCGAAGGTCACCGAGTCGCCGAGCATCAGCACGCGCCGCACCCCGGCCGGCTTCTCGCCTTGCTGCTCGGGCCCGCGCAAGCCGAGCCCGTTGATGCGCGCCTCGATGCACCACGGGTACGGAAACTCGCGGCGCGCCTCGCGCACGTAGCCGTGGAGATCGGTCGGGTAGCACATGAGGTAAGACGAATTCGGGATCTGCACGAAGCCGATCACCGGGTCGGGCTCGGTATTGTGGCGGCTCTTGGTGAGCCGGAACGACGGCCTGTCCTCCGCGAGGTAGCGCGCCGCGGGAGCCAGCGCCGGCCAGCGAGCCACGCCCTCCGCCAGCGCCACGCACATGAGCGCCAGCGTGGCGGTGAACGCGAGCTTGCGACGCCCGCTCATCGGCGCGCGTGACCCGCTGGCGCTGGCGGCGGGCACGGTCAATCGCGGTGGGTGCGGAGCCGCTCGACGCGCAGGATCGGGTCGCGCCGCGACCACGCGGTGCGCGCCGCGTGCGAAGTCAAGAGCGCCCGCAGCCCGGCGAGCCGCGCGTCACCGATCCACTGCACCCGGTCGGGCGCCACCGAGCCGAGCCACGACGCGAGCAGCGTCCGGTCCGCCGGCGCCGCGACGCGGGTGTCGCCGCCCACGGTGACCAGCATGGCGGGATCGTCGAGGGCCGCGCCGTCGGCCGCGAGCCACTCGCCGAAGAGCTGACGAGCCGTTTCCGCGGGAACCGCGCCCGGACACTGGACGCACGTGGCGCTCCACTCGTCGGCGCGATCGACCACCACCCAGAGCTCGTTCTCGGCGATCTGCACGTGCACGCGCGCGCCGCTCAGGAAGGCGGGCAGCGCCGCGAGCGCGGCCACGCTGGGCCCCAGTGCTCCGCCGCTCGCGTGCACCACGGGCGCCGCGGGGTGAATCGGGAAGCGCAGCTCGGCGGCGCGATGCCAGCGCCCCACTCCCTCGATCTCCAGGGTCGCGTCGTGACGATCGACACCCGGCCCGACCTCGCCGCACAGCACGATCGCCGCCAGCAGCTGCTCGCCCTCGAAGCCGTGCAGGCGGATCGCGTCGTGCGCCTGGGCCGCGAGATCGAGCAGATTGGCGCTCTCCCGGCAGCTGGTCTCGCGAACCGGCGCCGGATGACGGATCTCCAGCACCTCGCGCGCGGTGGTGAGATTCACGATCTGGACCACGCTGCCGCCCTCGCGACCTAGCGCCACCAGACCGAGCGCCGGACCGTCGGGAACGTCCTCGGCGGGAACGACGCTCTCCGCCACGCTGCGCTCCGGACCGTGGACCGCGAAGAGCCGCACCCGCGAGGCGCCACGGTCACGAAGCGCCTGCGCCTCGACGCCGACCTGTTCCGCGACCGCGACGGTGCCCGTGGGTGACGCATCCACGCACGCGGCCACCACCCGGTCGGTGAGCGCCTCACCGCTCTCGGGTCCCAGCACCAGATCGTGCACCGTGACCAGCGGCGACACCGTCGAAGCGGACGCGGCCACCCGCACCGGCCGGGTAAGCGAGGCCGGCACGTGCACGGTGGTGTCGCCCACCACCGGCGTCGCGCACGCGAGCCGGTGACCTGCAGCCAGCTGTGCCGCGTTGAGGCGCGCCGCTGACGGCTCGGCCGGCGACTCCCCTTCGACGTTCACGCGGCAGCCGGCGCAGATCGCCAGGCCGCCGCACGCCGAGATCAGATCGAGGCCCACCCGCGCCGCGACTTGCGAGAGGATCTCGCCCGGCTCGGCGCGTGCGTCGCGCCCGAGCGGCTCGAAGCGGACGCGAGTGGTCAGATACCCATCCCCTGATCGACGAAGCCGCCGTCGCCGTCACCGCCCTCGGGCGGATCGGGGAGCGGCCGCGTGGGGAACTCGATGTGATGCACCTCGCCGGCGCCGTCGGTGAGCGTCCACTCGAGGCTCTTGCCTCGGACACCCTTCACCGCGAGCGAGGTGTCGCCGCCGGTCACCCAGAACGGCATCTTCACCTCGAGCGCGAAGCGCGGGCACACCTTCACGCACGCGTAGCAGCCCCAGCACTCCTTCACGTCACGGATGCGCACCTCGTTGGTGCGGAAATCCTTCTCGATCACGTCGCCCGGGCACACCCGCACGCACGGCGGCTCGGGCATGAGCCCGCACGAGTTGCACGCCTGCTGGTCGATCTCGATCATGAGCTGGATCTCCATGGACCGGCATCGAGCGCTGCGGCTGCGAGGGACCGCAGCCCTCCGGGCGAGCGAGCGGGAGCGACAGGCTCCGTCGCGTCCGCGGCGATCGAGGGGTGGCTTGCGCCGCGCATCCTCGTGCTCAGCGGCCCGCGTGCGCGAAGCGCACCGGCTCGGCGCCGTGATGGGGCTCGCGATCCACGTGCAGCGTACCCGCCGCGTCCAGCCGGCTGGTGAGGAAGTAGAGCGGTGCGTCCGCCGCCGGCTCGGGCAGATCGACGCGCTGCTGGTAGCCGGGCCAGCGACGCTCGTCACGACCCAGCAAGTGCTCGACCAGGGCCCGCGCCACGTCGATGCGGTCGATCACCTCGTGCGCCAGCATGAGCTGGTGCGGGTTGCCGGCCTGGAGCTGGTCGAGATGACCGGTGAGCGAGCGCAGCTCCTCGCGGGCGATCTCGAGCCGGGCCGCGTGCAGGTCGAAGAGCGTCGCGGGGCCGCCCGCGTACTCGTCCATGATCCGCTGCAAGCGCCGCAGCACGTCCTCGTAGCCGAGGCCGTGACGTCCGAGGAGCCCGCGCCGGAGCGGCGCCAGCACGCGACGCAGCTCCTCCCTCACCGCCACCGGATCCGCGTCCTCGACCGGCGCGCACTCGGCGAGCGCCGTGCGCGCCGCGATCCGCGCCTCCACCCAGGCGCCGCTCACGTACTTCTTGGGCGCGCCGCCGGCCACGTCGCCGGCGGCGTAAAGCCCGGGCAGCGTGGTGCGGCGATCGACGTCCACCCAGTACCCCGCCGCGGTATGCCCGCCCAGGAGATAAGGCCCCGACGTGCCCATCTCGATCCGCAACCCGCCTTCCTTCCCGGCGAGTGTCGCGAGGTAGAGCAACAAGGACGGCGCCATGTCGAGGTACGCGCGCGCCGCCTCGTCGACCTTCTCGGGACGCAGGTGCGAGAGATCGAGATAGACCGGGCCGCGTCCCGCTCGATACTCGTCGAGCATCGCGACCAGCCGCTGCCCCAGGGTCGGCTTCCGGTCCGCGCCGAAGCCGTGCCGCACCACGGCGTAGTCCTCGCCGAGCGCATTCACCTGCCTGGCGCCGAACGCCTGCACCAGGGTTCCCGTGGGTGCCTGCACGTGGCGCACGCGCGTCGGGATGAAGCGCATCTCGAGCGTCGTGAGCGCCGCTCCCGCGCGCAGGCCCACCGCGTAGCCGCTGCCCACGTTGTAGGGCGAGTACCAGAGCCGGCTCATCATCGGCCCGTCGGAGCGCGGTGGGTAAAGACCCGCGGCGCCGCCGGTGGCGCAGATCACCGCACCCGCCGACACCACCACGAACTTGCCGCTGCGCACGTCGACGCCGAATGCGCCCGCCGCGCGCCCGTCGCGCACGATCAAGTTGGTGACCGCGACGCGGTTTCGTACCGAGGCACCCGACGCGAACACCCGCTCCGCCAGCACCAGCTTGAGCGCCTCGCCGCGGATCTGAACGCTGCGCGGACCTTTCGAGATCGGCTTCCCGTCTGTGTCGCGGGCAACCTGCATCCCCCACGACTCGACCAGGTGCGTCGCCTCGTTCACTCCCTCGGCGACGCTCAGCACCAGGTCCTCGCGGACCAGCCCGTGGGAATCGCGGCGCGTGCTCTTGAGATACGACTCGGGCGTGTCGCCGTCCTTCAGGTACGCGTTGACCGCGTTGAGCCCCGCCGCGAGACAGCCGGAGCGCACGATGTCGGCCTTCTCGAGCACCAGCACGTCCTTGCTCGAGTCGACCGCCTTCGCCTCGATCGCCGCCATGCAACCGGCCGCGCCGCCGCCGATGATGAGCAGATCGGTGCGCAGGAATTCGGGTTTGGTGTCGATCATGAGAAGGGCGCGGTCCGGAAGCGGCGGTGGGTCAGATGTAGTACATCGGCTGGCTCGCGAGCCGCCGTTCCTCTTCGCAGAGCTGCGAGAGCCGGACGCCGCGAAGCATGTCGGAAACCCCCGAATCCACCCGCGCCCACAGCGACGCCAGCGAGCGCCGCGCCGGCACCCGGCGGGTTGGCGCCTCGGCACCACCTGGCACGCACGAGAGCGACCCCGTGCCGCCCTCGATCGACTCGATCACGTCGTGGACGCTCAGCTCGCGCGGGTCGCGCGCCACCACGTAGCCGCCAGCCGGTCCACGGGCGCTCCGGATCAGCCCCGCCTTGCGGAGCGTGACCAGCACCTGATCGAGAAATGGCTTGGGAATTCGCGTACGAAGAGCGAGCTCACGGCTCGAAACCGGGGTGTTGACGCCGGCCTGGGCGAGCTCCAGCATCACCACCAGACTGTATTCCGTGCGGGCCGAGATTCGCATGCGCGGGGCTGATCCTGACCAAATCGATCAACATGGTCAGATTTACCGGTCGGCGGGGGACGAGTCAAGACGCGCCGGTGCGTGACGTGATCGATTCCGCTCGATCGCGACCCCGGCGTCGGGGAACCGGCGCCCTCCAGCAGGTCGGATCCAGCCGGAACGGAGGGCTCGAGTCCCGCGCAGCCGCAGCTCTTGCATGCGCGGCATCCGGCGCTTCGGTCTCTTGTCCCTCTCCGCTCCAAAACTCACACTAGGCGCTCTCGCAAAGGAGACAGCCCGATGCCGACTTTCAAGCACGTGGTACTTCCCGGAGGCGATCTGGTCGAGATGCGGAACGGCCGGCCGGTGACGCCCGACCATCCGATCATCGGCGTGTTGCGCGGCGACGGCACCGGCATCGACATCACGCCCGTTATGCAGAAGGTGGTCGACGCGGCCGTCGCCAAGGCCTTCGCCGGCAAGCGCAAGATCGCCTGGTGCCCGATCTACGCCGGCCTCGAGGCACTCCAGCGCTACGGCGAGGTGCTGCCCACCGAAGCGTGCGACGCCATCCGCCACCTCAAGATCGCCATCAAGGGCCCGTTCACCACTCCCATCGGCGACGAGAAGTTCGTGTGCCTGCAGTGCGCGCACCAGCAGAACACCGGCGGCGCCTGCGGCGATTGCGGCAAGACCGACGGCATGACCCCGCGCTTCCGCTCGATCAACGTGGGCTTCCGCCAGGCCCTCGACCTCTTCGCGTGCATCCGCCCGGTCCGCTACTTCAAGGGCGTTCCGGCGCCCAACAAGTACGCCGACAAGGTCGACTTCATCATCTTCCGCGAGAACACCGAGGACGTGTACGCGGGCCACGACTTCGAGGCGGGCGGCGAGACCGCGCTCGCGATCATCGAGCTGATCCGCGAGCGCACCGGCAAGAAGATCCGCGCCGACAGCGGCATCGGCGTGAAACCGATGTCCGAGTTCGGCTCCAAGCGACTGGTGCGCTCGGCCATCAACTGGGCCGTCGCGCAGGGCTTGCCCTCGGTGACGCTGGTGCACAAGGGCAACATCATGAAGTTCACCGAAGGCGCCTTCGCCAAGTGGGGCTACGAG
>CAZYWA010000088.1:0-19899 GCA_964650975.1 uncultured bacterium
ACGGCGCCGTTGGGCGTGAACGCGATCGTGGACACCGCGCCCACGGGCGTGGTCGGCGGGAGCGCGATGACCCGCACCAAGCCACCGTCCGCCGTGCGCCACAGTCGGATCGTGCCGTCGAGGCTCGACGCCGCGAGCAGCGTGCCGTCGGGCGAGTACGCCACCTGTGTCACCTGGTCCGCGAAGCCGCCCAGCGATCGCAGCAGGGCACCGTCCGACACCCGCCACACCTTCACCGCGCCACCCTGGTCGCCGACGGCGAGGCTCAGGCCGTCCGGCGAATACGCGACCGATCGAACCCGGCTGCCCTGAGAGAGCGTCCGCACCAGCACGCCGTCCGACATCCGGTAGAGCTTGGCGTTGCGGTCGTCGCCACCCGACGCGAGCAAGCTGCCGTCCGGGGAGAACTGCACCGAGTGCGTGGCGTTCTGGTGCCCCGCCAGCGCGTAGACCAGCATCCCGTCGGACACACGATAGACCTTGAGGTTCGACGTGGTGCCGTTGGTGCGTCCCTCGGCGATCAAGCCACCGTTCGGCGAGAACGCCACCGAGTTGATGCCGCTCTTGTCGCGGATGGTGCGCACCAGCGCTCCGTTCCCGGCGTTCCGGATCGTGACCAGCTGGCCGCCACCGGCGTCCGCGAGCAGGCTGCCGTCCTTCGAGAACGCCACGGTTCCCGCGCCGTCGCTCGCCTGCCACACGACCTTGGGCGCCCCTTGCGCCTGGGCCGATGAAGCCACCGCGAGTGCGGCCAGCACCGCGCCACCTTGGATCCACTTCCTTGCCATTCGGACGACCATTTCGCGCCTCCCCCTCGCCGCGGGCCGGATGCCGGCGGCAACGCTCTCCACCCCGCCCGCATTCGTACCGGCGGCACCTTCGGTTCTGGCGGGCGGCGATGGGACGTTCTCGCCGCCGGTTGACACTCCTTCGTTTTTGACGGATCGTCAATTCGCGCCGAGTCCGACTCGTCCCGAGCATCACCGTGGAATTCGACTGGTCGCCCGAGGACGAAGCGCACCGCCGCGAGTTCCGCACGTTCCTGGGCGAGGTGCTGCCGGCCGACTGGGAGACGATCGCCCAGCACGGACCCGGAAGCGACGCGCAAGCGGAATTCTCGTTCCGCTTCTGCGAGCAGATGGCGGAGCGCGGCTGGCTCACGCAGCACTGGCCTCGCGAGTACGGCGGCCAGGACGCCGACCCGTGGCGCCACTCGGTGATCGGCGAGGAGTGCTGGGCGATCGGCGAGCCGCGCGGCCCCCAGTACATGAACGTGAACTGGATCGGGCCCGCGATCATGCGCTTCGGCACCGACGAGCAAAAGCGCCTCCATTTGCCGCTCATCTCCGCGGGACGCGTGCTCTGGTGCCAGGGCTTCTCCGAGCCCGACGCCGGCAGCGACCTGGCCGCGCTGCGCACCCGCGCCGTGCGCGACGGCGACGACTACCTGATCGACGGCAGCAAGATCTGGACGTCCTACGCGAACCACGCCCAGTACTGCTTCTTGCTGGTGCGAACCGATCCCGCGAGCAAGCGCACCCGCGGGCTCTCGGTGCTCTTGGTGCCGATGAACACGCCTGGCATCGAGGTTCGCGAGATTCCCTCGGTGGTGGGCGATCGCTACTTCCACGAGGTGTTCTTCACCGGCGCGCGAGTGCCGGTGAGCTGCCGGCTCGGCGAGGAGAACGCCGGCTGGGACACGGTGAGCTACGCGCTCCAGTTCGAGCGCGTGGGCGCCGCGCGCTACGCGCGAGCGGCGCGGACGCTCGACCGGCTGGTCGAGCTGTGCCGCGAGCGCGGCCTCACCCGCGATCCGCTGGTGATCGACCGGCTCGCCGAGGCGCGCGCGATCTGCGAGGCCGCACGGCTGCTCAACTACCGGGTGATCGACCAGCGCGCTCACGGCTCCCCGCCCAGCGCCGACACCCAGATCGCGCGCGTGGCCGGCACCAGCGCCGACCGCCACGTGGGCGAGCTGACGCTCGAGCTACTGGGTGTCGAGGCGATGGAATCGGGCTCGTTCGCCGACGCCAACTTCCGCCTCTCGATGACCGCCGGAGTAGCGGTGGGGGCCACCGAGATCCAGCTCAACCTGATCGCGAGCCGGGTACTTGGCTTGCCCAGCGAGTGATGCGGTGGCGACAACGGACACGCGCCGCAGACGCGTGGTGAGCGCAGCGAACCGGCTCCCCGAGGAAACATCGTGAATTTCGAGCCGAGCGACGATCAGCGGGCGATTCTCGACGCGGTCGAGGCGCTGCTCACGCGTCACGCGGGCCCCAAGCGTGCGGCCCTGGTGCGGCAGCACGGCGGTTACGACGAGGCCCTCCACCAGGCGCTCGCGGAGGGTGGATTCACCACCATCGCGCGCCAGGAGGGCATGGGGCTTCTGGAAGCGGCCCTCATCGCGGAGCGCGTCTCTCGCCACGCGGGTGTGGTGCCGTTCGCGGCGCAGGCGCTGGTCGCGGCGGGGCTCACGAGCGAAGAGATCACCGGCCCGGTGGCGCTCGCGTTCGACTGGGACGTCGGCGAGCCGGTGCGGTTTCTGGCGCAGGCTCGAACGCTGGTGTTCGGCGACGACGACGGCGTGAAGCTGGTGACCCCCGAGCCCATCGACGTCGAGCCGGTCGCGTCCGACTTCGGCTACCCGATGGGGCGGCTCCGGGCAGGTTTCACCGCGCGAGGACGCCCGCTCGGCGGCGGCGCGCAGGCGCGATTGAGCAGCCTGTGGAACCTGGCGATCGCCGTCGAGGCCACCGGCGCCATGGACGCGGCGCTCCAGGTCACCGTCGACTACCTCAAGGTCCGGAAGCAGTTCGGCCGCACCATCGGCTCGTTCCAGGCGGTGCAACACCGGCTCGCCGGGTGCAAGGTGCTGGTCGAAGGCAGCCGCTGGCTCGCCTACGAGGCGGCCTACAAGAACGCCGATCCGGAAGCCAGCGCCACGGCGGCCACGTACGCGAGCGCCGCGGCGGCGCAGGTCGCCCGCGAGACCCACCAGCTCTCGGGCGCGATCGGCTTCACCCGCGAGTACGATCTGCACGTGTGGACCCTGCGGCTGCAGGCGCTCACGCTCGAGCTGGGCGGAATCTCCGGACACCGGCGGGTACTCGCCGCGCTGCGCTGGAACCTCGACGGCGAAGGCTGATCCGGACATGAGCCTTCCGTCCCTGGCTTTCCGTCGTACCGTCCCCTCGTCATGACCCTCGATTTGCGCTGGGGCTCCGAGCAGCAAGCGATCGCGGACGCGGTCGCAAAGCTGTGTCGCGATCGGGTGACCCCCGCGGCGGTCGACGCGACGGCGGGGCGCTTTCCGCATGAGATCTGGGCGGCGATCGCCGAGCTCGGATTCCTGGCGCTCGGCACCCCCGAGGGCGGCGGCGGCGCGCTCGAGATGGTCGCCGCCGTCGAGGTCATGGGAGGCGCGGCCGTTCCCGGTCCGATCACCGAGACGTTCTTCGCAACTCGCTTGCTCGAGACGGAGGAGCGCGAACGCGTGGCCAGCGGCGCCGCGATCGTCTCGGTCGTGAGCGGTACGCTGGTTCCGTGGGCCGAGGTCGCGTCGACCTTTCTGCAGATCGACGGCGACCGGGTTCGGCGCGTCGATCTCGATGGACCGCTCGCTCCGCTCGAGACTCTCGCGGGCGAGCGCTGGGCACGAGGTGCGACCAAGCCGGCCGGCGACTTCGCGGACGCCTCGCAAGCACTCGTCCTTTACGACCTGGCGCGCGCCGCCTATCTCGGGGGCGCCGGCCATCGGTTGGTGTCGACGGCCGCCGAGCACGCGCGCGGCCGTATCCAGTTCGGAAAATCGATCGGCCGGTTTCAGGCGGTCGCGCATCCGCTCGCCGACTGCGCGATGCACCTCTCGGCGGCGGTGGCGCTCACCCGCGCCGCCGCGTTTCACTTCGATGGCGGTGCGGCGGGCCACGCGCGCGGCCTCGCGGGTGCTGCGCTGCGATCGAGCCGCGCCGCGGCGCTCGACGCCGCAAACGTCGCCCATCAAGTCTTCGGGGCGCTCGGCATCACCCTC
This sequence comes from uncultured bacterium, assembly GCA_964650975.1. Taxonomy (GTDB): domain Bacteria; phylum JADJOY01; class JADJOY01; order JADJOY01; family JADJOY01; genus CAZYWA01. The sequence continues at coordinate 4,034 of CAZYWA010000088.1, forward strand.
GAGGGACCCGCGTATCGCGTGTCGCGCCGAATCCGGCAGCTCGCTTCGTTCGCGTCGGCGGGCGGCCGCGAGGACGCGGCGATCCTCGCTCACTTCGGCGTGGTGGAAGGCCAGCCCGCACCGCGCCCGGGAGACCGGCCATGACACACGTCTCGCGATACGCCGAGATCGATCTCGAGAAGCCGCTCGCCGGCCTGCGCTACGAGAAGCGAGGTGGCATCGCGCGCATCACCCTCGACCGCCCCGAGCGCGGCAACGCGCTGGCGCCGTCGATGCACGCCATGGTGCGCGCGGTTTGGTGCGACGTGCGCGACGATCCAGAGGTGCGGGTCGCGATCGTCGCCGCCGCGGGCGAAAAGCACTTCTGCACCGGCTTCGACGTGGTGACCGAGGAAGAGACATCCGAGGTCTTCATCAACCAACCGCTCGCGCAGTCGGTCTTCTGGTCGCCCTACCAGAACCAGGTATGGAAGCCGGTGATCTGCGCGGTGAACGGGCTCTGCGTCGGCGGCGGGCATCACTTCGTGGTCGACGCGGACATCGTGCTGGCGTCGCGGAACGCGGCGTTTCTCGACAGCCACGTGAACGTCGGGATGGTGGGGGCCGTCGAGAACATCGGGCTCGCCAAGCGGCTGCCGCTCGGCACCGCGCTGCGGATGACCCTCATGGGCAAGCACTACCGGCTGGGCGCCGAGCGCGCGCATCAGCTCGGGCTGGTCGACGAGCTGGTCGATGCACCCGCCGACCTGATGCCGCTCGCCGAGACCATGGCCGCGCAGATGCTCGGCAACTCGCCGCAGGCGATGGCGCTTTCCAAGCAAGCGATCTGGGGCGGGCTGGAACAGGGCTACGCGCAAGCGCTCGAGCACGGCTGGACGCTCTTGCGCTCTCACTGGATGCACCCGGATTTCGTCGAGGGGCCGAAGGCCTTCGGGGAGAAGCGAGCGCCACGCTGGGAACCGGACGCGAACGCGGGAATTCCGGGCGCGGGAAAGAAACCGGACTCATGACACGTCCCGGCGGCTCGATCGCGAGAACCTAGACATGGATCTCTCCTTCACCCCCGAACAGCTCGCGTTTCGCGACGAGGTGCGCGAGTTCCTGCGCGACTTCGGCGACGTCGACGGCTTCATGTGCCAGGTCCGGGCCTGGCCGCGCGTGCGAGCGATGTTCCGGGCCATGGCCGAGCGCGGATGGCTGGCGCTCTCGTGGCCCGCGGAGCACGGCGGGTTGGGCCGCGGCCTGATCGACGAGTTCATCCTGTGGGACGAGGTCGCGTACGCGCGCGCCGCCCGCAACCCGCTCGCGGCGGGTATCGTCGCGAAGACCCTCATCCGCCACGGCAGCGAGGAGCAAAAGCGCGCCTGGCTGCCGTCGATCCGCGCCGGCGAGGCGCATTTCTCGCTCGCCTACTCCGAGCCCGAAGCGGGCAGCGATCTGGCGTCGCTGCGCACCCGCGCCGAGCGGCGCGGCGACGGCTACCTGGTGAACGGCCAGAAGTGCTGGCAGTCCTACACCCAGGACATGGATTTCCTGTGGCTCCTGGCACGCACCGGAAGCCAGGAAAGCCGCGGACGCGGACTCTCGCTCTTCGTGGTCGACAAGCAGGCTCCCGGAGTCGTGGTGCGGCCGCTGCCCACCATGGACGGCGATCAGCTTCACGAGATCTTCTTCGAGAACGTCCTAGTGCCCGCCGCCCACCGCGTCGGCCCCGAGAACGGCGCCTGGACGATCATGGGCGAGGCGCTGGCCGACGAGCGCCACATCCAGTTTCCACCCGGCCGGGTGCGGCGCGATTTCGAGGAGTTGGTGACCTTCCTCGATCGCTGCAGGCTGCTCGGCGAGCCGAGCGTGCGCTCCCGGCTCGCCGATCTCGGGACACGAGTCCTCGAAGTCGAGATGCACGCACTGCGCGTCCTCGACACCATGGGCCGTGGCGAGCCCGCGGTGAGCGAAGCGGCCGCGAACAAGATCGCGCACACGCTCGCGTGTCAGCGGATCGCCCGGGAAGCGTTCGAGCTGGCCGGCACCGAGGCCGCCGCCGATCCGCGCATGCAGCTCCTCTGGCAGGTCTCGATGTACGAGACCATCGGCGGCGGCACCTCGGAGATCATGCGCAGCCTGGTCGCCCGCCACGCACTCGGTCTGGAAGCTATCGGTTGACGGGCTTCGCGACGATCAGCGGTGCGAGCGCCTGCGCGAGCGCCATCGCCATGACTTCGTTGCCGCGCGGTGCCAGGTGGGCGCGGTCCATGAACAGGAACTCGTCGCGGTGGCGCGCGAACTCGGGATTGGGGTCGGCGACGGGGACGTTCGCTTCCGCGGCGAGCTGGTCGAGCAGCCGGTAGCCCGCGGAGATGCCGGGCTCCGGCGTGAGACCGTAGACCGTGTCGAGCGTGGGCTCCTTGACCAGGATCAGGTGAGCACCGGCCGAGCTCGCGATCCGGATCAGCTCGCGGAACCGATCCTCCGTCGTGTGACCTTCGTCGTAGACGTTGTTCTCGATCGAGCTCACCACCACGTACGCGTCTCGCAAGTCGGCGGCCTGGCGCTCGACGATGCGCACCACGTCGCCGACGTTCGCCGAGTCGGCGCCCATGTTCCACACCCGTGCTCGGACACCGACGTCCGCGGCGAGGTGCGCCTCGAGGAGGCTCGGATAGCTGGGGACCGTGCCCGTTTCGAAGGGCGCGCCGCGTACCGTCGATCCGCCGTACACCGCGACGTCGGCCGCACCGGGCGGCGCCGTGGGACGCGGGAACGACGCAGGATTCACCAGCGCCACGGCTCGCAGACCCTGCAGCACGGCACCCGTCACGAGCGGTGTCAGCACCACGAACGCGGGCACCAGCAGGGCCGGGTGCACCATCCAGCCGTGTGGCCCGCCGCGAAGCCGCCGGTGAACGAGGTCGCGGATCGCCATGAAGCCCACGCACCACGCGAGCGTTCCGACCGAGAACGCCCGGAAGAAGAAACGCGTGTCGGGCGTGACGAGCGCCAGGGTCAGGATTCGCGGCAGCGCGCTGTCCGCCACCAGCACCAGCGAGATGCACGCCAGGAACGCGTCGATCGAGCCCCCGTTTCGTTGACTGGGGAAGAGCCGCGCCGCCAGCCGCGCGCAAGGTCTCGAGAGCGCCCACGCGAGCAGCAACCCGATCGGCACGGCCGCGAGCGGGCTCCTCGAGAGCTCGATCGGCGACAGGGCTCGAATTCGCCGACCGTCCGCCGCTTCGAGCGACACCACGTGGACACGATCGTAGAGCCGCTCGATGCTCGGCGGGAAAAGTGCCAGCTCCAGGTTTCCGGCTCCGTGCGCGAGAGCCGCGGCCGGCATGCGCGCGACCGGCCGGCCGTCGACCGACACGAGAATGACACCGGGTCCCCGCTCGACCCGCACCGTACCCACGTCGGGAACCGGGGGAAGCGGACTTCGGGCGACCACCGCCCCGCTCTCGAACGTGAGCAGCGCGCTCTCGAGCGGCGGACCCGGGCTCAGCCGGACGGCAACGAAGCCGCCCTCCGCACGCGACGGAATCAGCGTCAACGCCTCGCCCGCACCGAGCCGGTAGGCGAGGTCGAGCCGCCCCCAGTCGCCCCCGCGCGGCACGGCCAGCGCGGCATGGGCGAGCGCCAGCGAGTGCGTGCCGGGGGATGGATGGCGAAGCAGACCATCCGGCGCCGCGAGCGGCGGCAGGATCCAGGTCGACCACACCAGCAACACCCACGGCACCACGCAAAGGCCGAAGAGCACCCTGCGTGCCCAAGCAGACCATCGCGAACCGTGCGTGCTTGCGGCGGGGTTTGGTTCCGCGGAGAGCATTCGTGTGCGGTGGATTCTTGCACGTGCCGGAGCGCCGCGCGTAGATTCGCCGCCCAACCGCGCCGCCGGGCGTTCCCGCGGTCTGCCGCATGACCCAATCCCCCGTGCCAGCGCTTCCGTCCGCGCGGACCGCCTGGCGCGCGCGTCTCTTGGCTCTGCTCCTCGGCATCGCGCTCGCCTGGGGCACGGGCGAAGCCGGATTCCGGATCGCTTCCCGCGGACGCGGCTTCTACGACGTGGAGATGTGGCGCTACAGCCGCCTCTTGAAGGAACATTCGCCTCTCCCTGACGTCGGCCACTGGCACAGGCCGAACGCTCGGGCGCGGCTCTACGGCGTCGACATCGCCACCAACAGCCACGGCCTGCGCGGACCGGAGATCGGCGAGCAGCGGAGCCCGGGAACGTTGCGTATCGCGGTGCTCGGGGACTCGCTCACACTGGGCTGGGGAGTGCCGGAGGCCGACACGTTCTGCGAACGATTCGCGCGTCGCCTCGCTTCCACCGCGCCGCGCGGCATCACCGTCGAGGTGCTCAACTTCGGCATCGGCAACTTCAACACCCGACAAGAGGCCGCGCTCTATGCCGGTCTGGCGCGGCGCTTCCACCCCGACGAGGTGGTCCTGGGCTACTTCATCAACGACGCCGAAGAATTGACCCAGGCGAGCGAAGGGCGAGATCTGCTCGGGAGCGAGCTCTTGGTGTTCGTGTGGTCGCGCCTCGCGAGGTTTCGAGCTCGCACCGACCCGAACGCCGGCTATCGCACCTACTACCGCGACCTCTACCGCGACGACGCCAAGGGCTGGCGCGACGCCCAGGCTGCCCTGGCGCGCCTCGCTTCGGACGTGGCGGCCGACGGCGCTCGTCTGACCGTGACGCTGCTTCCCGAGCTTCACGAGCTTCCGGCGGTCAACCCGTTTGCCCGCGAGTACCAGCTGGTCGCCGAGCTGGCACGAAAGGACGGCGCGGACGTGATCGACCCCTGGCCTCGGTTCCGCGGACGCGCACCGGAGCCGCTCTGGGTGAGCAGCGAGGACCAGCACCCGAGCTCCGAGGCGCACGCTCTCATCGCGGACGCGCTGTTCGACCATTGGTGCCAAACCCATCCAAACTGGGGCGTGACGAGCACCGGTGCGGGCGAGGCCGTACCGCCGGGGGGAGGCGTCACGCCGTGAATCGAATCGGCCGGCTCGCCTCGGCGGCGTGGCGACTGCGCGTCTGGTGGCTGGCGCCGCTGGTCGTCGGCGGTGTGCTGCTGGCGGGCGTCGCGCTGCTCGCCGCCGGCTCGATCGACGCACCGTTTCGCTACGTCCGGTTCTGAGACGAGCGCCGGACGAGCGATGACCGGGAACGGCGGCGTGCCTCCGATCAGCGTGGTGCTCGCCTCGCGTGAGCCCTGGCCCGCGCTCGAGCGAGCGCTCGAGCTGCTTCATCCGCAAGCGGTCGATCTCGGCGCCGAGCTGATCGTGCCCATCGCCGACCCGCGCTGCCAGCCGCCCGACGCGCCGGAGCGCTTTCCGGCCGTGCGCTGGTTGCTCGAGCCCGGAGCGACGATCGTCGAGCTTCGCGCTCGCGCGTTCACGGCTTCCACCGCGCAGGTGGTCGCGATCACCGAGGATCACGCTACCGTCGAGTCGGGCTGGCTGCGCGGTCATCTCGACGCCCACGCCGCGCATCCGCACGCGGTCGCGGTGGGAGGTGTGGTGCTCAACGCGACCACCGCGACGCGACTCGACCGGGCCAACTTCTTCGTCGCGTCCGGGCGCTTTCTTCCGCCCCTCGAGGCGGGCGAGTCGCCGCAGATCTCGCTCCAGGCCAACTCCTCGATGAAACGTCGCGCGCTGCCCGCGACCTGGCCCGAGCAAGGCTACCTGGCGATGACGTTTCTGGAGGAGCTGCGCGATCGCGGCGAACGGTTCGTGGCCGATCCGCGGCTCGTGGTCCGCCATTACCAGCACCTCGACGCGGCCACGTGCGGAGAGGTGCACTTCCACAACGGCCGCGCGATCGCCGGCTTCCGCAGCCTCCGGATGAGCGCGCCCCAGCGCGCGCTGCGGGCAGTGGCGTGCGCGGTGCTCCCGGCGGTCATGCTGTGGCGCACGCTTCGCGACGTCACCGCGAAGCACGGCCAGCGCCGGGCCGTGCTCTCGAGCTCCGGCTGGATCGTGTGGCTGTTGCTCTGGCACGCGGCCGGCGAGGCGGCGGGCTACTTGCTCGGTCCCGGCGAGAGCGCCGGAAAGCTGCCCTGAACCGGCCGATTCCGCGTGCTCGCCGCTTCGCGGTAGCACGCGGCGAAAGCCGCCGCGGTGTCGCTCCACCGGAACCGGGACGCGCGCTCGAGCCCCGCTTCCCGATGCCTGGCCCGAAGCGGCTCGTCGCCCAGCAAGCGAGCCAGCGCGTCGGCGAGCGCCAGCCCGTCGCGCGGATCCACCAGCTCGGCGGCTCCCGACAGATTCTCCTCGAGCGACGAACCGGTCGAGGACACCACCGGAACTCCGCACGCCATCGCTTCGAGAGGCGGAAGACCGAACCCTTCCTCGAGTGACGGGTACGCGAACACCCGCGCCGCCGCGTAGAGCCACGGCAAGTCTTCCTCGGGGACGTAGCCCAGGTAGTGGACACGGCCCGCGAGCGCGCCGCCGTGGATGCGCGCCAGGAGCTCCTCGTAAGCCCATCCGCGCTTTCCAGCCAGCACCAGATGCTGGTTCTGCCCTCGGGCGATCAGCGACTCGAACGCGTCGAGCAACGCCGCGAGGTTCTTGCGTGGCTCGAGGGTACCGACGCAGAGCACGAACGATGGCGGCAGCGCGTATCGAGCGAGGCGCCGGCGCGCCTCATCGGCGTCACGCGGCCGGAACGCGTCGCCGACTCCCCACCCGACGACGCGCAGCTTGCCGCCAGACGCGCGCGGAAAAACCCGCTCGAAGCTCGCCGCGACGGCGCGCGACGGCACGGTCACCAGATCCACGTTGCGCGCGCTCCGCTCGATCGCCTTCCGGTAAGGCCAGCTCCGGCGAAACGGAACGTGGTGCTCGGGCAGCACAAAGGACGTGAGATCGTGAATCGTGAGTACCTGGCCCGCGCCGCCGCGCAGCAGCGGAGCGATGAACGATGGCGAGTGCACCACGTCGAGCGCCAGGCGGCGGGCGAAGGTCGGGAGCAACAGCTGCTGGAACACGAGCCGCGCGGCACGCGGGCGCAGGCTCGCCGCCCTCAGCTCGAGCCGCGGCGGAAACGTCGCGCGCAGCGATTCGAGATCCTCGTGATTCACGAACACCACGAACCGGTCGTCGCCCGGCAGCTCGGCGAGGTGGCGAGCGACGTTGATCAGCGCGACGTCGACGCCGGTGCGTTGCGGCAAGAGCGCCGTGAGATCGATCCCCACGCGGAGCGACGAGCGGGCCGGCACGGACCGATTCCCAAGCCACCCGGAGGTCAACGGCCAGGGCCGTCGACTTCGAGGCGCTTTCCCAGGCTCACCGACGCGTCCTCCGAGAAGCCGAGCCGCGCGTAGAACGCGATCGCGTCCGGGTTGTCGCGGCGAATCTGCAGATTGATCTTGGGACAGCCGAGCGCGCGCAGACGCCCCTCGGCCTCCGCCATGAGGGCCCGGCCCAGCCCCGCGCGCCGCCGGTCGGGATCGACGGCGAGGTAGTTGACCCAGCCGCGATGGCCGTCGTAACCGGCCATCACCGAGCCCACGACCCGCTCATCCTCGGTTCCCACCAGGAAGAGGTCTCGCTGGACATGCAGCTTGCGCGCGATGTCCTTCCGCGGATCGTTCCATGGCCTGAGCAGCCCGGCGCGCTCCCACAGTGCGATCACGGCTTCCCCGTCCGCCTCCTCGAACGCGCGCACCTTCATGACGTCGCGCGTCCGAGCTCGCGGCGAACCACCACCACCCCGCCGTCCTCTCGAACCTGCCGGAAGCCGGCCTTCAAGAACATGGCGAGGGGCCCGTGGTAGTTCGCGGCCTGCGTCGGAGCCTCGTTCCGCGGATAGGCCTCGACCATCGTGATGCCCTGGCGCGCGAAGCCGTCGCACACCGCGTCGAGCAGCCGGGTGGCGACACCCTTGCCGCGAAAAGCCGGCGCCACCACGAAGCACACGATGGCGCCGGTGCGCGCGCCGTCGATGGCGTCGTCGCCGTCGAGGGTCGTGTAGCGCGCGCGGAGGTTGGCGTTGCACCAGCCCACCACCCGTCCATCGGCGAACGCCAGGTAGCCGGTGAGCCCGCCCTGGTCGATGAGCGCCGCCGACGCCGGACGGTTGTGCTCGGCGGTTCGCTTCTCCCAATCCTCGCGATCGTGCGGCGCGTGGTTGAAGAAGCAGTAGCAGCGCGCCCAGGCCGGGTTGTCCGGGAACGCGTCGCGGTCGAAGAACCGCAAGAAATCGTCGCGTAGCGCCGGCGAGATCGCCCGCACCTCGAGCTTCACGTCCGGGATCTTGCCGTCCGCCGTCATGCGCCACCCTGCCCTTCAGCCGTGCTGCCAGATCCGGTGCGCCAGCGTGCGCTGGCCGTAGAGCGCCACGCCGTCGAGCTCGGCGACGTCGCCGTCGTCGATCCGGAAGCCCAGCGAGCCCGCGTTTTCCTCGGCCTGACGCGGGTTCTTGGCCCCCGGGATCGGCACCGCGCCCTTGCACATGAGCCAGTTGAGCGCCACCTGCCCGGGCGTCCGGCCTCCGTGCTTCTCGCCGATCCTTCTGAGCGCCGCGACCACCCGCTCGATCTCCGCCGGCGCGTGCGCGGAAAAGTTGCGCTTCCCGGGAGGCGGGTTGGCCGCCGAGTACTTGCCGGTGAGACGTCCCTGTCCGATCGGTGAATACGCGAGGAGCACCACACCCAGCTCGCGACAGGCGCGAAGCAACCCCACGGTCTCGGGCATCCGCCGCAACAGCGAGTACTCGACCTGATTCGAGGCCAGCGGGAGCCCGCGCTTCGCCAGCTCGCGGTGCATCGCCCGCATCTCGCGCTCCGAGTAGTTCGAGACCCCCACCGCTTTCACCAGTCCGGCGCGGTGCGCCTCCGCGAGCGGCTCGGCCAGCACCGATGCCGGCGCCATGCTGATGGGACCGTGGATCTGGTAGAGGTGCACGAATGGCATCCCGAGCCGATCGAGCGATGCACGCAGCGCCAAGAGCAGCGTCTTCGCGAACGGGCGCCGCCACGGAAACGGCACGAACTTGGTGGCGACGATGGTGCGCTCCGCGAGCGCCGGATCCTCGGCCCGGAGCCGCGCGATGATTCGCTCGCTCTCGCCGTCGCCGTAACCTTCGGCGGTGTCGAGGAACGTGACGCCCAGCTCCACCGAGCGGCGGTACGCGTCGCGGATGGTGTCGATCGAGAGCCCGCTGTCGTAGCCCTGGTAACCCCATGTTTCGCGATCGCCCCACGCCCAGGTTCCGACGCCGAGCGGCGGGATCGCGAGACCCGAGCCCGCGAGCGGGATGCGGTCCTCGGCGGTGATCGGCTTCGAGTCACTCATGATCGCGATCCTTCCCTGGTCAGTCCGGGCTCGTCACAGGCGGCGCAGTCCGGAGCGGATCGCGTCGGCGATCTCGGCGCCGAGAGGTACGTAGCACCGCGAGGAGTCGTCGCGCACGTAGAGCGGATCGGACACCAGGGCCGGATCGTAGCCTTCGCCCTTGAGCTCCACCTTGCGCTGCTTGAGCGTACCCGTGACCGAGAGGCTCGGCACCAGCCGCACGAACACCGGGCGCGCGTAGCCGGGCAGCGAGGCGTCGACCTCGCTCCACAGGCGCCACGGCTCGAGCTCCGAGCCGGGCTCGAGCACCAGCGCCGCCATGCCGGCGCGCCCGTCGGCACCCGGCACCGCGACGCCGTAGACCGTGCTCTCGGCGATGCCGGTGCAGCGATTCAAGATGTCCGCCACTTCCTGCGTCGACACGTTCTCGCCTTTCCAGCGGAACGTGTCACCGAGGCGGTCGACGAAGAAGTAGTAGCCGTCGCGATCGCGGGTGAGCAGATCGCCGGTCCGGAACCACGCGTCACCGGCGCGAAAGGCGCCGCGCACCAGCTTCCGCTCGCTCTGCTCGCGGTCGACGTAGCCGTCGTAGGCGATGAGTCCCTTCCCCACCCGGCCCAGGAGCTCGCCTGGCTGGCCGTCGCGGCACGGGATCGCGAAACCTCGCTCGTCGCGAGCGAGCTCGCCCGTGGCCGCGTCGACGCGGGCGAGCCGCGCGCCCGCGTGCTGGAACGGATACGGCCGGCCGACCGATCCCGCGCGGTTGGCCCGGTTCATCATCGTGACGTTGGCCTCGGTGGCGCCGTACATCTCGAAGATCCGCGCGACGCCGAAGCGCTCCTGGAACGCGCGCCACACGTCGGGACGCAGACCCGCGCCCGCGGCGACGCGCAGCCGGTGATCGCGATCGGTGGCGGCGGGCGGCTGCGCCAGCAGGTACCGGCAAAGCTCGCCCACGTAGACGAACATGGTGGCGCCGTGACGGCGCACGTCGGGCAGGAACTCGCGAGCGCTGAAGGCACGCCGCGACGCAAAGCATGCTCCGGCGCGCAGCGCCACGGCGAATCCCACGAAGTTCGACTGGCCGTGATAGAGCGGCAGCGGCGCGTAGACGCAGTCGTCGGAGCCGATCCCGAAGAGGGCCGAGAGCGCGATCCCGCCCATGGTGAAACGCATGTGGCGGATGATCGCCGGCTTCGGATAGCCGGTGGTTCCCGACGTGTAGATGTAGAGAAACACGTCGCCGCCACGCAGGTCGGCGAGGGCCGGCTCGTGGGTGTCGCTCGCCGCGCACGCGTCGTCGAGCGACTGGAAGCCTGGCGGCAGCCCCTCCACCGGCCCTTCGGCGAAGACCGGCGCGGGCACCAGGATCGAGGCGAGCGCCGGCACCGCCGCCTCGTCGGCGAGCACCACCTTGGGCGACGCCGCGGCGAGTGCGTGCTCGAGGGCCGCGCCCACCAGATGGTGGTTGACCAGCGCCGCCACCGCGCCGAGCTTCGCCGCCGCGACCTCCGCCATCAGAAACGCGGGCGAGTTCTGCATCATGAGCGCGAACACGTCGCCCCGGCTGACTCCCTCGCGCCGCAGCAAGTGCGCGACACGATTGGCTCCGCGGTTGAGCTCGGCGAAGCTCAGCGTTTCGCTCTCGAAACGCAGCGCCGGGCGATCGCCCAACCGCTCCGCCTGCCGCACCGCGAGGGTGGCGCAGGTCTCCCGCCCGTCGGCCGAGGCGCGCCTGAGCGCCAGCGACATGCGCGCGAAGGTGGGGATCTCGGCCAGGTCCTGAATCAGCCAGCGCCAGCGGAACGAATCGGGTCCGAACATCGCCCCGGCGTACGTAGCTCGCGAGAATCGCGCGTCCAAGCACCCCGCTTGCACTGGGCGTGAGGGCTCGCTTTGTTTGCACGCGACCGCCACGACGCGCGAGCGAGATCATGAGCGCACCGCACGCTTCTTCGCTGGTCCGGCTGGGGATTCCCGCGATCGCGGTGTTCGTCGGAACGAGCTTCGTGCTCGGCTGCGCTCGCGCCCGGCTCGCCTCCGATGAGCCAGCCGCTTCCGGGCTGCGACGCGCGGGCCTCGCCGCAGGTGGCGTCCTGGCGTGGCTCGGCGTCACTGGCTTGCTCGCGGCCAGCGGCGTCCTGGCGCGCTTCGATCTGCGTCCACCACCGTTGCTCGTGCTGATGGCCGCGGTCGTCGGGATGGGGGCCGCCGTCGGCCTCTCGCCGCTCGGCCGACGGCTCGCTCGCGGGCTGCCGCTCGCGGCCCTGGTTGGCATCCAAGGTTTCCGGCTGCCCCTCGAGCTGGTCATGCACCGCGCGGCGAACGAGGGTGTGATGCCGGCGCAAATGACCTTCGGCGGCTGGAACTACGACATCGTCACGGGCGTCACCGCGCTGCTCCTGGCTCCGCTAATCGCGCGCGGGCTGGCACCCCGCTGGGCGATCGTGAGCTGGAATGGGCTCGGCTTGACGCTGGCGATCGCGATCGGCGCGATCGCGGTCGCGTCGACTCCCGCGATCCACGCGTTCGGCACCGCTCCCGATCGGCTCAACACCTGGGTGACCCACTTCCCTTACGTGTGGCTGCCGGCGGGCCCGGTGGTGTTCGCGCTGGCCGGCCACATCATCGTGGCGCGGCGGCTGGCCGCGGCATGAACCTCCGGGCACCGAGCCGCAAAGCAGCGCTGCTCGCGATGGTGCTGTGCGCCGGCTGCTCGGGGGGAGGATCGTCGAGCCGCTCCGGTCCGGGCGCCACCGGGTCTTCGTTCGACGGGCGCCGCACCTCGCAGTTCGCGGTGACGGGACCGTCCTCGGTGTCGGCACAGCAGCTCGCGCGAACCGAGATCGGCGATGGCCTGTCGCTCAACATGCCGGTGACGGTCTCGGAAGACGGCACGGTGTACGCCGGCACGTGGGGAGTGCTGCGCAGTCTCGGATCGGTGGACCGGCGAGACTGGGACAAGCTCGACGGCAAGGTCTTCGCGTTCCACCCCGATCTGAGCCCGGCCTGGCCCGCGCCGTTCGCTCCACCCCGGGTTCCGTTTTGCTACGACCACGCCGGACGAGAGGATCCCGAGCGCTGTCCGACCGGTGGGGCTGGCACGTGGCTCGCGGGCACGGTCGAGGGACGGCCGGCGCTGCGAAACGGAGTGCTCTACGCGGGCCGTGGCGACGGATCGCTCTATGCGCTCGACGCATCGACCGGCCAGCAGCGCTGGCGGTTCCAGACCTACGACCCCAGCGACCGCGACGATCCCGACGGCGGCGGCGAGGTGATCGCCGCGCCGTGGGTGGACGATCAGGGCGTCGTGTACGTCGGCAGCTACGGCGTGGGCCCCTTCGAGACCAACGCGGTCTACGCGATCAATCCCGACGGCACGGAGCGCTGGCGCTATCCATCCGCCGACCGCACCGTCGATTCGAGCTTCGTCGCGCTCGCCACCTCGCCCGACGGCCGCAGGCTCTATGCCGCGGGCTTCTGGCGCCACGACGACGACGGCAGCTACTCGCCCTTTCCGGCGTCGATGGTGCCGCAGGACGGCGCCGTCTGGGAGAAGCCCGGCCAGCTCTTCGCGTTCGATCTGGACCAGGCCGGTGGCAGCGGTGAGCAGCATCTCGCGTGGTCGATCGAGCTCCGCGACAGCCACGGGTTCTCGTTCGGTGCGACCGCTCTCGCGGTGGGCAGCGACGGCACGCTCTACGTGGGCGGCTCCTCCGCGTCCATCGGCTATCACGCGCAGGCGATGGCCTTTCGCGATCTGGGCACGACGGCCGAGCTGGCCTGGCCCGCCTCGGTCCCGGTCGACGGCGAGCACGCGGCCTACGCCTACGGCTTGGCGCTGCGCGAGGAGCAAGGCCAGACGGAGCGCGTCTACGTCGCCTCCGGCAACAACAACGCCATCGCGGGCGGGAAGCTCGTGGCGCTGGCGCCCGCGGACGGAGCGACGCTCTGGACCTTCGACCCCGAGGCGCAGGGCGCGGTCGGCTCGCTCAACGGCATCGCGCTCGATCGGCGCGGGGTGGCCTACGTCTCGGCGCACGGGCGCGACGACACCGGCGGGTACGTGTTGGCCGTCGGTCCAGACGGCGACCTGGAGCTCAGCTTCACCGTCGACCAGCCGATCGACTGGGGCACTCCGGTGCTCGGGCCCGAGGGAAATCTCTACGTCGGCGGAAGTCTGCGCGACCAGCCCTGCCCGATGCTGGTACCCATCGACCTGGGCCTGTGCATCGACGCCGCGCCCAATCCGGCGCTCTTCGTGCTGCGGCCCCGTCCCTGAGCGGTGGCGGCGGCGCGGAAGCGCGGCAGGTGCTGGCCTCGACACCGACCGACGACCCGGATTCGTGAGCCATTGGCACGAGCATGCCCAGTCTGCCCATAATGGTTGGCTCGATCGCGTTCGGGGTGTCGTTCCCGAGCGCGCCCTCTGGATTCGCCCACAGGACCTCCGCCCGTGAGCCTCTGGTCACGAATGCTGCAGCGCCGCGGGCGCGAGACTCCGAGCCCGCCGCCGGCGCACGTGGCGGTGCCCGGCGATTCGATCCTGGAATCGACGCCAGTGCCGGACGAGTCGTCGCCGGAGGAGAGCCTCGGGGGGCTCGTCGATCGGCGGTTCGACAGTCTGTTCGCCCCTGCTTCCGACACCGGCGGCGCGGCAACGGCACCCCCCGATCGGACGCCCGGCAACGGTGGCCCGGAAGCGTCGCCGCCGGCTAGCGGCACGGCGGCTGAGCCGCTCGGTCCGGCCGTCCCGAGCGCCGTGGCGGACGCGGTGTTGGGCGCTGCCCGGATCGTGGACCCGGACCCGGTGGACGCCGACGCGCTCGCCTCCGACCCCGCGGCCGGCACGGTGGGCGTCTTCGCCGAGATCACCCGCTCGTACATCGCGCCCGTGCAGCGCTTCGTCCTGCAGCTGCGCCGCGGACCCTACGGAGCCGCCGGGCTCGAGATGCACCGGCCCGCGATGGAGATGGTGGCGCGTGCCGCCGAGCGGCTGCCGGTGGGCGAGCTCGGCCCCAAGCTCAACCGCTTCAGCGCGGCATTGCAGGCGGCGGTCGACTCGGGCGATCCGATCGTGGCGGGCATCGTGCGGGCGCGGATCCTGGACGCCTATTCCGCCCTGGAGAGCTCGCTTCCGGTCGCTTTCCGCATCGACGAAGGCGCTTCTCCGGCCGACGACGTGATCCTGCTCTCGCTCTTGCGGCAGATCCCCGACGTGGGCACCGTCACCCTCGACAAGCTCTTCGGCGCCGGCCTCACCGTGGTCGACATGTTCGCCGAGGCGACGCCCCGAGACCTCTCGGTGACGGCGGGGATCTCGGAATCGCTGGCCACGCGGATCTGCGTGCGGGTCCAGGGCTATCTGGTGTCGCGGCGCGGCGCGCCCGATGCGGCTGGCCGCGCCGAGCACCTGGCGCGTCTCTCCGGGCTGGTCGCCGACCTGCGCGAGCTCCACGATCACTACGAGAGCTTGCGGCGCGACGATCGAGTGCGCTGGGCGCATCGCCGCCGGCGGCTCGACGTGGCCTTGCAGATCAACCTGGCGCTCGCCGAGATGGGCGAGCGCGGGCTGATCGACGTTCTCCAAACCTTGCCGTTCGAGCGGCGCATCGACCGGCTGGTGCGCTACGTCGAGTCGCTGGGCGGCAAGCTGCCGCGGCGCACGGGCGGCTGAGCTCACCACACGAAAGGATCTGGCTCATGAGCAATCGCGCCGCACAGACGGTGCTCCGGGATTTGCAGGTGGGCGGCTCGCTCGAGCGCGCCAACCTCGCCGGAATGCAGCTTCAAGGAATCGCGATCGGCAAGGCCAACCTGGCGCGGGCGGACCTGAGCGGCGCCAACCTGGGAGGCGCGGATCTACGTGGCGCCGATCTGTCGAGCGCCAACCTGCGCGAGGCGTACCTGGCGGAAGCGCTGCTCGATGGCGCCAAGCTGCGCAATGCCGACCTGGAAGGCGCCAACCTCACCAAGGCGTCGCTGCGCGGCGCCGATCTCGCGGCCGCCAACCTCGAAGGCGCGAACCTGGAGCGAGCGTGCCTGGTCACGGCGCGGCTCGAACGCGCGGTGCTCACCGACGCGAACCTGGGCAAGGCCGATCTGGGCGGCGCCCGCTGCCGCGGCGCCGACCTCAACGCGGCCTACGTGGGCGGCGCGGTCGTGCGCGGCGCCGATCTGGCGCGCGCCAACCTGCAGGCAGCGAATCTGGAGGAAGCGGATCTGACCGACGCGGACCTGCGCGAGTCGAACCTCGGCTCGGCGGTGCTGAGCGGCGCGGTGCTCGACGGCGCCCGGGTGTTCGGCGCGGCGCTCAGCGAAGCGCAGCTCGAGAGCTCGCGAACCACGTGGATCGACCTGAGCCCCGCGGGCGATCGATCGGAGCGCGCCGAGCGCGCACCGCTCGGCGGCTTTCCCCGGCTCGCCGCGCTGCGCACGCCGAACCCCGCCGAAGGAGCGGCGGCGCCCGCGCCGGTGCTCTCGCCCGCTCCCCCACCGGTGCCGCTGGTGCTCGAGCCCAACACCCGCTTCTTCGGCAGCGGCGACCTGCTGCGCAGCGCGGA